>JAZQHH010000173.1:0-45547 GCA_045540495.1 Faecousia sp.
TGCTATGGAATGCGTAACTTCAGTAATTTCAGAAAGCGAATTCTGTTCTGCAACAAGTAAAAATCGTGCCGGAGTTACAACTCCGACACGATCCATAAATGTTTATATTTTTGTCCCTACCCCAACTATTGACATAGAACCCGTTTTTTTACGTTTACTTCCAACCGCAATCTTGGGGATTTTTGATAGTATTACTTGATTTTTATATCATTATATAGTAGAATGAACCATAATGGCTTTTTATAGTCTGTAGCCGTAAAGTGGGATTTTTGCCCGGAAAATGCGGGTGGATTCGGGATGCGGTGGCGGCAGCCGGGACTGATACTGATATTCAATTAATAACTTTCATTCGTGAGAATTGAAGTTATTAATATGAAGATCATTATGAGAAGGTGGATTTTTGAAGAATTTCTTGTACATAACTTATGTGGATTATCAGGAAAACAGTTTTCCGGGGGTTCAGGCGAAGATCAATGGTCAGATCGGGGCGCTTCGTGCTGCGGGGCACCATGTGGACCGGATCAATCAGTTCGGCAGCGGCGCTCAGCTGGTGGATTGCGATAACAGCCGCTGTGAGCTGTTTACAGCACCGCTGTCGCGGCGGTTTTCCATCCTGAAAGCGGTGAAGGCAGCGGTTTCCCGGCGGAAATATGCCGGTGCGTATATCCGGTTTCAGTTTTTCAGTGAGGATATGCGGCGCATTACCCGGCTGCTTCGGAAAAACGGTACCAAGGTGATCCTGGAAATTCCCACCTATCCCTACGACAGTGAGCTTCGTCAACAGGGGCCGAAGGGAGAGGTCAAGCTGCTGTGCGACCGGCTTTTCCGGCGTTCCTGCGGGAAAAACATTGATCTGATCGCGACTTTTTCTGACGACAAAAGGATTTATGGCGTGCCCTGTATGACCATTATGAACGGTCTGGATTACGACCTGTTCCCGCTGCGGGAGGTGCGGCAGCCCCGGGAGGATGTGCTGCATCTTCTGGTGGTGGCATCCATGCAGCCCTGGCAGGGGTATGACCGCCTGCTCAAGGGTATGGTTGACTATTACAGACAGGACCGGCCGGTTCGTGTGGTGGCCCATCTGGTGGGCGACGGTGTGGAATTGGCTGGGTATCAGAAAATTGCTGCGGAGAACGGTATTGAACAATATGTCCGCTTTTACGGACAAAAGGACAGAGAGAGTATCCGTCAGATCGCCAATCAGTGCGATATTGCGGTGGGCTCCCTAGGGTCCTTCCGGCGTCCCGGGGTGACCAGGCTCAGTACCCTGAAATCCAGAGAATACTGCGCCCTGGGTTTTCCCTCGGTGAATGCCACCCAAACGGATATTCTGGATCGGGACAATCCTTACTGCCTATATGTGCCGGAGGATGAGTCCGCTGTGGACATTGAACAGGTCGTTGATTTTTATCACAGAGTCTATTTCAAATCCGGACTGACGGCCTCTCAGGTGGCGGAAACGGTCAGGCAGGAGGCAATGCGGGTCAGTGATTCCCGTGTGGTTTTCCGGTGCGTGATCGATTATTTTGAAAACACGGCCCACAATGGCGGGGTATGAGGAGAAGATAGTATGAGAGCGGAATTGCTGAAAAAGATTGAAAACCGATCCATTGTGGCCGGTGTGGTCGGCCTGGGCTACGTGGGCCTTCCGCTGGCGGTGGAAAAGGCCAAGGCTGGCTTTCGCACCATCGGATTTGATGTGCAGCAGGCCAAGGTGGATATGGTCAACGCCGGACATAACTACATCGGCGATGTGGTGGATTCGGATCTGACGGAGCTGGTTTCTGCCGGTATGCTCAGAGCTACCTCGGATTTTAGCTTTATTAAGGATGTGGATTTTGTTGCCATTTGCGTGCCGACGCCCCTGGATGAGCATCAGGAGCCCAATATCAGCTATGTGCGGGACTCTGCCACGGCCATTGCGGCCTACCTGCGGCCGGGCACCATGGTGGTTTTGGAATCCACCACATACCCCGGTACCACGGAGGAGCTGATCAAGCCTATCCTGGAGAAGGGCAGCGGGCTGGTTTGCGGGAAGGACTTCTATCTGGGCTTCAGCCCGGAGCGGGTGGACCCCGGCAACTTGATTTTCAAAACCAAAAACACCCCCAAGGTGGTTGGAGCCATCGGTGCGGATGCGGCGGAGGTGATTTCTGCCATGTACAGTGCCGTGCTGGAAAGTGATGTTCACACGGTTTCCAGCCCTGCTGTGGCGGAAATGGAGAAAATTCTCGAAAATACCTACCGCAATATCAACATCGGTCTGGTCAATGAGCTGGGGCGGCTGTGCCATGAGATGGGCATTTCCGTCTGGGAGGTCATTGACGCAGCCAAGACCAAGCCCTATGGTTTCCAGGCCTTTTATCCCGGCCCCGGTCTGGGCGGGCACTGCATCCCCCTGGACCCCTATTATCTGACCTGGAAGGCCAGGGAATACGGCTTCCATACCACCCTGATCGAGAACAGTATGGTCATCAACGACGGTCAGCCTGCTTACTGCGTGGAGCGGGCCATGCATATTTTGAACAGGCACAAAAAAGCCATCAACGGTGCAAAGGTCCTGCTGCTGGGCGTGGCCTACAAAAACGACATCGACGACTACCGGGAAAGCCCCGCCATCCGGGTGATGAAGGAACTGAAAAGAGTTGGCGCCGAGGTGGATTACTATGATCCCTGGGTCAGCTCCTTCAAAAATATGTATGGGCAGAGCGGCGTCAGCATTCCGGAGCTGACTGCTCAGGTGGTGGCGGAATACGACCTGGTGATGGTCACCTGCGCCCACCGCAACGTGGATTACGCCATGGTGCAGGCCAACGCAAAGGCGATTTTTGATACCAAAAATGCCATGAAGGATGTCCCTTGCAGAGATAATATCGAAGTCCTGTAAACAGATACTATAGAATTAGGTGATACAGATGAAATACGCACTGATCGGATGCGGCAGAATTGCCACCAATCATGTGAAAGCGGTTTTGAATAATGGGCTGGAATTTGTGGCGGTCTGTGATGTGGTTCCGGAGAATATGGAACTGCTGCTTGCCAAGCATGGGCTGGAAAACGACACCGGGATTCAGCGCTATACCGACTACAAAGAGATGATCCGGTGCCATCCGGAGTTGGAGCTGGTGGCCATTGCTACCTCCAGCGGGTGCCATGCGGAGATCGCGCTGTACTGCATTGACCGGGGGATTCATGTCATCATCGAAAAGCCCATGGCAATGAGTCTTGCTGACGCCGATGAGATCATTCGCCGCAGCGGGGAAAAGGGCGTGGCAGTTTGCGCCTGCCATCAGAACCGCTTCAACATCGCGGTGCAGAAAACCCGTCAGGCGCTGGAGGCCGGGCGGTTTGGCAAGCTGTCCCATGGCAGCATCCATGTTCGCTGGAACCGGAACCGGGCCTATTATGACCAGGCCACCTGGCGGGGCACCTGGGCCGAGGATGGCGGCTGCCTGATGAATCAGTGCATTCACGGCATTGATCTGCTGCGCTGGATGATGGGCGATGAGGTGGACACGGTCTACGGCGTCACCCGCCAGCAGATGCATGATTATCTGGAAGCAGAGGATGTGGGCATGGCGGTCGTCACCTTCAAAAACGGTGCTGTGGCTACCATCGAAGGGACCACCAATGTTTACCCCAAAAATCTGGAGGAAACATTGTACCTGTTCGGTCAGACCGGTACTGTGAAAATCGGGGGTAAGTCCACGAATAATCTGGATGTGTGGGATTTTCAGGATGAGACCGCCGAGGACCAGGCCAACAAGGGCATGGAGGAGCAGACCAGCAATGTCTATGGCAACGGTCATACCAGCCTGTATGCCGATGTGATGGATGCCATCACCAGCGGCCGCAAGCCCTATGTGGATGCGGTGGCGGGCCGGAATGCCCTGGAAATGATCCTCGCCATTTATAAGAGTATGAAAACCGGCCTGCCGGTGCGGCTGCCGCTGAAGGATTTCGCAAGCACGGATATGGCGGGGGTATTCGGCAATGGATGAGTATTTTGTTCACGAGAGCAGCTATGTGGATGACGGCGTTGTGATCGGCAGAGGCACGAAAATCTGGCATTTCTGCCACATTCAGAAGGGCGCGGTTATTGGCGAAGGCTGCTCCTTCGGGCAAAATGTCAACGTTGGAAACCGGGTCAAGATCGGCAACGGCGTGAAGGTGCAGAATAATGTGTCGATTTATGAAGGCGTGGAGCTGGAGGATCATGTATTCTGTGGGCCGTCCATGGTGTTTACCAATGATCTGACCCCCAGGGCCAAGTATCCCAAGGGTTCCGCGGGATACCGGAAAACCCTGGTTCGCACCGGTGCCACCATTGGGGCCAATGCTACGGTGGTCTGCGGCCATGAGCTGGGCTGCTGGTGCACCATCGCCGCAGGGGCGGTGGTGACGAAGGATGTGCCGGCTCACGCACTGATGGCAGGGGTTCCTGCCCGGCAGATCGGATGGGTTTGCCAATGCGGGCAGGTTTTGACTGATGATTTGCATTGCCCGGACTGCGGACGAACATACAAAAAGTCCGGCGGCACCATCGAGGAAGAGGTTGAATAATATGCAGTTTCGTGATCTGAAGAAACAGTATCAGGCGTTGCAGCCTGCCATCGATGCCGCAATTTCGGATGTGCTGCAGTCGGCCCAGTTCATTTCCGGGCCCCAGGTGCGGGAGCTGGAGGGGAAATTGGCGGAGTATGCAGGGGTGAAGCATTGCATTACCTGCGCCAACGGCACGGATGCGCTGACCCTGGCGCTGATGGCCTGGGGGATTGGGCCCGGGGATGCGGTATTTGTTCCTGATTTCACATTTTTCTCCAGCGGCGAGTGCCCGGCCTATGAGGGGGCGGTGCCGGTGTTTGTGGATGTGGATGAGCGGACCTTTAATATGGATCCCGAGAAGCTGGAGGCGGCGATTCTAGCGGTCAAGAGTCAGGGGAAATATACCCCCCGGGTTGTGATTACGGTGGATCTGTTTGGCTTGCCGGCGAATTATGACGAAATTATTCCCATTTGCCGCAAGTATGGCCTTTATCTTCTGGAGGATGGTGCCCAGGGCTTTGGCGGTGCCATCCGAGGGAAAAAGGCCTGCAGCTTCGGCGATATCTCCACCACCAGCTTTTTCCCGGCGAAGCCTCTGGGCTGCTATGGGGACGGCGGCGCGATTTTTACCGACAACGATGATTGGGCGGCGCTGATCCGCAGCTATGCCGTTCACGGCAAAAGCGGCAACGACAAATATAATAACGTCCGGCTGGGCATGAACAGCCGGTTGGATACCCTGCAGGCGGCGGTGCTGCTGCCGAAACTGGCGGCCTTTGCGGAATATGAGGTGACGGATATCAACCGTGTTGCTGGGTGGTATTCTGATTATTTGAGAAATTCCGGCCTGGTGCTGCCTGCGGTGCCGGAGGGGTATACCAGCAGCTGGGCTCAGTATACGGTTCAGCTTCCTCAGAATGCGGATCGTGCCGCGATCCAGGCTGCGCTGCGGGAGCAGGGGATTCCCACCATGGTTTACTACGCCAAGCCCATGCATCAGCAGGGGGCCTTCGCCGGGACGGACAGCGCTGCCGCGGATTGCCCGGTGACGGAGCGGCTGTGCGAGACGGTGCTGAGCTTGCCCATGCATCCGTACCTGACGGAAAAGGAAGCCGAAACCGTGGCACAACTGCTGACAGCAGCGTTATAATACATAAAAACGACGATCCGAAAGGACCGTCGTTTTTCTTACGCTTATATGGTTTTCTTCTTAAAGGTATAGGTCAGATATACGGTATTCAGGATACTGGTCAGCACCACCACGGTGACGGTGGCCAGGGCCGCACCCATGGGCCCCCACCAGCGGATGAACAGAAAATCCGCGATCACGTTGACAACGCCGGAGAAAACCGCCACAAACAGATTAAATTCAAGCTTCCGTTGGGTTACGAGCAGATTGCCGGAAAGAATCCGGAAAGTGCCGGAAATGAAATAGCTTGCAGTCAGTACCTGGAAAATCGGAACCACATCCATGTACTCGGCACCGAAAATCAGGCGCACGATCCAGGGGGCAGAGATGATCAGAACACTGCAGATCAGCAGATTAAATATACCCAGCCCCAGCAGGGTTTGTTTGTAGTGTTTCATGCACCAGGAACCGTCGTCCTGGTGCTGGGCGAAATAGGGGTAAATATAGGTGACCAGGGCGGTTGGGATGAAGGGTAGGGCCGAGGGAATGATGGTGGCTACCCGGTAGCTGGCGAGTATGGTTTCCTCCGGGTCCACAATGCCGAGAACCAAAATGTCCAGCAGATACAGTAGCTGGCTTAAACCGGCGTTGCACATGGATACAAAGGCGATCTTGCGCAGGGCTTTGCGGTCTGGCTTTGCCAAGGGGGCATCCTTGTGGAGCAGACGGATTTTCATCCATCCGAAGCCAAGCAAAATGGTCAGAAGATAGGCGATGTAGTAGCCCAGAATCATGCCTTTTTCCCGGAACAGCAGAGAGCCTGCGGCAGAAATCACCAGAACGATCACCGAATCAATCATATTTAGCCGGGCAAAATCCTGGTTCCGTTTCTGGGATCGCAGATAAGAGGAAATTAAATCGAACAGCAACCGCAGGATGGGCAGAAAGCACAGCAACTGCAGCAGTGTGCCGGCACCCTGGATTTTTTGGGGCACAAAGGTGCCAATCATCAGCAGCGCCGCGGCGATCAGAAGATCAAACAGCAGACCAAACCGGGTGGCATAGTTGCAGACCCGGCGGGCATAGTCCTTGTCACCGCTTCGCTCACTGCACATTTGCAGCACCGCAGCGGCTACACCCAGGCCGTTGAGCAGAAGAATGATGCTGTAGATATTCCAGGCGTGTGTAAACACGCCGTACTCCTCTTTGGTGAGGATCCGCACGATCACAACACTGCTCAGGAAGGCGACGATTCTATTGACGACACTTCCGCCGAAAATGTGGAAAAATCCGGTTTCTGCAAAGTGCCGCAATTGTTTTTTTATGTTTTTCATAGGTTATTCCCGAAATATAGCTTCAGAGAAGCCAGTGCGGTCAGCACCATGGTTTTTTCACAGCCGTTACCGGTTTGATATAGATTTTGCATATCAGCCAGGAGTTGGTCAGAAAGAGAAACCGGCAGATTCGACAGGCTGTCGGTAAAATATCCATCCAGGTGCGCCTTAATCTTTTGGTCCCGGGCGATGAAATAATCGATCGGAACCATGGAGGAAGAGAGGGCAGAGCCGAAGCCCATCATCCGCAGCAGCTTTTTGGGTCCCTTTGTGACGATACGCCGAATTTGACCCACGAGTTTGGATTCTGTGATTTTGGCGTTGGTGGCTTCCCACTTAAAGGCGGCGGCCTGGGGATATTTTGCTATGATCCATTTTTTGTAGATACGGTGATGCATCCGATATTCTGCCGGAATATCCATACACAGCTGCATAAATTCCACATCCATAAACGGAGAGGAAACTTCCAGGAAATTCTTCCGGATAGGGTAGGTATTCGCCGCACCCTGGAAGCACCTTGTGTACCAAAGATACAATTCCGGGTCGTCAAATTGATTGCGGTATGCGGTCAGGGAATCGGGCAACCGGTGCGCAAGCCGCTCTGAGTAGCGGCCCGTGGGGAATTGCTGCGGGCTTGCCTGGAGGGTCTGATACCAGGAACCAACGATCACGTCGCCGCTCATTCCGGTATGCTCAATACCCCAGGAGGACATATTCAATGACTGGAGCATTCGATATCCGCCGGAAATGCCGGAGTAAAGCGACAGTCCGTTGTTTAAGAAGGTAATATCGTCAATATCATACAGGAACGCGGCATCGTCCAGGGGCTTGACCAGTAGGGGTGCCCTCCAGTAGGCGGCGATTTCCTTGGCGATGATCTCGTCGGCGTAGTTAGCTTTGCAATAGGTGAGCAAGTGGATGGGGTTGTAACCCATTTCGTAGGGGACCCAGGTGGTCATTCGCGAATCCAAACCGCCGCTGATGTCGGTCAGGTGGCCGCAGCCGTATTCCAGGTCCTTATCATATTCCAGTTTAACGGCAGCCCGGAAGCCGCGGTCGATCTCATCGATCAGCTGGGCTTCTGTGCAGCCGGAGAAACGATCAGGATCCTTTTTGAAGGTGAAATAGGTGTTGACTGCGACCTGTCCGCCCCGACACAGAAGATAGGTGCCACCCCGAAGGCGGTGAATTTCGTTTGCGTAGGTGGAGTCATCGACCATGAAGGCAAAGGTCAGCATTTGGTAGATGGCGGATTCGCTGACGGTCAGCGGAAGATGGATGGCGCGGCAGGCATCCACAAGATAGTTGACCTGAGAGCCGGCGCAGAATCCACCGGGAATCGTGGCATAAAACACCGGTTGATCGCCGGTGTGATTGGTGAAAACCAGCCATTTGTCCTGGGATTTGTCATAATAGGCACCGGAGAAACCGCCACGAAATTCGCTGAAAAATTCGTCGCCCTTTTCCTGATACATTTGAATCATCAGCGTATCCACAGTGGTGGCGTGATATTTTTGGAAGAGGGTATGCTTATTTAGCAGAAATCCCTCTAAAATGGTGATGGCTTCGGCGGTTTCTGACAGGGCTTTATCCTGCATAAATTTATTCAGGGTATTTCTGGCGGCGGTCAGGCCGGGCTTGGCAAGGGATTGGCTGACGCAGCGGTCAGGGAAGCGGTTGATCAGCGCCACATCAATTTTTCGGTTACTTGCAAAAAAACCAGGCAAAATAATCACCTCGTAAAGATTTTGACGGCAGGAAATTAGCGGTCGGAAAGCGTTTTCAGGAAGGAGCGGTAGTTCGCCTCGGCATCATAATGCTGCTTGAATTTTTCTCTGGCGGCAACCCGAAGGGCTTGGTATTCGGCTTCGGGCATATCGATGACCTGTCGGAGGAGTCGGATCAGGGTTTCGTCCTGGAAGTCCTTTTCCAGCAGAAAACCATTGATGCCGTCATCCACCAGCTCCGGCGTGCCGCCGACAGCGGTGGCAATGGCAGGAATATCGAAGCTCATGGCCTCCATGATTGAGACGGGGGCACCTTCGGTCTCGCTGAGATTTACGAAAATATGGAAGGGCTGGGTGCGGTAGGTTTCGTAAATCTGCTGATTGGGAATCCGGCCGGTAAATTCGGCGGTGACGTTGGAAGGGAGCTTTTTGGCGGCGTACTGCTCCAGCTGTTCCTGGACGTCGCCGCTGCCGATATGGGTCCAATGGATGGGCTGGTCTGTGATTTGACTCAGTACATCCACCAGCCGGTCCAGCCGCTTCAGGGCAATGGTACGGGCGCAGGTCAGGATACGTAGCGTCCCCATGCTGACACAGGGGTTATGCAGCTGGCAGTCCTTTGCCCCAAGCCGATGGACGCAAACCTTTCCCTGGGCGCCGTAGAGGGATTCCAGGTACTGCTTGCCGTTTTCGGAGATGGCGGCGATTTCGCCTATGGACTCATACAGCTGACTGTGGAAGGGGATATAGCGGGACGCCCGGCGCTCCAGGTACAGATCATAGCCGTGGGCACGGGAGATAGTGAAGTACCGGTTTTTGAGATGGTGATTCAGCCGGACGGCGGCGTAGGCCGGGACATGGAGCCAATAGCTATAGATGGCGGCGGGTGTGCATTCGGGGTGCTTACGCAGCCACCGCAGGGCCAGCTTTGCCCGGTGATTGCCGCACAGGGAGAAGGCAAGCAGCTCCCGCAGCTTTGAAAGGGAAAACCGCTTTTGGCGCAGCAGAAGCCGGATCTCCCGGTATAGCATGGGGTCGGTCAGCGTCCGGGGGAGGGCGCTAAGAATAGAGGGGATATCCCAATGCACGGTGTAGTCTTTGAGGACCTCGATATTGGTGCCGGTGAGGGCCCGGGTTGGGAGTTCACCGCGTCTGCAGGAAGCGACGATCAGCACCTGGTCGAAATAATCGGCATAGAGGGGGGCTTCCTGTTCCAAAAACGGTTCGCTGATGTGGTATGGGAATCCGTCTGTAAAGAGAATCAGTAATTTTTTCATAGTCGTATCATTAGGGAAGGCGGGTGAGCGTGTTGAAGTTGATAAAGACGGACCGATAGTAGATAGCATAGCTGTTTTGCAGGACAAACGCGTTCAGGAACAGAATGCCAAAAACCAGAGCCACCAGGCTGGGAACGAAAAGCTTGTTCCACCGGTTGTTCAGACTGCGCAGGATGTAGGGCACGATGAAAACGTAGCCGATTTTCAGCATATCATAGACACGGTAAGGCAGGAACATGGCGCCGGAATTTAGAATGAGGATGAAAATACAGGCGGCGAAATTCAGGTAGACGTGGGCATTTTTTCCGAGCTTCATAATGGGCTCATAGAATACCCAGCAAAGAATACATACAAAGCCGCTGGTGACGGTATTGATCAAGGCCAGACCCACAAACTCATATTGGTCGCCGGCGATCAGTCTCATGATGCTTCGGATTGCCACCTGGAGGAACGGCGTTGCCAGGACGGCGATAATCAGGAACAAAACGTAGTTGTTCCGGGGCATCCGGATCTTGCAGATGAAGTAGATCGGCAGGTTGATCAGCGCGATGCTGTGGAACAGGGATGCAAACAGGATCAGCAGGATGATCTGCACATCCTTTTTTAGTGATCGTTCATCTGCGCCCATTTTGGCCCAGGCGATCATGCAGAAACCTTCGGCCAGCGACTGGCGCAGGGAGGAGAAACAGTCAAAATAGATAAACAGCAGGAAGAAGGTCACAATGCTCCAGGCGGTCCAAATGGATCCTTTGTAAATGGAATAGCAGACGCAGGACATGAAAATCATGCAGTGGGTGAACAGGAACCAGAAATAGGGGACCTTCAATGTGGAGAAAATCCGCATGAACCAGAAGAAAAGAAATTCGAAATTCTCGTAGTTGTCGCCATCAGCGGCAGCGCGATAGGCTTTCCAATAAGAGCCGTAGTACAGGCTGTCCACACCCACATCCCATCGGAAGGCCGCCACAAAGGTCAGGGGCAGCAGCACGATAAACGCAATGCGAAAGTTTTTGAAACGGCGGGCGTTGGCACAATCCAGCATGGGGTATGTAGTTGAGAACTTCATGCACAGGATCAGGCTCAGTGCCACGGCCATCGAATAGTTCATCATAGTAACTCCAATTCTAAGCATAACTCACGCCTCAAAGTGATCAGGGCGGCCGGTGCAGCCGGCATCTTCAACGGATAAATGGCGGATGATGCAAGATCGATCCTGTGGACTGTGGCGGAGAATAATATGAAACGGAACGCTCACAATAATCACTCCTTCGCATCATGGTGCTTACGCAGGTAGAATTCCTGGAGCCAGGGGGCTGTTGTGTTGATATCGTAGCCGGAGGCCGTCATTTCTTCGTAGGTATCCCGTCGGGGCTGGGTGGCGGCTTCGATCAGGGCATCGCTCCAGGTTTTGCAAGAAGCTTCCAAAGACACATAATTTACCATGCCCAGGGCGTTCATCTCCTGGGTAAGGCCGTCACTGACCACGCAGTGCAGGCCACTGGCCTGGGCCTCGATGCCGGTAACAGGGAGACCTTCCCAAAGGGAGGGGAGCACAAAGGCATCCGCTGCCTGCAAAAGCTCCGGCACGTCGGTACGCATACCCAGGAAGCGGGTGTGGGCTTCGAGGCCCAGAGCTGTGGCTTTTTCTTTTACCGCATCTTCACAGGGGCCGTCGCCGGCGAAAACGAAGATGACATCCTGCCGGTGCTTCAGCATTTCCTGCAGCACATCCAGCAGGAAACTCTGGTTTTTTTCCGGACGGAACCGGCCCACGCAGATGATGGCCAGGCTGTCGCCCAGGTCCAATTCTTCCCGCTTTTGGGCCCGGATGTCCGGGCGAAAACGGAACCGCTCGGCATCCACGGCGTTGGCCAGAATTTGAACTTTGCCGCTGTCGATGAGCGCTTGGGGATAAAACCAGTGCATGGCGGCTTCGGAACAGGCGAACAGATCGGTGGCGTGGCGGCTGATGGATTTCTGGAGCAGGTCGGTGACCTTGCCCAGGTGGCCAGCTTTGCCCCGGGTACTGTGGCTGTGGGAAATGCGGCAGGTGACGCCGTATTTCTTTGCGATGGGCATATAAATGGAGGCGGTATTGGTCATGTGACCGTGGATGACCTTGTATTCCCGATGCTCCTTGAAGAACCGATGCAGGGCCCGCAGATAGGAGAAAATGCGCCAGTAATAGACATGGTTTTCGTCCTTCAGGGCGGGCATTTCATAGATTCTGCCACCCAGAGACCGAATTTCGTCGTTATAGACGGCCTCCCGGCCGTAGTGGGCCAGAAAGTCGAACTGAACCTTCTCCCGGTCCATGTGGCGGTACAGATTCATAAGCATGGTCTCGATGCCGCCGCGGTCCATGCGGCCGACAACCTGGAGGATGCGGATCGGTTCGTTTTGCATACCGGTTTCTCCTACTTTACTGCGTATTCTTTGGTCTTTTCTTCGGCGGCTTCCTCTATGGAAGCGGTGGTCTGGCCGTCGGCAATGCCGCTGGTGCTTTCCTTCATAAACAGCACCTTCACGGTGGCCAGCATGAGCTGGATGTCGTAGAGCAGGGACATCCGGTTGATGTACATCAGATCCATACGCAGCTTGTCGTAGGGGTCGGTGTTGTATTTGCCGTAGACCTGGGCCAGGCCTGTCAGACCGGCCTTTACCTGCAGCCGCAGGTTGAAGGCGGGGAGCGTTTCTTCGTACTGCCGGGCGATCTCGGGACGCTCGGGCCGGGGGCCGACGATGGTCATATCGCCATTGAGAATGTTGAACAGCTGGGGCAGTTCGTCAAACCGGATGGCCCGGATGAATTTGCCAACGGGGGTGATCCGGTCATCGTGGGCGGTGGAGAGCCGGGCCACGCCGTCCCGCTCCGCGTCTACCCGCATACTGCGGAATTTCAGAATTTTGAATTCCCTGCCGTCCTTGGTCAGCCGGACCTGCTTATAGATGGCGGGGCCGCCGTCGTAGAGCTTGATGGCAAGGGCTGTGATCAGCATGAAGGGGCTCAGTACCAGGATGCCCAGCAGGGAGCAGAGGATATCAATGGCCCGCTTGATGGCGAGATATTCCATATCCGGGGCGGCCCGCATGACGCGGAACACCGGGACACTGAACAGCTCCAGGTGCTTGCCGCCCATCATCAGCATATCGCCCACCCGGGGGGTGATGTAGCAGCGGATATTGTTTTCTACGCAGTATTTGGCGATGCCGTTGCGCAGGGAGGCATCGATGCCGGCCACAAAGATGGCTTCGGCCCCTTCCAGCTGGCGGATCAGGGCGAAAATATCATTACCGGAGTAGGGGATGGTTTTGACCACGTTGAATTTCTTGTCGTGGCGGTAGATTTCCTCCAGCCGCTGCAGGTCGATGGGGTCCCGATAGACGATGACCGTGGGCTTGGGGGGATTGATGTGGAAATACAGGGCATTGCTGCCCAGGCACCACAGCAGGTTCAGCATAAACTGGGCTGCCAGCATAGCCAGCAGAGGCAGGGGATTGATAAAACCCACCCGATCCAGCAGCTGCAGCACGTAAATGATGGCGCCGCTCAGTAAATTGGAAAGGGTTTGGGAATAGACCAGCATATGTACCCGGGACAGGCCGATGTTATAGGCACTGTAGGTCCGCAGCGAAAACAGGAAAACCACTGCGTAGATCAGCAAGGACGCCACGTACTGGGTCTTGTCCACAGGCTGGTGGGCAAACCATGCGTAGGCGGCAAAGAAACCGACGGTCAGCAGATAATGCAGGCATTTGCTGACCCGGAAAACGGAGCGCTTTATGGTATCTTTCATCTATTTCATCCCCTGGTATGACTTTGGAAGTCCCGGCGAAGGGTTGCCATGATTCGACAGGACACAATATCGTTCGTATAATAATATCAGAAATATTATCCAAAGTCAATAAACATAGGCTGAAAGTATTGGAATGAATGATTGACAGCACCACTGGAAATGTGGTATATTTTATGAAAAGTAAGCATATTCCCGGAGGGCGTCTATGACATATGAATTTGAATATTTGATGCATCTGATGGGCGCCGCTGCCCGGGGTACTCCAGCTGAGCCGCCCCGGCAGAAGCTGAGCTGGCGAAAACTGTCGCTGTATGCCCAGGAGCAGACCTTGTCGCCGATGATCCTGGATGTTATGATGGCGCAGCCGGAGCTGGGGTATCATCGGGAATCCGCCGCGCAGAAGGCGGAGCTGGCCACCGTCAAGGCCATGAAGGAATGCGCCAAGCGGATGATGGTCATCAATCTGCTGGAGGATATGGAGAAGGCGGGGATCCATACTGTCATGGTCAAGGGCGCCGTGGCCGCTGTGAATTACGCCAATCCCGAGAAGCGTTACTCCACCGACACCGATATTTGGGTGGCGCTGGAGGATGAGGAGCGGGCCTGCGATTTTTTGCGTCAGCGGGGCTTTGATGTGGGCGTTCGCTGGGAAAACGGTCACCATACCACGGCCAAGCATGAGGCGATGGGGGTTGTGGAGGTACATATCCGGCTCTACGATGAGATCGTGGAGGAACTGTGGTTCGGGGAGCTGGATCCGGAAACCTTCATCCAGGAGCCCCACCAGAGGATCAAAACCGCCGAGGGCTGGTGCTACACCCTGGGGGATACGGATCATCTGATCTTTATGATCCTGCATATGATCAAGCATTTCATTTCTGCCGGTATGTGCCTGCGGATGATGATGGATGTGGCGCTGCTGATCCAAAAGCGGCAGGATACCCTGGATATGGACCGGGTATGGTCTGTTATGCGTCAGCTGAGCTTTGAGCGGATGCTGTCGGCGGTGCTGTGGATCGCGGTTCGCTACTGCGGCTTCCAGCCGGAGGATTTCCCCGGCATCGGACCGGAGGAGCCGGAGCAGATGGCAATGCTGCTGAAGGATTTGGAAAGCGGCGGTTTCCTCGGCGGTCACGACCATGAGGAGCGGTCCGAAAGTGCCCAGGAATTTAACCGGCTGCTGCTGATGAAGGATCGGAATAAGTTCCAGTATTGGCTGTATATGTTCCGGTCCAAGCACAGCCTCAAGCTCGGTACCTTCTTCCCCGGAAAAAGACGGATGGAGCGGGAGTATCCCTGTCTGAAGAAGCATCCCTGGCTGCTGCCCTTTTTGTGGCCCCACCGATGGATCGTTCGGGGCTTTGGCCTGATTTTCAGGAAAAAACTCACCGGCCCTATGGTATACAGCGAGGACGAGGTCAGTGCTAAGGGCAAGGAGCGGGTCGCCATGTTCCGGGCTTTTGGAATGCTGGACAGATAAGGATAAAGGCGCGTTGCAGATCAGGTTTGCAACGCGTCCTTTTGGTGATGATGTCACCGAAAAATGCCGGAGGATCATATACTATACGGTAAAAGATTTTAAGGAGGAGTTCCAATGAATCTTAAGATCATCAGTGTTGTGCTGCTTCCGTTTTTGGGTACCAGTCTGGGCGCTGCCGGCGTGTTCTTCCTGAAGGGGAAAATGAACCGATCCTTGCAGCGGGCACTGACGGGGTTTGCCTCCGGGGTCATGGTGGCGGCCTCCATCTGGAGCCTGATCATTCCGGCGATGGAGCAGGCTGGACATATGGGGAAAATGGCATTTTTACCGGCGTTTGTCGGTGTTTGGGCAGGTTTTTTGTTCCTGCTGTTGCTGGATCATATCATACCCCACCTGCACCTGAACAGTGAATGCCCGGAGGGCACGCCCTGCGGCCTGGGAAAATCCACCATGATGGTGCTGGCGGTGGCGCTGCACAATCTGCCGGAGGGTATGGCCGTTGGTGTGGTGGCTGCGGGATGGCTCACCGGTAACGAGAGTATTTCCTTTGCCGGTGCCCTGGCGCTGGCCCTGGGCATCGCCTTGCAGAATCTGCCGGAGGGAGCCATCATATCCATGCCCCTGAAAAGCAACGGCATGAACCGGGGCCGGGCCTTCGGTTACGGGGTGCTGTCCGGGGTCATTGAGCCCATTGGCGCCGTTGTGACCATTCTGCTGGCTAATTGGGTGGTGCCGGTTTTACCATATCTGCTGACCTTCTCCGCCGGTGCCATGCTGTATGTGGTGGTGGAGGAATTGATCCCTGAAATGTCCGAAGGAGAGCATTCCAATATCGGAACCATCTTCTTTGCGGCGGGTTTTACCCTGATGATGGTGCTGGATGTGGCACTGGGATAAGGAAATAATAAAACGTATTTGGTGAGAAAGTCACAGAAGGGCGATGCCCGATGTGCTATCATCATACTATACCAATTAAGGAGGAAAACATTATGAAATACGTTTGCGACATCTGCGGCTGGGTCTACGACGAGGCCGAGGGCTACCCCGAGGGCGGCATTGCGCCCGGCACCAAGTGGGCCGATATCCCCGAGGATTTTGAGTGCCCCCTCTGCTCCGTGGGCAAGGACCAGTTCTCTGAGGAATAATTTGCAAATACCCCAACGGCACAGCGATACCGCTGTGCCGTTTTTGTGAATTATCTACAAATTCCCACTTTACAATTCGGATATTATCCATTAATATATTTCTGTAAAAAATCGTGGAGGTACTTACCATGAAAAAGAAAATCGCGTTTTTTCTGTCATTATCCCTGCTGCTGAGCATTCTGGCTGGCTGCGCCGGTACCACCGTGGTGGTGGGGGATTCCTGCACCTGCCCCAGCGGCAGTCATACCGATACCAAGCCTGCCGAGGGCGCGGTGAAGACCGGTCTGGCCGTGGTGGCCGGTATCTCCGGCAGCAAAAATGCTGAGTATGCCGACTATGATGTGACCCTGGTGGCGGTGACTGTGGACGACAAGGGTGTGATCGATTCCTGCGTCATCGACAGTATCGGCACGAAGATCAATTTTGATGCCACCGGCACCGTTACCACCGCTCTGGATACCCAGATCAAGACCAAAAATGAGCTGGGCGACGAATACGGCATGAAGGCCCATGCAGGCTCCAAGTACGAATGGTACGAGCAGGCCGCGGCGCTGGCAAAATATGCCCAGGGCAAGACCCTTGAGGAGCTGAAGTCCGGCGCCATCGACGAAAGCGGCAAGGCTCCTGCCGGTTCCGATCTGGCATCCACCGCCACCATTTATCTGGGGGGCTATGTGGCCGCCATCGAGAAGGCTGTGGCGAATGCCAAGCATCTGGGCGCCCAGGCCGGTGACGAGCTGCGGCTGGCTTCCGTCAGCAGCATTGGCAGCAGTGTCAGCGCCACCGCCGAGAAGAACGGCACCGCCCAGCTGGATTGCGATGTGACTGCCGTCACCGTCAAGAATGGGGTCATTACCAGCTGCTATATCGATTCTCTCCAGGCCAAGGTCGCCTTCGATGCCACCGGCGCCATTACCACCGATCTGACCGCTCCGGTCAAGACCAAGAATGAGCTGGGCGATGAATACGGTATGAAGGCCTACGCCGATGCCAAGTTCGAGTGGTACGAGCAGGCGGCCAATTTCGCCAAGTATGTCACCGGCAAGACTGCCGGGCAGGTGGCGGGCATTGCTGTGTCCGAGGGGAAGCCTGCGGATGCTGATTTGCTGGCCTCTGTAACCATCGCGATTACCGGCTTCCAGGATCTCATTGCCAAGGTCATGGGCTGATGAAGCGTATTTTCGTCATCATTCTGGCAGCTGCGCTGCTGTCCGGCTGCACAAAGCCCCTGGCCCAGCCGGAGCGGAAGCAGTACACTGCCACCTTCCTGACCCTGTTCGATACCGTGACCACTGTGGTTGGTAAGGCGGAAAGTGAAGCGGCGTTTCAGGAAAAGGCCCAGGCGGTCCGGGATGGGCTGCAGCGGTATCATCAGCTGTTTGATATTTATAATGTATATGAGGGCGTGAACAATCTGAAAACCGTCAACGATCAGGCTGGGCTTGCTCCGGTGACGGTGGACGGGGAGCTCATTGCTCTGTTGCGGGACTGCCGGGAATACCACGATATTACCGGCGGCAGGGTCAATGTGGCCATGGGCAGTGTGCTGGCCCTGTGGCACGAGGCCCGCAGCGATGGGCTGGATGACCCGGCGAATGCGTCGTTGCCGGACATGGCGGCGCTGACGGAGGCCAAGGCCCACGCCGATTGGAAGGACATCATCATCGATGAAGCTGCCTCCACCGTCTACATTGCCGACCCGGCGCTGCGGTTGGATGTGGGGGCTGTTGCCAAGGGCTGGGCGGCCCAGCGGGTGGCAGAGACGGCACCCAAGGGCTTGCTCATCAGCGTTGGCGGCAATGTCTGCGCCACCGGGCCCAAGGATGATGCCGGAACAGCCTGGGTGGTGGGCATCCGTGACCCAGAAGGGGAGGCGGAGGATTATCTGCACACCATTTATGTGACCGGGGGCAGCGTGGTCACCAGCGGCGATTACCAGCGGGCCTATATGGTGGACGGGAAACGATACCACCATATTATTGATCCTCAGACCCTGTACCCCGGAACACTGTGGCGGTCGGTGACCATCGTCTGCCCGGACTCCGGCCTGGCCGACGCTTTGTCCACGGCGCTGTTTTTGCTTCCTCTGGAGGAAGGGCAGGCCCTGCTGGACAAGCTGGGGGGCGAAGCTCTGTGGGTCGATGGGGAAGGGGCGGTTTTTTACAGCCCCGGATTTCAGAAAATGATTCGAACTTGAGGTGAAAAGTATATGAAACACCTGTTTTTCGGAGGAATCCATCCGAAATATAACAAAGAAATGTCCACCGGTGTGACGGATTTCCATTCCATCACCCCCAAGCAGGTGGTCATTCCCCTCCAGCAGCACATTGGCGCGCCCTGCCAGAGCCTGGTGGCGGTGGGTGACCGGGTGCTGCGGGGGCAGAAGATCGGCGACGGTCAGGGCCTGTGCGTGCCGGTCCATGCTTCCGTTTCCGGCACGGTGGTGGCCATTGAGCCCCGGCCCCATACCAGCGGCCGGGATGTGATGGCCATCGTCATCGATAACGACGGCAAGGACGAGGCCATCCCCCACAATCCTGAAACCCGGCCCCTGGAGGAACTGGATGCGGACACCATTCTGCATACCATTCGGGAGGCAGGCCTGGTGGGCATGGGCGGCGCGGCCTTCCCCGGCAATGTAAAGGCCCTGTCCGCCATGGGCAATGTGGATACCCTGATTGCCAACGCCTGCGAATGTGAGCCCTACATCACCGCCGATGATTCTCTGCTGCGCACCGAGCCGGAACACGTGCTGGAGGGTATGCTGATCCTGAAACAGGTCCTGAAACCAAGCCGCATTGTGCTGGCGGTGGAGGATAACAAGGCTCAGGCCATTGAAAAAATCAAAAAATGTCTGAATTTGTTCCCCCAGATTGAATTGGCGGTGCTGCCCACCCGCTACCCCCAGGGTGCGGAGAAGCAGCTGATCCAGGCCCTGACCGGGCGGGAGGTGCCGGGCGGCAAGCTGCCGGTGGAGGTCAACTGCGCGGTGTTCAATGTGTCCACCTTTGCCGCCATTTATCGGGCGGTGCGGCTTGGAATCCCCCTGACCCAGCGGATTGTGACCATCTCCGGCGAGGCCATTGCGGTGCCCCAGAATTTCATCGTCCGCATCGGCACCCCCTTCCATGACCTGATTGCGGCCGCCGGCGGACTCAACGACCGGACGGAGCGGGTCATCAGCGGCGGGCCTATGATGGGATTTGCCCAGAGCGACCTGTCGGTGCCGGTCATCAAGGCCACCAATTCCATTTTGTGCCTGCTGAAGGACGAAAACGGCGCGGCGGAGAACCCGGTCTGTCTGCGGTGCGGCAAATGCGTTGGGGTGTGCCCCATGCGGCTGCAACCCCTGTATATGTATCGCTTCACCAATGCCCAGCGGCTGGATGAGCTGGAGCGGCTGAATCTGCTGGACTGCATCGAGTGCGGCAGCTGTGCCTTCACCTGTCCCGGCAAGCTGCCTCTGGTGGAGGTTTTCCGCAAGGGTAAAAAATTACTGAGGGAGGCGAAGGCAAAATGAAATTGACAGTTGCGTCTTCTCCCCACATCCGGGGCAATTTCCGCACCAACCGCATCATGCTGGATGTGGTCATCGCCCTGCTGCCCGCACTGGGCGTGGGTGCCTGGGTGCTGGGTCTCCGGGCACTGCTGGTGGCCCTGGTCTCCATCGCGTCTGCGGTGGCGGCAGAGTGGCTGTACAGTGTCCTCACCAAAACCAGAAACACCATTGTCGATGGCTCCGCTGTGGTGACGGGATTGCTGCTGGCCATGACCTTGCCGGTTTCCGTGCCTTACTGGCAGGTGGCGGTGGGCAGTGTGTTCGCCATTATTATCGTAAAGGCCCTGTGCGGCGGCCTTGGACAGAATATTTTCAACCCCGCTCTGGCGGCGAGAGCCTTTTTGATGCTGATCTGGCCTGTGGGGCTGACCCGGTATCCCGCCCTTGGGGTGGATGGGGTATCCTCTGCGACGCCGCTGCATCATATGGTCATGCCTGCTCTGCCGGGGGAGAGCTTGCTGGATATGTTCCTGGGCAATTGCCCCGGCTCCATTGGCGAGATTTCCGCTCTGGCCCTGCTGCTGGGCGGTGGGTATCTGGTGATCCGCAAGGTGATCTCCCCCCGGATCCCGGTGGCCTATATTGGCACCGTGGCGGTGCTGACCCTGGTGTTTTCCAAGACCGGCGCGCCGGTCCAGTGGATGCTGTATTCGCTGCTCAGCGGCGGTCTGATGCTGGGGGCCATCTTTATGGCGACGGATTATGCCACTTCGCCGGCCACGGCCAAGGGGCAGATCGTCTACGGCATTGGCTGTGGCGTGCTGACGGTGGTTTTCCGCTACTTCGGCATTTTCCCGGAGGGTGTGATCTATGCCATTCTTTTGATGAATGCGCTGGTCTGGGTCATTGACCGGTATACCGCTCCCAGACGCTTTGGCGTGAAGAAAGGAGGGGCAAACTGATGAAAAAGTCCATCCTTTGGCCCATTTGCGCCATTTTTGTGGCGGCGGCGATTCTGTTTGGCCTTTCTTTGGGCATGAAAAATGTGGCCCGGGCCAATGCCGAAAAGGAGCAGCTGCGTTTGATGCAGACCCTGCTTCCCGGCAGCGAGAATTTTACCCCAGAGGCCTGCGACGGCGAGGATCAGACCATCCGCTCCGTCCATAAGGGGGAGACCGGCTTCGTCATTGAGACCGTTACCGCCGGGTATGCCGGGGATATTACCATGCTGATCGGTGTCAGCGCCGAGGGCAAGGTCACCGGTTTGCGGATCATGGATATGTCCGAAACCTACGGCCTGGGCTGGACGGCTCTGACCGATGGGGATTTTCTGGCCCAGTTCCTGAATACCACCGGGGATGCCGCAGTGGGCACCAATGTGGATGCCGTCACCGGCGCGACTGTGACCTCCAAGGCCATTGCCCGGAGTGTCAATGCGGCGGTGAATTATGTGACCGGCGCCGATTCCGATTCCGGCGCCACCAGCTGGGGAGGTTGAGCCATGAAGGATAAGAAATATTTCCTGAATACGGCGTTGGCGGCGGTTGTGTGCCTTGCCATGGCGGCGGTGGTCCTGATCCGGAGCTTTTGGCCCGGCGTGGTGATTCCGGTGCTGAATATTCCCAATATGGTGCTGCTGTCGCTGGTTGCGCTGCTGGCGGATCACTATTTTGCCCAGGATGCCCGGCGGTGCTATGGGTGTGTGGCGGGTTTTTCTGTTGTGACCTTTGGACTTCTGCCCCTGGCGGCAGGCTTCGGGCCGGTGATGGATTGCCTGGTGCTGGGACTGGTGGGGGGAGTGGTTTTTACCGTTACCACCCTTCTGTTTACCACCATACAGGATCGGCTTAGCTCCGGCCCTGCTGCCAAGGCTGCGCCGATCATGAGCGCGGTGGGGCTGTACCTGGGTGCCCAGTGCTTTACGGGGATCATTTTGTAAATACTTCTTCATCAATAACACGGAAGGGAGGGCTTTTTGACCCTCCCTTCCGTTTGCAGTTGGAGATGTAAATGATTGTTTAGCGGTGCGTTTGAATTGCGGCGGCCTACGGCCGCCGAGCGTCCCGGGGGGGCGCAATAAGGCTTCCCCCGGGGGGAAGCTGTCGCCGCCGCAAGGCGGTGACTGATGAGGAATGCGGGCGGAAATGTTCGATTTTGTACCGTGTTCAGGCTTTTTAGCAGGTAAGATTTCAGCAGGTCTTTACGGATTCGTCATCTTAGGTTATCTCCCGCATTCCTCATCCGACCCGGCTTCGCCGGGCCACCTTCCCCCCGGGGGAAGGCATAGGCACTACATAATCACTGGCGGATGATTGAGATGTGGAGATTTTTTAGTAGCTTTTTTGCGGCGGGGGGTATATAATAACGAAAAACCAGGAAAGAAGGATATGAATATGGAATTACTTCAGGGACGGCCTGCTGACTGCGCCGGGCGGCTGGAGAAAGAGATTCGGGTCTATGACCTGCTGGATGGGCTGGGGGTTTCCTATCAGCGCATCGATCACGAGGCGGCTATGACCATGGAGGCTTGCGCCGCCATCGATGAGGCGCTGGAGGCTACCATCTGCAAGAATCTGCTGCTGTGCAACCGGCAGTGTACGGATTTTTATCTTCTGCTGCTGCCCGGCGACAAGCCCTTTAAGACCAGTGTCCTGTCCAAGCAGATTGGTTCGTCCCGACTGTCCTTTGCCGGGGCGGCGTATATGGAGGAATATTTGGACATTACCCCCGGTTCTTTGAGTGTTCTCGGGCTGATGAACGACAAGGATATGCGGGTAAGACTGCTCATCGATGCGGATGTGCTGAAGGGTGAATACATCGGCTGCCATCCCTGCATCAATACCTCCAGCCTGCGGCTTCGGACTGCGGATCTGGTGGAGAAGATCATCCCTGCCATGGGACATCCGGTTACCATGGTGGAGCTGCCGGGGGAAGTCCTATGACCATTGAAATTACGGATTTTTCTGCCCCGGAGCTGGATGTCTATGCCCGGCTGACGGAGGCGCAGCTGCTGAACCGGTTTGAGCCTGCCAAGGGGATGTTCATTGCGGAGAGCCCCAAGGTCATCGAGCGGGCCCTGGATGGGGGCTGTCAGCCGGTGTCGCTGCTGATGGAGCGCAAGGATATCGACCATGCCGCCAAAGAGATCATCACCCGGTGTGGAGACATCCCCCTGTACACTGCGGATCGGGATGTTTTGACTCAGCTGACCGGCTTTCAGCTGACCCGGGGCGTCCTGTGCGCCATGCGGCGGCCTCCCTTAAAAACGGTGGAGGAAGTCATTGGGGATGCGAAGCGGATCGTGATTCTGGAAAATGTGATGAATCCCACCAATGTGGGGGCGATCTTCCGCTCCGCCGCTGCCTTGGGCATGGACGCGGTGCTGCTGACCCCGGGGTGTTCTGACCCCCTGTACCGCCGCAGTGCCCGGGTTAGTATGGGCACGGTGTTCCAGATTCCCTGGACCTTTATCGGCGAAAGTATCAGCGATTGGCCGGAGCCGGGGATGTCGAAGCTGCGGAAAATGGGCTTCAAGACCTGCGCGATGGCGCTGAAGGACGATTCTGTTTCCATTGATGACCCGGTTTTGGCGGCGGAGGAGCGGCTGGCCATTATCCTGGGCAGCGAAGGGGATGGGCTGACGGACACCACCATCGCCGACTGTGATTACACGGTGAAAATCCCCATGTACCACGGGGTAGACAGCCTGAATGTGGCTGCTGCCAGCGCTGTTGCATTTTGGGAGTTGCGGGCGAAATAAAATAATAATTCCTGCGGCAGAAAATGAACTGCCGCAGGAATTTTTTATGCACCTAAGTGATCGTAATAGTAGCACATCTTTGTCCAGGAGCCTTCTACCTGGAAGGTGTAGCGGTCCATCAGCATTTGCAGGAGCTCTGCCAATCGGGCATCCACCGGGACACAGCCCTGGAGCTCTTCCGGGCCCTCGGTGATGATCTTGTCCAGGTAGGTTTTGATCTCCTCGGTATAATCCGCGTCACCGAATCGGAAGCCGCCCAGGTCGATGAGGCCCTTGATGATCTGGGGGTTGCCGTTTTCATCGTAGATGGTGACGGAGGTCACGGGCTGGTTGAACATGGGGGTCAGGCCGGTGAAGTCGGCGTAGATCAGGCTGCCGGGGGTGCCGTCGCCCAGGTCGTGGTAGTAGTAGCCATCCTCGCCCAGCAGGACTTTGATGCCGCCGGGAATCAGGTGGTACATGGCTTCGCCGGTGGCGTTGGTATCGTAGGTGAAGAAGCCGGGGGAGGCCAGCCGCAGCGCATCGTATTCTTCGGCTACATATTCAATGTCATAATAAATATATCCCGTTTCATAGATGTCCCAGAAGGCGATATCGATATAGTAGGCTTGTCCGGCCTCCATATAGTGGAGCATATACACATTCAGCCCGTCGGTGTCGATGCGCTGGTCGGCCTGGTAGGTGTAGTAGTTGGTGGTTCTGTCCTCTCCGAATATCCAGCCTTCCACGCCGTTGAGAGAATCGGAGTGAGAGACAATCCGATAGACACCGGACTTCTCCGGAACGAATTTTGCCAGCAGGCCCCGGGGCATGATGGGGCGGTCGTAGTAGAAATAGTTGCCGCTGCCCAGCTTGGCTTCAAAGGCGCTGAAATTGGCCAGGCCCCGGATAGGGTCGGACAGATGGGTGTCGGTGCCGTGGATTTCGTAATATTTGCAGATTTTCAGCCATTCCCCGGCATCATCTGTGAAGCCGCAACTTTCAGCCACCACCTTCAGGTACTCCGCCAGCTCCGCGTTGACGGTGCAGACGCCGCTCATGGCGGAGTTGCTGGCGTAGGAGAAGTAGTCCACCATATCTTCGTAGAAATTTTTGCCGTCCATGGTGGCGATGCCGTTGTAGACCAGCTCCCAGACGGTCTGTTCCTCGTTGAATTGGGTATAGCCCATCAGGTCCGCCAGCAGCAGGGGGCCGTCGGCGGTGCCCACGTGGTAGTAGCCGTCGGCTTCGTTCAGGATGACAGTTTCATAAGTATAGCGGATGCCGTCCTGGCTCTGGGCCGGGAGCCGGGGGATATAGGTGGGGGAATCGATGGAGGCCGCATCCATGATCCGTAGGTTTTTAATGTATACGGTGTCGTCGCCCACATCGTTGTCGCCGTCCTTCAGGTAGCAGAATGCGATCTCATGGACCCCATCCCGGGTGGCGACCCAGGGGCAGCAGCTTTGCCACTGCTCCACCTCGTCGCAGCCGGAAATCTGGTAGACATCCTCGCCATCGACGATGACCACCAGCGTATCGCAGCCCTTTTCCGTGGAGGTCAGATAGTCGAAGCCCACTGCATCGCCGGTTTTCAGGTTGATGTCGGCATAAAGAATGGCGAAGGAGTTCTCGATTTGCTGGTTGGAGGCCTTCAGGCAGATTTCGCCGTTCTTCTCGGCCTCGATGAAGGGCCAGCTCCACTGGGCGCTGTCGCCTTCGGTTTCGGGGCGGTAGGTCACATCCAGGGTGCCGCCGTCCATGATCTGGCTGACGGCCTCGGAGGAGGCCATGGTGTAGTGGGGTTTGGGAGCGACGGTCAGCTCGCTGAGACTGGAGAATAGTTTTTGCTCATAGTCATCCCCGGTAAAATGCTCAAAAATGGCAGTGAAGGGCCGGAGGCTGGTCAGGGCGCCCACCTCGATCAGGCAGATCACGCCGTAGCGGTCGATGACCACGGTGGTGGGATAATTGTTAATGTTGAAGGCGTAGGCCCAGGCGGTGGGGCAGGCGGCCATGGGAATGGTCAGGCCCATGCTTTGCTGATAGGTGGCCACTGTGGGGCTTTCCTCCAGCGGGTCCAGGGCCAGCAGGGCGGCGTTTTCCTGATAGGTTTCGTAGGCCTGCTGCATATAGGGAAATTCGTTGGCACAGGGGCCGCAGGTGGAGTACCAGAAATTAAGCAGCACCATCCGCTTTTCAGCCAGCAGTTCCGACAGGGTAACGGCGGAGCCGTCGGGCAGGGTGGCGGTGAAATCGTACATCACATCCCCAAGGCCCAGAATGGCGCCGGAGAGACTTTCATCGGCGACAAGGGCGGAGGACAGCGTGATTTCGGCGGAGCTGCCGGTGAAGGTGTAGCGATCTTCCACACGATAGCCCTTGGGCAGGCCTGAAAGGGTCAGGTGATAGCCGGTGTCGGCGGGAAGCTCAAAGCTGATGTGACCGTCGGCATCGGTCTGGGCCGCATCCATCAGGTCGTTACCCAGATAGACGGCTACCTCCACACCGGCGAGGGCCATGCCGCCGGCGGATTTTACCTGTACATCATAAGTTTGCCCGGCAGGGGGTGCGGTAGGCGGTTCGGTAGCGGGCTCGGTGGTGGGTTCTGTGGCGGCGGTGGATTCACTGGGAGCGGTTGCCGGGGGCTGATCCTCGCCGCAGGCGGCCATGGACAGCACCAGGGCGATGGCCAGCAAAAGGGACAGTATCGATTTGGCGTTTTTCATATGATTCTCCTGTTGATACGATTATGGTTGCTTTCAATCAAATTATAGTTGATTGATGGGGTGATGTCAAGGAATGTATTCCCAGGAGAAGAAAAATGTGTCCTGGTGGCGGTCAGCCCCAGTCCTGCCAGAATTTCAGAATCGCTGCCTGATACCGCTGGGGCTCCAGGTAATAGCTCATGCCGTGGTCGGCGCCGGGGACGATCAGCAACTCTTTGGGGCCGGGGCAGGCCCGGTAATTATCGTAGGTCATGGTCACGGGGACGAAGGCGTCGTTACTGCCGTGGATGAACAGCACCGGTACGGTAGCTTCCGCCAGGGCATCGATGGTGGAGTATTCCTGAATTTCCAGCTGAAGCCGTTTGCGAAACAATGCGTTGGCAGCCTTTGCCCGGCTGCGGAAGGGCAGGTGCAGATTCCGTTTCAGGATGTGGCGGCTGATCTCATAGGCGGAGGTGAAGCCACAGTCCGCGATCACGCCCCGGACGTTTGGGGGAAGCTCAAAGCCTGTGGCCATCAGCACTGTGGTGGCCCCCATGGAGACACCGGCCATAAAAATCGGCAGCTCGCTGCCCAGCCATCGGAGCCAATCCAGACAGTCGTAGCGCTCCAGCAGTCCTAAGCCCATGTGATCGCCGCCGCTGCGGCCTTGGCCCCGCTGCTCGGCATAGAGGACGCTGCATTGATTTTCCACAAAAAATGAGTGGATCATCCCGAAATCCGAGGCCCAGCCGGAGCGCCAGCCGTGCATGGCCAGGATCACCCGCCTGGCATTGGGGCAGGGGAACCAATGGCCCACCAGAGTCTGCCCATCCCGGGCGCAGATCGCCACCGTGTCATGGGGCGCGGCGGTCAGAGCGGCAGCGGCATCCCTCATGGCACGCAAAAACCGATCATCCACCTGGCCTCCGGCAAACCGATTCCGGGCCTTCGGCGTGATCCTGTGGGGGCACTCCCGCTCCACCGCAATGCGGAACAGATCCTTCGTCACCGCCCGCGAAACCGCCGCCGACACCGCCACCCCCGCCGTAGCCACCCCGGCACCCCATAGCAATTTGTCCATATGCTTCATGAGCATCCTCCTTCCGTGTTAATTATATTCTTCCGGATTGCACAATGTTTATACCCGCTAAACAAGTGTGTGAAAAACGAATGATATTTATTAATTGTTGACAATGATATGTAATGGTAATATACTGGATTTGTTAAAAAGAACGAATTTTCGGCTGGTTTTACCATGTGAAAGAAGGGGTGAATATGAAGTATCTTGCGCATATGGCGCCGGATGGAAGAAAGCAGACGGTTCGCGAACATTTACAGGGAACTGCGAGTCGCAGCGCTGCCTTTGCATCCTCCTTTGGGGCTGAGGAACATGGTCGTCTGGTGGGCCTGGCCCATGATATCGGAAAATATACTTCCGGATTTCAGAAGAGACTTCAGGGTGGCAAGAAAGTAGATCATGCGACCGCCGGAGCCATTGAATGCGCCCGGATGAACCATATATATGGCGCTTGTGCGGTGATTGGACATCACGGCGGACTTCCGGATATGGGCAACATCAATACCGACCTTCCAGGGGATGCTACTTGTTTTGGACGGTTGAAAAAGGGACTTAGCGGTGGGATAGAGGCCTACGAGATGGAATCCGTGCTGCCGAAAAGTGGGGTGCTGCCGCATTACTGTAATGATAATTTGGCTATGTCCTTTTGGACAAGAATGCTGTTCTCCTGCCTGGTGGATGGAGATTATCTGGACACCGAAGCATTCATGTCCAATGGGAAGGTTTGCCGCCCGGAATATGATTCCCTGGCGGCGCTGCTTGAACGATTGGAAAAATATATTGCGCCCTGGCAAAATCCGACAACACCCCTGAATCGGAGCCGAACGGCGATTTTGCGGGAATGTATGGAGGCAGCATCGAGGGAAAGGGGGTTATTTTCCCTTACGGTTCCAACAGGTGGTGGGAAGACCATTGCGTCCCTGGCCTTTGCGCTTCGCCATGCAGTGGAGCTGGGGCTCCGGCGGGTGATTTACGTCATACCTTATACATCCATTATTGAACAAAATGCTGATGTTTTTCGGAGAATTCTTGGAGAAAACAATGTTTTGGAGCATCACAGCGGCGTGCTGTTTGATTCGGATGAAGATATTCCTCCGGAAAAACGCAGGCTTGCGCTGGCGGCGGAGAATTGGGATGCACCGGTGATTGTGACGACGGCGGTGCAGTTTTTTGAATCGATGTATGCCAACCGTCCCTCCCAATGCAGGAAGCTCCACAATATTGCTAACAGTGTGATTATTTTTGATGAGGCACAGATGATTCCGATGGTTCATCTGCGGCCCTGTGTGGCGGCGATTGCTCATCTGGTTCGGGATTTTCGTTGCAGTGGGGTGCTGTGTACCGCAACGCAGCCCTTTTTGAACGATTTGTTTGCGGAGTTTGCACCGGGACTTTCGGTTACGGAACTATGCCCCCATCCGGAGCAGATGGTGGAACAGTTTCGGCGTGTTGCGTTCCGTCAAATGGGGAAATGCGACGATGAAACATTGGCGGCGCTGTTAGCGGCGGAGCATCAGGTGCTGTGCATCGTCAACAGCCGTAAGGCCGCGCAGGAATTATTTGCGCTGCTGCCGGAAGAGGGGCGTTTTCATCTGTCTACCCTGATGTATCCTGCCCATCGGCAGAAAATTCTGGCGGAAATACGCCGCAGACTGAAAAACGGAGAATTATGCCGGGTGGTTTCAACGTCGCTGATCGAAGCCGGTGTGGATGTGGATTTTCCGGCGGTTTATCGGGAAATGGCTGGACTGGATTCGATTTTGCAGGCGGCCGGTCGCTGCAACCGGGAAGGGAAGCGGACGGCGCAAAGCAGTATCGTTACCGTTTTTCACCGGGAAGCCCCAGCACCGCCGCTGTTTCAGATGAATATCGGAGCGGCGGTGGAGGCGATGGCCGGGGGCGATTCGCTGGATCGGCCTGACACCATCAGCCACTATTTTCGGTCCCTCCGGGCCTTTGTCGGCAGCGGTGTGGACAAGACGCATACGGTTGATGCACTGAAACAGGGTATTTCCGGTTGTCAGATGCCATTTCGTACTGTTGCGGAGCATTTTCGTTTGATTGATAATGCCACCAAAACTATCTATCTTCCTCTGGGGGAGGGGGCGGAACCTGTACGCAGAATTCTGGCGGGTGAGGCCTCTCTGGCTGATTTTCGGTTGGCGGGGCGCTGCAGTGTCGCAGTCTATGAGCAACATTTTGCCGCCTTGCTGCGCTCCGGCGGGTTACTGCCGCTGGGGGACGGAGAAAGTGCGGTGCTGTCGGATTTGCGCCTGTACGATGAGCAAATGGGGCTTTCGCTGGAAGCGGATTCTGGCTATGCCCTGTTTATATAACCCGTTTTATTGGACATATCATTTGTTATTTTCGTAATATCCAATTAAAGAAAGGAGAGATTTGCTTGTCTGTTTCCATTGAAGTCTGGGGTGACTATGCCTGCTTTTCCAGACCTGAGATGAAGGTGGAGCGTGTCAGTTACGATGTGATGACACCCTCTGCTGCCCGGGGGCTGGTGGAAGCGATCTATTGGCATCCCGGGATGCGGTGGGTTATCGATCGAATCCGTGTTTGCAGTCCCATTCGGTTCACCAATATCCGCCGCAACGAGGTAAAGGATGTGGTCAGCGCCTCAAAGGTTCGCTCTGCCATGATCGGCGGTACGCCGCTGTATTTGGCAACCCCGGAGAGCATTCAACAGCGAGCTGCCATGGTGTTGACAAATATCCACTATGTCATTGACGCGCACTTTGAAATGACCGACAAGGCCGCTCCCGGAGATAATCCGGGGAAGTTTCAGGACATCATCAAGCGGCGCCTGGAGCGGGGGCAGTGCTATCATCAGCCCTGCTTTGGGGTGCGGGAATTTTCGGCCCATTTTCGTCAGTGCGAACAGGTGCCGCCCTGCCCGGAGGAATTGAAGGGACAACGGGATTTGGGGTGGATGCTGCTGGATATGGATTATTCAGATCCTGCCAACATTGTTCCTCTGTTTTTCCGGGCGACCCTCCGGGATGGGGTTTTGACGGTTCCTCCGATGTCCTCTGAGGAGGTGGTTCGATGATTTTGCAGGCTTTAACAAAGCTGTATGAAGACCTTGCGGAACAGGGTAAGCTGGATCGCCCCGGTTGGAGCCCGGCAAAAATTAGTTATGCCCTTTGCATTGATGCAGATGGGTCACTGGTTCAGGCTGTTACGCTTTTTGTAGAAGCGATACAGGGGAAGAAAACTGTGTTGCGACCGCAAATGATTAATCTTCCGGCAGCAGTTAAACGAGCATCAAATGTCTCGTCTAATTTTTTGTGGGATAATGCGGCATATATTCTTGGTATAGACGCAAAAGGGAAACCCCAGCGGGCGAAGCAGTGCTTCGATGCCTGCCGAGAGCTGCACAATGAGATCCTGGGTGGGGTGGATACCGTCTGCGCGAAAGCGATTCTTCGTTTTTTCGACAAATGGCAGACGGAAAGTGCCGCACAGCATCCGCTTTTAGCGGACTGTATGGGGGACCTGCTGAAGGGCGGCAATCTGCTGTTCCGGGTGGCGGGGCAGAATGCGCAAGATGATCCGTTAATCCGGCAAGCCTGGGACTTTCACTATGGAAAATCCGAGGGAACCCGGATGCAATGTCTGGTTACCGGGCGCACGGATACCATCGAACCAATCCACCCCGCAATTAAGGGAGTGAATGGTGCCCAGTCTGTTGGCGCGGCGCTGGTGTCCTTCAATGCGCCGGCCTTTTGCTCCTATGGTGCTGAACAAAACTTTAATGCACCTGTGGGCAAGTATGCTGCCTTTGCCTATACCGCCGCGCTGAACTAGTTGCTTGCCAATCGGGAGAATGTTCAGCGGATTGGCGACACGACAGTAGTCTGCTGGGCCGAGGGCGCGGAGCCAATCTACACCGGCATATCCTGCGCGGCTCTCTTTGGCGCGCCGCCGCCTGCTGGATTGACCGATAGCGATTTGCACAGCGCGGTAAAGCGACTGGCGCAGGGGCTGCCCTGTCAGGAGTTGGGCCTTGATCCGAACCGTCCATTCTATATTCTGGGGCTGGCGCCCAATTCCGCCCGGCTTTCTGTGCGCTTTTTCCTGCGGAACAGCTTTGGCGATGTGATGGCGCACGTCAACGCCCACCATGAGCGGATGGAAATTCAGGGCGAACCCCGACGAATCGTTCCCCTTTGGTCGATGCTTCGGGAAACGGTAAATGCCCACGCAACGGATTCCACACCCAGCCCGGTGATGGCCGGTGCCGTGGCCAGAGCGATTTTCTCCGGCACGCCCTATCCTGTCGCTTTGCTGGAGGCAGTGATGCTTCGCATCCGGGCGGAGCGGAATATCACGCCTGGCCGTGCGGCCATCTTGAAAGCATTTTATCTGAAAAATCCTACCGACCAGTGCCCGAAGGAGGTTTTGACTGTGGCCCTGAATGAAAATAGCACCAATATTTCCTATACCCTCGGCAGGCTATTCTGCCTTTATGAGGAGATTCAGGAGAGTGCCAATCCCGGCATCAACGCAACCATCAAGGATAAGTATTTCAATTCCGCTGCTGCCACCCCGGCTACCATTTTCCCAATTCTGGATAATCTGGCTCAAAAGCATCTGCGAAAGCTGGATACCGGTCTGCGGATTCATCTGGACAGGCGGGTAGGGGAACTGAAGGCCAGGCTTGGGGAGACCTATCCCATTCGCACTACGCTGCCCGAACAGGGCTCCTTTAACCTTGGTTACTACCACCAAAAACAAGCACGTTTTACGAAAAAGGAGGATAAATAATATGGAACCCATTAAAAATCGCTATGAATTTGTAATCCTGTTCGATGTGGAGAACGGTAACCCCAATGGTGACCCCGATGCCGGCAATATGCCCCGGGTGGACCCTGAAACCGGCTACGGCCTGGTTACGGATGTGTGTCTGAAGCGGAAAATCCGCAATTATGTTGAAATCGCAAAAGAAGATGAGGCAGGCTATGGCATCTACGTCAAGGACAATGTGCCTCTGAATACCAGTGACAAAAAAGCCTGCGCCTATGTGGGTGTTGACCCGGATAAGCTGAAGGAGGCAAAGAAGAAGGATGACCAGCTGGATTTGAAGCTGCGCAATTTTATGTGCGAGAATTTCTTCGATATCAGAACCTTCGGTGCGGTGATGACTACGTTCGTTAAGGGTGCATTGAATTGTGGCCAGGTTCGCGGTCCTGTTCAGCTTGGGTTTGCCCGAAACATTGATCCAATCCTTCCCCAGGAGGTTACCATTACCCGTATCGCCATTACGAAGGAATCCGATGCGGAAAACAAGAGTACCGAAATGGGCCGCAAGTACATCGTGCCTTATGGTCTCTATCGGGCGGAGGGCCACATTTCCGCAAACCTGGCCCGGAAGACCACCGGTTTTAGCGAAACGGATCTGGAGCTGCTGTGGCAGGCAATCCTGAATATGTTTGAAAACGACCATTCTGCCGCCCGGGGCAAGATGGCTGTCCGGGAACTGATCGTATTCAAGCATGATTCCGAATTGGGCAATGCGCCGGCCCACAAGCTCTTTGATTTGGTTCAGGTCCGGCGGAATGACGATGTGTCGGTTGCCAGAGCATACTCCGACTACACGGTTGCGGTGGATGAGGAGAGGCTTCCGGCCGGTGTTTCTTGCGTCCGCATGGGGTGATTTACCCGGAGGAAGAATACCTCCAACTGTCCGGGTTGCAGCATTTTGCTTTTTGTCGGCGGCAGTGGGCGTTGATTCATATTGAGCAGCTTTGGGTGGAGGATTTTCGGACAGCTGATGGGCGGATTTTCCACCACCGGGCTCACGATGGTTCCCAGCGGGAGAAGCGGGGGGATTTGATTGTGAGCCGTTCGATGGCTGTCCATTCCTCCGGGCTGGGTATCAGCGGCAGTTGCGATGTGGTGGAGTTCCACCGCGGGGATGGCGGTGTTCCTCTTGCTGGGCAGGAGGGACTCTGGCTTCCTTACCCCGTGGAATACAAGCGGGGCGCGCCGAAAGACGTTGATGCTGACCGGCTCCAGCTCTGCGCCCAGGCCATGTGCCTCGAGGAAATGCTTTGCTGTGAGATCCCGGAGGGGGCGCTGTTCTATGGAGAAACACGACGCCGTGAAAATGTGGCCTTTACCGATGCCCTTCGGAATCAGGTCCGGGACCTGTTGGCGCAGATGCATGATCTGTACCGCCGGGGCCATACGCCTAAGGTGCGTCCGACCAAGAGCTGCAGCGCCTGCTCTCTGCGGGAACTTTGCCTGCCAAAATTACGGCGCAAGCGCAGCGTGGGGGCGTATCTTCAGGCGCATATGGAGGAGCCGTTATGAGACATCTACTGAATACATTGTTCGTAACCTCCGAGGACGCGTATTTGAGCCTGGAGGGAGAAAATGTGCTGGTAAACCGGGAAAAGACGGTGATTGGCCGGTTTCCGTTGCATAATTTGTCTATGATTATCTGCTTTTCCTATGCGGGAGCCTCCCCGGCTCTGATGGGTGCCTGCGCGGAGCGGGATGTGGGGATGGCGTTTTGTACGCCCCGTGGGAAATTCTTGGCCAGAGCCTGCGGCATCAGCCGGGGTAATGTGCTGCTGCGGCGCACCCAGTACCGCTATGCGGATTCTCCCACGGAAAGCTGCCACATTGCACGGGCCATGATTTTCGGCAAGGTTCATAATGCCCGGTGGAGCATCGAGCGTACTCGCCGGGATCATAAGTTGCGGATCAACGAGGAGCGCTTTTCCGATACCAGCCGCAGCCTGAAGGAGCTGCTTCCGCAGATTTTGGAGGTCCAGGATTTGGAATCCCTCCGGGGACTGGAAGGGGCGGCGGCTAATGGTTATTTTGGTGTCTTTGATGAAATGATTCTGCGGCAGAAGGAGGATTTCTTCTTCCGGGGACGCAATCGGCGTCCGCCGTTGGATAATGTAAACGCCATGTTGTCCTTTGCCTACAGCCTGCTGGCCAACGACTGTGCTTCGGCGCTGGAAAGCGTGGGGCTGGATGCCTATGTGGGCTTCCTCCACCGAGACCGCCCGGGGCGAAGCTCGTTGGCGCTGGATTTGATGGAGGAGCTGCGGCCCAATATGGCGGACCGGTTCGTCTTGACGCTCATCCATGACAGGGTAGTATCCGCCGGGGACTTTGAGCAGTCCGACAGCAGCGCGGTGCGGATGACTGATGACGGCCGCAGGAAATTCCTGAAGCGCTGGCAGGAACGAAAGCAGGAGACAATCGTTCATCCGTATCTGGAGGAGAAGCTGCCCTGGGGGCTGGTGCCCTATGTGCAGGCACTGCTTCTGGCCCGGTATCTGCGAGGCGATTTAGAGGGTTATCCGCCCTTCCTCTGGAAGTGAGGCCACAGTATGATGGTGCTTATCACTTATGATGTCAATACCGAAGATGCGGCGGGGCGAAAGCGGCTGCGGAAAATTGCGAAGGAATGCGTCAATTATGGACAGCGGGTGCAAAATTCGGTGTTCGAATGCGTGGTGGATGCGGCGCAATGCCGTCAGCTGCAGCATCGGCTGGTTGAGTTGATGGATCAGGAGAAAGACAGTCTTCGGTTTTACTATCTGGGAAACAATTACCATACGAAGATTGAGCATTTCGGCGCCAAGCAAAGCTACGAGGCGGAGGGGCTGCTAATCATTTGAGGGCACGCCACAAATGCTGGGTTCCCGGTTTAATACTTTTGGGGACCGCAAAAAACTCCTTTTCGGCGAAGCGGCGTATCTTTTGCCGCAACTTTTCGCCCCGAAAACACCGAAATACATCCAGTATTCCTGGCGTTTTCGTGACTTCAATTTGCGACAAAATATCCACCGCCCGCTCGATAATTAGTTTTTAGAGGTCCCCAATCATTTCCCGCGCCAGCTTGATTTCTGTATTCCAGATGACAAAATAATATCGCAAAACCAAATCAAGGGCGTTTTTTTGGTATAAAAACGCCAAATAATTCGTAACAATTTTGTAATAATTGACTGATTTTACCTTGTAATCAGGTTTCTGGTGTGATAGAATATACTAGACAGGAAATCGAAACGAGCCGATTTCGTCATTATCGACAAGAAAGGGAACTGATTATGAACAAGAGAGTAAGAAGTACCGCCGCGATGATCCTGATGCTGATCCTCGTGATCGGTCTGATCCCGGCCTTCCCGGTGTCCGCGGCGGCGGATACCTCCCCCATGGGCGAGGTCGTCGATAGCTATACCGCCAACAGCTCCACCTTCACCCTGACGGACGCCAGCCGTGTGTTCGTGGTGGCGGATACGGAGCCCACCGGTGAGCTGCTCCAGACGGTGCAGCTGATCCATCGCCAGTATGTGGCCGATGGCTATGATATCCAGCTGGTCTGGGGCCCCGAAAGCTGGATTGCCGATGGGGACATCGTCCTCCGGCTGGACGCCTCCTCCGGCATCGCCGCCGAGGGCTACAAGCTGAACGTGACCACCACGGCGCAGGTCACCGCCAGCGATGTGGACGGCCTGATTTACGGCTCCAACATGATCCAGAAGCACCTGCGCTACGCAGGCTCCAGCTCCATCCAGGGTTTCACCGCCGCCGATGCCCCCGACACCGTGGGCCAGCGGGCCGTCAGCCTGGACTGCGGCCGGAAGTACTACACCAAGGACTGGATCTGCAACTTCATCCGTGAAATGTCCTGGATGGGCTACAACACCCTGCAGTTCCACTTCTCCGATGACTCCGGTTTCCGCTTCGACCTGTGGGATGAGGCCTTCTACACCGGCGATTTCCAGCCGAAGAACGATTTTAGCTGGATTTGCGGCAGCAACTATACCTCCTGGACCCTGTCTGCCTACAAGGCTGATGCGGACAAGGGCAAGTACCTGACCACCGCCGAGGTGGTGGAGATTCTGCAAACTGCCGCCGAGTACCACATCGAGGTTGTCCCTTGCTTCGACAGTCCTTCCCACCTGGACTACCTGACCTGGACCTTCGAGCAGAACTACGACAGCAATCCCAGCTACTCCTTCTACTCCACCTACGATCAGAAGACCTACTATGCCAAGGATGTCAACGGTGTCATCAACTACACCAACTCCCGGGATTGGTCCACGGATCTGAAATGGCCCTACTATTCTGCGGTAAACGTTAAGGGCGATCTGGCCAAGGCCTTCATTTTCGAGCTGTACATCGATATCGCCAACTTCTTCAGGGAGTATTCCGGCTCCACCCATATGAGCGTGGGCGCCGACGAGGTGCAGCTCAGCACTTCCAATATTTCTTCCAGCTACAGCTACGCCTGGGGCTTCCCGGATTTCGTCAACTACATCAACGAGCTGAACGCGCTGCTCAACTCCAAGGGCTACACCATGCGGATGTACAACGACTTCCTGGGTGCCACCGCTTACAATGCGAGTAGCTATAGCTTTGCGGAGAATATCCAGATTCAGTATTGGGATTCCCCCTTCAACCCCAGCGCCAGCAGCAACACCAACCATACCCAGCCGGTGAGCTACTATGTGGACGAGGGCCGCATCCTCTATAACTGTATCCAGACCGGCACCTACTACGCTCTGCGGAAGACCAGCTCCGGCTCCGACGCCCGAAGCGTCAGCAACCGCCAGTGGACCTTCTACCACGCCAACGAGGAAGATATCTGGGACGAGTGGTACTCCGCCGATATCTCCGAGCATGGCGACTACTCCGAGGACGTGGCGGATGTGCCCGCCGCCAACCTGGGCGGTGCCTACTTCCTGATCTGGTGTGACTACGCCTGTGTCAGCACCGAGAAGGAGATTTGGAACGGCTGCTACGACACCAGCGGCAGCGGCGAATACTACTCCCTCCGGGACCGGATGTGGTCCAACATCACCAAGCAGTGGAACTGGGACGTGAACGACACCCTGTCCTTCGCCGATTTCGCCGCCATCCGGGATACCTATGGTGCCCACCCCGGCCTCGGCACCACCACCAGCTCCTGCTCCGAGGGCACGCTGCTGCCCGCCGCGGTGCAGCCCGTGTCCGGCTATGCCGGCGGCTGTGAGACCTATGTGGCCTACGGCCAGATCGCCATCACCAATACCACCAGCATTATGAGCCTGCCCTGCACCACCCTGGTGGAGTCCAGCTCCAAGGCCCTGGAGGTCGGCGATGTGGGTAACACCTACACCACCATCCAGCTGCTGGAGAATACCGTGGGCGAGCTGTGGTACAAGGTCCGGACCAAGACCGGGCTGGTGGGCTTCATCCGTGCCACCGATACCACCTATGTCAAAGACCTGACCGATGATATCACCATCACCGGCGCCACCTATCCCTCCGGCCATGTGAAGGGCAACTACTTCCTGGTCAAGGGTGAAATCTCTTCCACTTATAATACCCTGACCAGCGCTGCGGTGTATATCCACAGCGGCTTCGGCGTGGATGGCGAGATCGTCACCGGCGCCAGCGATACCGTTACCGATAACTATTACTCTCTGATTTACAGCAATATCGACGATAATACCCTCTTCGGTGCGATTCCCCTGGGCAACCATACCTATGCCGTCTCCGCCGATTACACCAGCCATCACGCCGATGGCGACACCCTGGTCACCGGCACCGGCAAGGCGTATCTGCTGGAGAAGTGCTTCGTGGTGCTCTCCGCCAGCGTCAGCCAGACCTCCTGCGCCCACAGCTATTCCGAAACCGTGTATCAGGAAGCCACCTGTCTGGAATCCGGCCTGAAGGTCTACGCCTGCGGCACCTGTGGCTATGTCTACGAGGAAGCCATCGCCATGTCCGGCCACAGCTACACCGAGGAAACCATTGCCGCCACCTGCCTGGACTACGAGAAGATTCGCTACACCTGCTCCCTCTGCGGCGACACTTACGAAGAGTACTCCGAGTCCGCCAAGACCGCCTGGAGCACCACCAAGCCCGAGGGCGTGGACGAGAGCCTCATCGAGAGCAAGACCCAGTACCGCTACTCCGACTACGAGACCCAGACCTCTTACGAAACTTCCCTGGATGGCTGGACCCAGATTGGTAACGCCTGGGTGCAGTCCGGCACCGGCGCGGTCCGGTATGTCAACACCTGGTCTGCCGGCTTCTCCACCTCCAACAGCCTGTACACCCAGTACAACAACAAGGCCAGCAAAGTCACCGCTTACGAGACCGACACCACCCGCCGGGTTATCAACAGCGACAAGGCCACCGGCTATATCTATTTCCACTGGTGCCACGCCGGCTATCCCTATACCGTGGCCCAGTACACCAGCTACTATAATCTGTTCCACGCCTTCTACAGCGATACCTTTACCTACACGGACTACGATTCCAGCGACGGAAGCTACAAGCGCACCAATACCACGGCCTGCTCCAACTCCAGCTGGTGGTGGTATGAGACCGTCTACACCCAGAGCTACACCGACTACAATAAGCAGTTCACCTACGAGCGCTGGACGGACTACACCGATTGGTCCGACAACGCCGCCACCGCCTCCAACACCCGGAAGGTGGAAACCCGGACCCTGTACCGCTATGTCAGCGGACAACTGGGGGAGCACGAGTTTGGCGAAAACAGCATTTGTACCGTCTGCGGCGACGAATGTGACCATTCCTTTCGAAACAATGTCTGCACCGCCTGCGGCTACGAAAAGCCCCTTCTGGATTACTATCTGTTTGGCTATATCAATGGCGCTAATTATGCTTGCGAGGAAGATTCGGCGAATCTGGGCGAATACAAATTCGTAGACGGTCAGATGGTGGTGTTCTTCACCACTGACAGCTATGTTGGCATCAAGGGTTCCGACAATGTGAGCTACTACATGACCGATGGCTGGCAGGGCTTCGTGTCCTCCGTCACCCTGTACAACACTGCGAAGCTCACCATTGCCGATAAGCTCTTCGTCCCCGGCGGCACCGAGGTCACCTTCACCCTGGTGGACAATGGCGATGATACCTACCTTTTGAGCTATGTGGCCGTGGAATGCGACCACGCCAGCCACTCCACCGATGGCTACTGCACCGTCTGCGGCGATGCTGTGGAGCATAGCTACGGCGAAAACGGCTACTGCACCTGCGGCCTGGAGTGCGCCCACCAGATGGTGGACGGCGTCTGCACCATCTGCGGCAAGTATTGCGACCATGTTTACCAGAATTTCGCCTGCACCATCTGCGGCGAGGCCAAGCCTACCTATGAATTCTACCTCTTCGGCTACATCAACGGCGCCAACTACGCCTGCGAGGAGGACTACGCCAACCTGGGCGAGTACAAGTTTGTGGATGGCCAGGTCATCGTCCGCTTCACCTCCGACAGCTATGTGGCGGTGAAGGCCGCCGACAATGCCCACTGGTACATGACCAATGGCTGGCAGGGCCAGGTCAATTCCGCGGTGCTGTACAACACCACCACCCTGTCCAAAGCCGATAAGCTCTATGTCCCCGGTGGCAAGGAGGTCACCTTCACCCTGGTTGACAACGGCGACGAAACCTACACCCTGAGCTACCAGGCCACCTGTGCCCACATCAGCCACTCCACCGACGGCATCTGCCCCGCCTGCGGCGAGAATGTGCCCCACAGCCTGAAAAATAACGTCTGTACCGTCTGTGGCTATGAAAAGCCCGTCTATGATTATTACCTCTTCGGCTGGATCAACGGCGTGGACTACGCCGACAAGGACGACCGGGAGAATCTGGGCATCTACAAGTTCCAGGACGGCAAGCTGGAGGCCTTCTTCACCATGGACAGCTATGTCGGTGTGAAATCCTCCGACAATCTGAACTGGTACATGACCCAGGGCTATCTGGGCCAGGTCACCTCCGCCACCCTGTACCATTCCGAAGCCATCGTGGGGGAGGACAAGCTCTTCATCCCCGGCGGAAAAGTCATCACCTTCACCCTGGTGGACAATGGGGACGATACCTACGTCCTGAGCTACGTGGCCACCGATTGCCCCCATGAAAGCCACGGCCAGACCGGCATCTGCACCCTCTGCGGCGCCGAGGTGGAGCACGTCTATGCCAATGGCGCCTGCGCCTGCGGCAAGGCCTGCGACCATGTTTACAGCGATGGCGTCTGCTCCATCTGCTCCATGGCCTGTGCCCATAGCTGGCACAGCGGCTACTGCAATACCTGCGGCATGATCTGCTCCCACGATTGGGTCAACGGTGCCTGCTCCATCTGCTCCATGGCCTGCGAGCATAGCTGGCAGGACGGTGTCTGCACCAACTGTGCCATGGTCTGTACCCACATCTGGGAAAACGGCCGCTGCTCCGTCTGCGGCACCATCTGCGCCCACAGCTATCAGGATAATATCTGCACCAACTGCGGCATGGAGAAACCCGTGGTGTCCTACTACCTCTGCGGCACCATCAACGGCACCGACTGCGCCTGGGGCACGGATATCCTGGGCGAGAGCACCTATAAATTTGAGGATGGCAAGCTGGTTATGACCTTCCGGCAGGACAGCTACATCGGCCTGAAGGCCAGTGATGGCAAGAACTGGTATCTGACCGATGGCGATCAGGGCCAGGTCACTTCCGCCATCTTCTATAACAACTTGACGCTGACCGACGGTCAGCTGCTGTACGTCCCTGGGTGCATGGAAATCACCTTCACCCTGGTGGACAACGGCGATGATACCCTGACCCTAAGCTATGAGGCCGTTCCCTGTGCCCATGAGAGCCATGATGCCGAGGGCAGCTGCACCGCCTGCGGCACCGCCGTTGGCCATCGCTACGAGTCTGTCGTCACCGCTCCCACCTGTACCGCGGCCGGCTATACCACCTATACCTGTGCCTGCGGCGATACCTACACCGCCGATGAGGTTGCTGCCCTGGGCCACAGCTACGAGGGCGTCACCACCGACGCCACCTGCGAGGCCGACGGCAAGACCGTCTACACCTGCGCTCACTGCGGCGACAGCTACGAGGAAGTGATTCCTTCCCAGGGCCACAGCTACGAGGGCGTCACCACTGATGCCACCTGCGAGGCCGACGGCAAGACCGTCTACACCTGCGCTCACTGCGGCGACAGCTATGAGGAAGCCATCCCCGCCATCGGCCACAGCTATGTGGACGGCGTTTGCGAGAACTGCGGCGAATCCGATCCTTCCACCGAAGTTCTGCCCACACTGAACCTCACCGCTGTCACCCTGGCCTTTGAGGATGAGATTTTCTACAACCTCTACTTCACCGCCGACGATATCTCCAATGTGGTGGAAATGGGTCTGGTCACCTTCGCCGAGAAGCTCAGCGACGGCACCCACGAAAATGCCATCGATGTGATCCCCGGCTATGAAGTGGTGGGCTCCGATTACCGGGTCCGCACCAACGGTATTGCCGCCAAGTATATGGGCGATGCCCTGTACTTCCGGGTCTATGCGCTGATGAATGACGGCACCTACGTCTATGGCGATGTGGCGGGCTACCACGCCGGTATTTACGCCCAGGTCAAGGTCAACAGCGAGGAAAGCTCCGATGCCCTGAAGGCCCTGTGCGTTGCCATGGTCAACTACGGTGCCAAGGCTCAGATTCAGTTCAACTACAAGACCGACAGCCTGATGAACAGCTTCCTCACCGAGGAGCAGAAGGCACTGGTCGCGGACTACAGCGAGTCCATGGTGGATACCGTAATCTCCGCGACCGAAACCAAGGCGGCCAACTTTGTGAACAGCGGCTTTGGTGATTACATCTGTGCGGTCTCCTTCGAGGGCGCCTTCGCCATCAACTACTACTTCACCCCCGCCAATGTTCCCGATGGCGATCTGGTGCTGTACTGGTGGGATCTGGATACCTACAACAGTGTGGATGTGCTGACCAAGGAAAATGCCTCCGGTTCCGTTGCGATGACCGGCTCCGGCACTTCTGAGTATTTCGGTGCCGTGGAAGAAATTGCCGCCAAGCACCTGGATAAGGCGGTCTATGTTGCCGGTGTCTACACCAGCGGCGGCGTGGAGTATTCCACCGGCGTCCTGGCCTACTCCATCGGCCACTACTGCAAGATCAAGGCCGTGGAAGCCACCACCATGGGCGACCTGGCCGCGGCCACCGCAGTCTACGGCTACTACGCAAAACAGTATTTCGCATAATCTAAAGTAAGAATGTCATTGCGAGGCCCAAAGGGCCGTGGCAATCTCCCCAGGTTTCCGAAAACCTAAGGAGATTGCCACATCGCAATGACATTCTTTTTCGCAAATGCGATGGGTCAAATCCCCAAAAGTCCTGGTTTTACAAAAAAATATCATTGTTTCATCTTGCCATAATTGTAATACTCTGATAAAATAAACTTGTGACGAATGTACAAATCTTCGTGACAGAATGCAAAGGAGTGTGTTTACTCAATGAAAAAGATTATGAAAAGCTGGATCCTGGTCCTGTCACTGGTGATCCTCTGCGCCGCGGTCATCGGTCTGTCCCCCGAGGCCAATGCCTACGAGTTCTATGGCGATTATACCGATGTTGCCAAGGTCTACGACTCCGGCTCCTGCCCCAGCATCCAGGGCCTGGCCGTGGGCTCCCAGTATCTTTACACGGTGAAGATCAACGGCACCGACGACAAGGCTTTCATCACCATGATCAACAAGGATACCGGCGCCTCCGAGATGCTCTACAATGCCGACGCCGGCAGCTACTACTTCACCTATCTGGACCACGCCAATGATATGGACGTGTGGGGCATCGACGGCAGCTCCCATTTGTTCGTCGCCACCACCAAGAAGGGCGCCAGCGGCATCGTTCGCCTGAAGCGCTCCGGCAGCAACCTGACCAAGGTGGCAGAGTATCACCTCAAGTGCAACGGCTCCGATATCTGCGCCACCGCCATGTCCATCATGAGCGTCAGCAACGGTCAGATCAACTTCCTGACCAAGTGGGGCATGGATCTGTACACCGGCTCCGTCAGCACCGCCGAAACCAATGCCACCATCAATATGACGAAGCTGTGTACCATCACCAAGTCCCAGGCTTATATCAAGGATACCTACAATGATTTGAGTAATTATGTCAACCAGGGCATGGGCTACCACAATGGCATGCTGTACCTGCCCATTTCCGGTGACGATGCCAACCTGAACCGCAGTGTCATCCTGGTCTACAACCTGGAGAATGCCTCCGGTCTGGTTTACCCCGTGGAGCATCTGGCCTTCCGGGTCACCAGCGGTGCCTATTCCGCCCTGTTCGAGCTGGAAAGCTGCGATATCTGCTCCGCTGATGGCAAGCTGTATTTCGGCGTCCAGCGCCGTGTGACCGACAGCGACACCAACCACGATGGCGTGGCCAGCTTCGATGGCTATACCTTCGCCAAGACCTCCTCCCAGACCACCCACTATACCGTTCAGTACAAAGCCAACGGCGGCTCCGGCACCATGTCCGATACCCGGGTCCCCTATGGCTACTCCACGCCTCTGCGGGCCAACACCTTTACTTATTCCGGCTATAATTTCGTGGGCTGGACGGCCTACCGCACCACCAAGGGCCAGTGGTACTACACCAACGGCACCGACACCGGCTGGTACGCCGAGGGCAGCCAGCCCGCCGGGTACTATAAGCACGTCTATAACGATGGCGTTACCGTTGCCAAGACCACCTCGGTGGACAATGACATCGTCTATATGTACGCCCAATGGGAGCCCGCCGGCACCAGCTACACCATTCGCTACGATGCCAACGGCGGCTCCGGCACCATGGAGGACACTGTGGTCGCCTACGGCTACAGCACCAAAATCCGCACCAATACCTTCACCCGTACCGGCTATAATTTCGTGGGCTGGACGGCCTACCGCACCTCTCAGGGCCAGTGGTACTACACCGATGGCACCGACTCCGGCTGGTACGCCGAGGGCAGTCAGCCCTCCGGCTGGGTCAAGGATATCTATTCCGATGGCGTCTCCGTGGCAAAAACCACCGCGGTAGATGGTGACCTGGTCTACTTCTATGCCCAGTGGGAGTCCACGGAATGTACCACCCATAACTATACCTCTTCCGTCACCACCGCCGCCACCTGTACCGCCGCCGGTGTCAGAACCTACACCTGCTCTGCCTGCGGCGACAGCTATACCGAATCCATCGCCGCCACCGGCCACAGCTACAGCACCAGCACCACCGCGGCCACCTGTACCGTCGCCGGTAAGACCACCTATACCTGCTCCGCCTGCGGCAACAGCTACTCCGAAACCATCGCCGCCCTGGGCCATAGCTACTCCAGCGCCGTCACCAAGCCCACCTGCACCGGCGCGGGCTATACGACCTATACCTGCGCCAATTGTGGCGACAGCTATACCAATAATGTGACCTCCGCTCTGGGCCACAGCTACAGCAGCAAGACCACCGCTGCCACCTGTACCGCTGATGGCAAGACGGTCTATACCTGCGGCACCTGCGGCAACAGCTATTCCGAGACCATCCCCAGCACCGGCCACAGCTATTCCAGCGTGGTCACCGCTCCCACCTGTACCGGCGCAGGCTTCACCACCCATACCTGCTCCGGCTGTGGCGATAGCTATACCAATAATATCACTTCCGCCACCGGCCACAGCTACAGCAGCAAAACCACCGCCGCTACCTGTACCGCTTCCGGTAAGACGGTTTACACCTGCACGGGCTGCGGCGACAGCTATTCTGAAACCATCGCCGCTACCGGCCACAATTATGTCGGCGGCACCTGTACCAACTGCGGTGAATCCGATCCTTCCGCTGAGGTTCTTCCCACCATGACCCTCACCGCCGTCACCCTGGCCTTTGAGGATGAGATTTTCTACAATTTGTACTTCACCGCTGATGATATCTCTAATGTGGTGGATATGGGCCTGGTCACCTTCGCTGAGAAGCTGACTGATGGCACCCATGCCAATGCCATCGATGTGATCCCCGGCTACGAAGTGGTGGGCTCCGAGTACCGGGTCCGCACCAACGGCATCGCCGCCAAGTGCATGGGCGACGCCCTGTACTTCCGCGTGTATGCCCAGCTGACCGACGGCTCCTACGTCTATGGTGACGTGGCCGGTTACCATGCCGGTGCCTACGCCAAGTCCAAGGTCAACAGCTCCACGGCTTCCACCGCTCTGAAGGCCCTGTGCGTTGCCATGGTCAACTATGGCGCCAAGGCTCAGATTCAGTTCAACTACAAGACTGAC
>JAZQHH010000174.1:0-2504 GCA_045540495.1 Faecousia sp.
CGTGGCAATCTCCCGGTATCATCTACGATAAGGAAAAAAGTTCGATGAACGTACAATGTAGAATGGGATTATCCATAGATTTTGGTGCGAATTAGGACCAAAGTTGTACCAGGAGATTGCCACGGCCTGCGGCCTCGCAATGACACGGTTGTTGTGATTGTCGTGTCGTTTTAGGGCGCTAAACAATCATTTTCCTTCCTAAAAGGCGGTAAATATATGCTTACCAAGGAACAATTTCATCAAATAATCGCCGGGGGCGTTTGTTTTCTTGACGGTGCTACCGGCTCCAATCTGCAAAAGATGGGGATGCCCCGGGGGTGCTGTACGGAGGAATGGATCCTCGCCAACCCCGAAAAGCTCATCGCGCTCCAGCGCCAGTACGCCGAGGCTGGCTCCCAGATTCTCTACGCCCCCACTTTTCAGGCCCAGCCCATTGCCCTGGAGAAGGTTGGGTTGGCGGAGCGCACCGAGGAGATCAACGAAAAGCTGGTGGCACTAACCCGGTCTGTTTCCGAACACTGCATCGTTGCCGGAAATTTGACCACTCTGGCCACCTTCACCGACAGTTACGATGAAGAAAAATTCGACCTGCTGGTGGAAAATTACCGCCGCCAAATCCACGGTCTGATGATGGGTGGCGCGGATATTCTGGCCGCTGAGACCCTCATGTACCCCCTGGAGGCGGAGGCCATTCTCACCGCCGCCGAATTAGAGGGGGCCGGAGCGGCTATGTACACCTTCACCATGCAGTCGGACGGTTCCCTGTTCTCCGGCCGGGAGGCCGGGCCGGTGCTGCGGGAGCTGGAGGAGGCCGGGGCTGCCGCTGTGGGCTTCAACTGTGTGGCGGCAGATATGATGACCCCATACCTCGTCAGCAAGCTCCGCCGCTTCGTCAAGGGCCCCCTGGTTTGCAAGCCCAACGCCGGAATTCCTGTAATTGGCGAGGACAAAATCCCCCATTATCCCATGCTTTCCGATGAATTTGCGAACATTCTGAATCAATGCGCCCAAAACGGTGCCACATTGCTGGGCGGCTGCTGCGGCACAGCCCCGGAATTCATCGCGGCGGTAAAGGAGCGGCTGGGATGAAGGAGGAAATCTTATCCCGCCTGCCCCGGAATCACCACTGGCGCCATCGCATACATTATTATGATGTGATTGAATCTACGAACACTGAGGCAAAGCGGATGGCCCAGGCCGGTGCGCCGGAGTGCACGGTGCTGATTGCGGACACCCAGACCGGTGGCCGTGGGCGGCTGGGGCGCAGCTTCCACTCCCCTGCCGGTTCCGGGATCTATATGAGTATCATCCTGCGCCCCAATATGCCGCCGGATCAATTGATGCACCTGACCTGCGCCGTGGCGGTTGCCCTCTGCGATGCGGTGGAGCAGGCCCTGGGCTTTCGCCCGGGAATCAAATGGATTAACGACCTGGTCGTTGACGCTAAAAAATTGGCCGGTATTCTGACTGAGCTGTCTGTAAATCCCCAAACCCGGCTGGTGGAATGGGCCATAGTCGGCATCGGGCTCAACTGCAACCAAACCTCATTCCCCCTGGAGCTGGAGGAGATCGCCTGCTCCGCTGCCATGAAGGTTGGGCACCCCATCGACCGAAGCGCTTTAGCCGCCGCTATAATCCAGGCCATCTGCACCATGAATTTGCGGGATTCCCATACCACCATGACCCGGTACCGGGAAAACTGCCTAACCTTAGGCAAAGAAATCACATTCATACGCGGCGACCAGCAGCGGGACGGCAGAGCCATCGGCATCAACCAGGACGGTTCCCTGACCGTTCTTTTCCCCAATGGCGAGACTGAATCCGTCAATTCAGGCGAAGCCAGTGTCCGGGGCCTGTTTGGCTATTGCTAAGCTCCTAATTTCATCAAATTTTGTGATTTTTTAGGTTGCTTTTTTTCAGAAGATTGGTTATAATTTTCATAGGAATATTTTATAGGAGGGAAACCACCATGAAAACTTTGAATGTTATTGTGAAGCTGATGGCCGCTCTGGCCGCCATTGCCGGTGTTGTCTATGTTGTCGCCACCTACGGTGACAAGATCGTTGCCTGGGCCAAGAAGCTGCTGGGCCGCGAGTGCGACTGCTGCTGTGACGAGTGCGACTGCGAGTACGATTGCGACGACTGCCAGTGCGAGGGCGATTGCGAAGAGTGCGAGTGCGGCGAAGCAGCCGAAGAAATCGCCGAAGAAGCCGAAGAAGCCGCTGAAGAGCCTGCCGAGGAGATCCCCGCCGACGAGAATGCCGTCGAGGCCTCCGATGCCGATTTCGAGGGCTGATACCAACATAACCCCAAGAACCGGGACAGCAAATCCGCTGTCCCGGTTCTTTAATTTTAATGTGGTAAATGATTGTTTAGCGCAGTAACAAAAACGCATGTCATTGCGAGCCAGTGCGCACACAGCTTCGCGCTAAGAGCCGCCTACGGCGGTTGCGCTACGCATAGTCTGCGGACTTATGGCGTGGCAATCCCCCGGATTTCCAGGG
>JAZQHH010000175.1:0-8079 GCA_045540495.1 Faecousia sp.
GTCCAGGCTTCGGGCTTCTGGGCAGCGTGGGGATGCTCATTACCCTTGTACAGGTGCAGGCGGGTCATGGCGTTGCGGCCAATGCTGTTCTTGGGCAGCATACCCTTGACGGCCAGCTCCATGGCGTAGTCGGAGCGGTTCTCCATCATGACGCGAGCCTTGGTGTCCTTCAGGCCGCCGATCCAACCGGAAACACGGTAGTAGTGCTTCTGATCCAGCTTCTTGCCGGTCAGGATAGCCTTGTCGGTGTTGATGACAATGACGAAATCGCCGCAGTCAACGTTGGGGGTGAAATCGACCTTGTGCTTGCCGCGCAGCAGGTTGGCGACGGTGACAGCAGTACGGCCCAGGGGCTTGCCGGCAGCGTCGATGATATACCACTTGCGCTGCAGGGTCTCCTTCTTAGCGAGTGTAGTGGACATATGCGTTCCTCCGATAGGTTAAAATATTTTGACAAATTCAGGCGCAGGGAGTACAATATCTCCAAGACGCTAGAAATTTATATCACACCGAAAATCAAATGTCAATACTTATTTTGAGAAAAATTATGAAAACCGGGAAGAACTTCCGAAAGCTCCAAAATTCTTTCGAAATCTCCCGAATACTAGATTCCGATTTTTCGCTATTTTCAGGAGGAAATGAAACAATGCAGAAGCTAATGGGCCTTATCCGCCGGTGCGTGGACGATTATGATATGATTTCAGCGGGGGACAAAATCGCTGTTGGTGTCTCCGGTGGAAAGGATTCTCTGGTTTTGCTGGTGCTTTTGGCGGGCCTCAAAAAATATTTTAATAAGCCCTTCCGGTTGGAGGCCATCACCATTGACATGGGCCTGGGAATGGATTATTCCGCCGTTGAGCAGCTCTGCCGGGAACTGGAGGTGCCGTACCGCATTGTAAAAACCGAGATTGCTCCCATCATTTTCGACCATCGGAAGGAGAAAAATCCCTGCTCCATGTGTTCCAAAATGCGCCGGGGGGCCCTGAATCAGGCGATTCTGGACATGGGCTTCAACAAATTGGCCCTTGGCCACCACTATGACGATGCGGTGGAGACCTTTGTGATGTCTCTGATTTACGAAGGACGCATCAGCTGCTTTCAACCGGTGACGGATCTGGACCGCACCGGCATTGTCCAGATTCGTCCCATGCTGTACATTCACGAAAAGACTGTGGATAATTTCGCCGTCAGACAGGCGCTGCCCATCATAGAAAACCGCTGTCCGGTGGATAAAACCACCAAGCGGGAGGAGATCAAGCAGCTGATCTTTGACCTGAGCAAGACCTATCCGGATCTTAAAGAGCGGGTATTCGGCGCCATGCAGCGCTTCCCTCTGCCCGCCTGGGAGCCCCATGGAAGGTATAAAAGGCCCAAAGATGGGGTATGATACCGCCATTAGGAGGCGGTAAATCATGGTAAAGGGAAACTCCCGGCAGGTGATCGTGGTCCATAATCCGGATCCGAAGCTCTTTGAGCAGGCCATTTTTATATTGAAGGATGAAGCCATTGCCCAGGGCCTGACGGACGAGCTGCTGCTCAAAGAGGCCCGCCGGGCGATCCACGGCCCGGAGAATGGCAGGAAGTACCCCATTGGCCCAATCTGGGCCGCCTGCGGTGCAGCTGTCACAGGCCTGCTCTGGCTGGTAACAGCTCTTCTCTGACTTGCGTAAATTGGGGGATTGTGATACTATAATGTAAATGATTGTTTAGCGTATCAGATTAGTATGTCATTGCGAGGCCCGAAGGGCCGTGGCAATCCCCTACGGCTTCCCACAATGTGCAATAACCATCAAAGTGCCCGGGAAATCCGGGAGATTGCCACGGCCCTTCGGGCCTCGCAATGACATGCGTTTTTGTTACTGCGCTAAACAATCATTTATCTCACCAAAGAAAGAGAGAACCACCCATGCGGATTGGTAGTATTGAAATTGAAAACCCCATTGCCCTCGGTCCCATGGCGGGGGTGACCGACTGGGCCTTTCGTACGGTATGCGCCCAACATGGTGCCAATTTGACGGTCACAGAAATGGTTTCCAGCCGGGCTCTGGTTTACAAGGATAAAAAAAGCGCTGCTCTCTTGCGGAAAAACGAAGGCAGCATCTGCGGTGCCCAAATCTTCGGCAATGACCCGGCTATCATGGCCCAGGGGGCCCAATTGGCCCTGGAGATTTCCGGCTGCGACTTTCTCGATATCAACATGGGCTGTCCCATGCCCAAAATCGCCAATTCCGGCGACGGCTGCGGCCTGATGCGTACGCCGGAGCTGGCGGGGGAGATTGTCGCCGCCGTCACCCGGGCAGTGGATGTGCCGGTAACGGTGAAATGCCGTCTGGGCTGGGATAAGGGCAGCATCAACGTGCTGGAGTTTACCAAGCGGATGGAGGATAACGGCGCGGCTATGGTCACGGTTCACGGCCGTACCCGGGGGATGCTTTACTCCGGCGTGGCGGACTGGGATATGATTACCAAGGTTAAGCAGCAGCTATCCATTCCGGTGATTGCCAACGGCGATATTGTCAGCGGCGAGAGCGCCGTGAAATGCCTGAAGCGAACCGGGGCCGACGGCATTATGATTGGCAGAGCCACCTTCGGTGATCCCTGGGTTTTTTCGGAAACCCGGGCAGCCCTGGCAGGGGAGGAGATTCCGGCTCGCCCGCCCCTGAGCCACCGTGTGGATGTGGCAGTCCGGCAATTCGAGTTGGCCAGAGAGGATAAGGGCGAGCACATTGCCTGCCTGGAGGCCAGAAAACATTTCGCTTGGTACTTACGGGGCGTTTCCCACAGCAGCTACTATAAGGCCCAAATTTCCGCCATCAATACCATGGAGGATGTGTACTGCATTGCCGATGGCATCAAAAAAGATTTGCGGTAAATGATTGTTTAGGGAAGGAAGCATCACGCCAAAATAAACGCATGTCATTGCGAACCAGTGCGCACACTGGTGTGGCAATCCGTAGTTTTTTGCGGTGCGCAGGGAACGGATTGCCACGTCGGTTCGCTCCTCGCAATGACATGTTAATCTGATATGCTAAACAATGATTTACGATTCTCCATGAACTGCCATACATAAATATTCCGCCGTTTCATACCCTAACCGAGAGGTGAATGGGATGAAACGATGGTTTTTTGTATGCATTTTGTTGATTTTTGGTATAGCCATGCCGGTTCAGGCGGAGCCCATCCGATGGGTGGATTTTGATGTACCCTATGAATCCCTGAAATATGCCATGGAGCAGGACATTGCCACCTTCGACCAGGAAAAGCATATTTCCTGGATTGATGCCCTGGCGCTGGCGGCCTGCCGCACCGGGGGAAAATGTGACCTGAAAGGTGTAAGAAAGGCATTTTCCGACCTGAAAGGGGAGAAATCCCCAGAGGAACTGCTGGGGCAGACCTACAAATACTACGATTACTACCACGCCTCCTATGAGGCCGCGCTGGGCGGGTTACTGGGTAGCTTTGCCATTGAAAAGGATGGCCAATGGGTGGCTTCCTATGGCCTGAAAGCCTTCTCGCCGGTGGCGGCGGGGTATGGCTACAGCCACTGCGACGATTTTGGCATGAGCCGCTCCTTTGGCTTTGCCAGAAAACACCTGGGCAACGACCTGATGGGCGGCCTTGGCACTCCTATCGTAGCGGTGGAAGGGGGCGTGATCGAGGCCATGGGCTGGAACCGCTACGGCGGCTGGCGCATCGGCATCCGTTCCTTCGATTCCAGGCGCTACTATTACTATGCCCATTTGCAAAAGGATCACCCCTTTGCCGATGGTTTGGCAGTAGGGGATACGGTGCAGGCCGGGGATTTGATTGGTTTCATGGGCCGCACCGGTTATTCAGATAAGGAAAATGTCAACAATATCGAAACGGTCCACCTCCATTTCGGCCTGCAACTGGTCTTTGACGAAAGTCAGAAGGAGTGCAATTCGGAGATTTGGATCGATGCTTACCAGATCGTCCGCCTCCTGTCCGCCCACCGCTCCAGCATTCAGAAAACCGCCTCCGGCTGGAGTCGTGCGTATCCCTATCGGGACCTTGATCTGAAAGATTTCCCTTAGTAAAAAACTGTCATCCAGTGCTGACACAGGATGACAGTTTTTTTGTGCGTTATGGGTCATTCATAATCCCAAAACTCATTGCAGTAGGACAGATAGTAAAGCTCGTATTCCGGGGATTCGTGATATTTCACGTGGGACTGGCAGAACAGATAGCCCACTTCCTCATAATTTTCCCGGCGATATGTAACGGAACCCTCATATTTCGACATCTCAAATCCGCTGAAGACCTCGGAAGCGGTATCCTTTGCCTGCCAGAAGGTGATGTTGCCGGGCAGAACCACCAGATCCTCCGGTGCGGTCTCCAGATCGTAGTCGTTGAAGGTGATAGCGGTGACGGCGCAGTGGCCCATGGACTGCTGGCGGGTATCGTAGTTCATCACATTGACGGAAAACCGAAGCGCTCCCTTTACCAGATAATTGGTATCTTTTCCGTAGCCCTTCACGGCCCGGTCGTTAATTTCCCAGGCCCAGCCGTTGTCGGCAAATACTTCCATGGGGCAGGGGAGCTGATAAATGACGCCGTCGAGCTGAAAAACCGTGGCGGTCCGGTCATCTCCCAGGGCAGAGGGAGCCAGGTAGCGATCCAGATAAGCGGGGCGTTCTGTGCTGGTCTTGGTGTCCTCCAGAGCGTAGGGGTCATAGTTGGTCAGCTCCAGTTTGTAAATCCCCTCGTAGCCACTGGTGAAATCGAAATAAATCTCCTGTTCCAGATCGCTTTCTTCGCAGTATGTCATGCCGAAAATTTCGCCATCAATCTCATCGGCCCGGGCGGGTTCGCCCAGGGCGGTAAGGACCTGCTCTTGGGTGGAGGCCAGCGTTATACCGCCGGTAATTTGAAATTCAATGCCGCTGTTGAAGAATACAGTCACGCTGCAAACCTTACATTCTTCGATGGAACGGGCATTGCCGCTGGCATTCAGCAGCTGGGCTGCCAGATACTGGTCCTCCCGCTCCAAATATACCAGCTGAACGCTAAGCCCGGGAATCAGATCCTCACTGCTGTAATCCTCATCCAGACTCCAGCCGTCGTCCGTAAAATTCTGATAAGCGCAGGGAAGCTCGTAGGCCACGCCGTCCATGATGAAATGGAAATCCATCCAGGCTGGGGCAGGCTGTGGCTCACTGGGCTCAGTAGGCTCTATGGAAGGCTCGATAGCTTCAGAGGAAGGCTCCGTAGCCTCCGTGGAAGGTTCCGTAGCTTCAGAGGAAGATTCGGTAGCTTCGGTAGCTTCGGTAGCCTCAGTGATTTCGGAAGTCTTGGTTGGTTCGGTATTGGCAGTGCTTTCTGCAGATGGCTCGGTGACGGAAGCGGAAGGACTGGGGTCGGCTTGATCCCGCCCGCATCCGGCCAATGCCAGTATGCACAGGCAAAGCACCAGACAAAGTGCTTTCTTCATGGTTTTACCTCTTTCTTTCGTTGGTTATGAAGATTATACATCAATAAAGAAAATTATTCAAGTAGATAACACTTGTAATATGGTTTTGCGGATTGTATAATAGACATAACCATATTTCAGGAGGAAATGTTATGAAACGACTGTCAAAACAACTGATTTGTCTGCTGCTGTTGCTCAGTTTGTTGCTGCCCAACCTGCTGGCAGTGCAGGCCGCACCCTCGGCGGAGGACATTATCACCACTGCCTCCGGCTATACCAGCGCTGCGGATGTGGACTATAACATTGTCGATGGCTATGTAACCAACTGGGGCGCCCGGGGAGAGGATTGCACCTTCCTGACCACCTATGCCGATGCTTACTACACCGGCGATTATACATATGAGACACTGTCTGCCCTGTCCGGTGGCACGTCCACCACCGATGCACCGGACAGCGCCCTGTATTCTGCTCTGCAGGATATGATGGTGGCCAATCACACCACTTTCACTAAGTACGGCGGCTCCACGGCTCTGGATTGCAAAAATTTCTACAAGTATGCCGACTGTATGCTGGGCGATATCAGCACTGTTTCCACCCTTTACCGGGGCGAACTGGTTGCCGGTGCCTGGGATGGCGGCGTTTCCTATAACCAGGAACACGTTTGGCCCCAGAGTAAATGCATTGGCACCGCCAGCACCGACAAGGGCGACATTATGCAGCTGCGCCCTGCGAACCCCAGCGAAAACAGCTCCCGCAACAACACCGCCTACGGTGAAGGTGGGGATTACTACGACCCCGGCGTCAGTGTCCGGGGTGACTGCGCCAGAACCCTGCTGTATATGTACGTCCGCTGGGGGAATACCCAGAATATGTGGGGCGTGGATGGGGTGATGGAGAGTCTGGAGATTCTCCTTCGCTGGAACGAAGAGGACCCGGTGGACACCTGGGAAATGGGCCATAACGATGCGGTTCAGTCCATCACTGGCGTGCGGAATGTGTTTGTGGACTATCCGGAGTATGCCTGGCTCCTGTTCGGCAGTGAGATTCCCGCTTCCGTGACCACCCCCTCGGATTCCGGGACCCAGTCCCAGGAGACGGCTACGCTGGTCACCGATGCCGCCAGCCTGCAAGTGGGCGACCGGATCTTGCTGGTGGCCTCCGATTATGACTATGCCATGAGCACCGAGCAGAAAACCAGCAATCGGGGACAGGCTGCCGTCACAAAGAGCGCTGATGGCACAACGTTGACCAGCGGTTCCGATGTCCAGGTCATCACCCTGGCTGCCGGAACACTGGATGGGACCTTTGCCTTCACGGCAGGGGAGGGGCAGTATTTGTACGCGGCTTCCTCCTCCGGCAACTATCTGAAGACCAAAGATACCCTGGATGACAATGGCTCCTGGACCATCCGGATCGATTCCGGCCTGGCCGCCATTACCGCCAATGGTACCTATAGCCGCAATGTGCTGCGCTATAATTCCAGCTCTGGACTGTTCTCCTGTTATGCCGCCGAGAATTCCCAGAAGGATATCAGCATATATAAAATAACCCAGCAGACCCAAACGCCGGAGACGGAAGCTACGGCTGTGACCCTGGTCACCAATGCCGGTTCGCTGAAGCAGGGCGACCGGATCGTCATCGTTGCGGCGGATTCTGATTATGCCATGAGTACCGAGCAAAAAACCAGCAACCGGGGCCAGACCGCCATCACCAAAAATGCCGATGGCACCCTGCTGACGACCCTGGGGGATGCCCAGATCGTCACACTGGTGGATGGTGCGGTGGATGGCACTTTTGGATTCCAGGTGGGGGACGGGCAGTACCTCTATGCACCCTCCTCCTCGGCCAACAATCTGAAAACCACCGATACGCTATCGGAGAACGCTTCCTGGTCGGTGACCATCTCCAATGGTATTGCGGCTGTAGCGGCCAGTGGTTCCAGTAGCCGCAATGTGCTACGCTATAATTCCAGTTCGGGCCTGTTTTCCTGCTATGGGGCAGAAAATACCCAGAAGGATATTCGTATTTATAAGATCACCGGCGGCACACTGGTGCAGCCCACCCTGACCCTGACCGCCGTCACCCTGGCCTTTGAGGATGAGATTTTCTACAACCTCTACTTCACCGCCGATGATATCTCCAGCGTTGTGGACATGGGCCTGGTCACCTTCGCCGAGAAGCTGAGCGACGGCACCCATGCCAATGCCATCGATGCAATTTCCGGTTATGAAGTGGTCGGTTCTGAGTACCGTGTCCGCACCAACGGCATCGCCGCCAAGTGCATGGGCGACGCCCTGTATTTCCGGGTTTATGCTCAGATGACCGACGGCTCCTACGTCTATGGCGATGTGGCCGGTTACCATGCCGGTGCCTATGCCAAGTCCAAGGTCAACAGCTCCACGGCTTCCACCGCTCTGAAGGCCCTGTGCATTGCCATGGTCAACTATGGCGCCAAGGCTCAGATTCAGTTCAACTACAAGACCGACAGCCTGATGAACAGCTTCCTCACTGAGGAGCAGAAGGCTCTGGTCGCGGATTACAGCGAGTCCATGGTGGATGCTGTTACCTCCGCCAGCAGCGCTAAGGCCGCCAACTTCGTGAAGAGCGGCTTCAGTGGCCGTGGCGTTGCGGTTTCCTTCGAGGGTGCC
>JAZQHH010000176.1:0-7586 GCA_045540495.1 Faecousia sp.
GATCGCCCGCATTCCTCATCCGACCCGGCTTCGCCGGGCCATCTTCCCCCCGGGGGAAGGCATGGGCGCTCCCGCGCCAGTTCGTTAAACAATCATTTACCAACTTTTCTATTCCCTATTTATCTGCAAAAGGAGAAAAACCATGAAAAAAGTGATCATTATCCTGCTGACGGCTGTCCTTTTGCTGACCGGCTGCAGCAGTGAGCCGGAGGTTCGGGAGCCCTACACCGTCAACCAGGATGGGGTCAGCCTCACCATCGACCCCCAGCGCCGGGCCATCAGCCACGGCGAAACCCTGTATACCTACACCGCCTCGGAGAATTGCGTCAGCATCTACTATCCCAATGGTGCCGTGTACTCTCAGCGCTATAGTGACCAGTCAGGCAACATGATCATCATGATGTCCGGCGGCTGGACCAGCGGCAGTGCGGAACAGATTCTGGAAGCTGAACAGCTGTATCTGGATGGCGACACCCTGATCGATGCCGCAGCCCGCGAAAAGCCGGAGCCGCCGAAGGATATCCCCTTCGGGTTGATCCTGATGGCCCTGGTGTTGATCGGCGGCGGCGTGCTGACCATCATTTATGCGGAACAATTCGCATATTGGCGGGCGGCCCGGTGGATCAAGGACGCGGAGCCTTCGGACTATGCGATCTACGCCAATACCATCGGCGGCGCAGTCATGGTCGGCGTTGGCCTGATCATGCTCCTGATTGCCCTTCTGGGGGTATAAGGGAAAAATAACGCGTGGAAATGATTGATTCGCGTACGAACCTACCGTTCTGTCATCCTTCGACTCCGCTTCGCTTCGCTCAGGATGACATACATCTTACATTTACTTCGCGAAACAATCATTCACATCTTGATCGGTACAATAACAGCCGCCACAGGTTGTGGCGGCTGTTGTTTTATTGGGTTAAGATGGCTTCAATGGCGGCCCAGTTTTCGTCGGTGGGGTCGCCGGCGTAGACAGTCAGGGCCTCCGGCAGACCGGCAGGAGGCTCGGTCAGATAATCGCAAGCAATGATTGTCTTTCCACTGCGGACATCCTCCCGAAGCACCTGCTCCAGAGGATTGGCCGCATAGGCAGCCTGGCGGTAGGGGGAAAGGAGCTGCAAGGTGTCCACCGGTGGAGGATTATCCCCATCAGCCGTCACCAGGAAGTTCAAAAAATCAATGGTGGCCTGGGTATCCCGGGGCTCAGCGGTGCCGGAAACGGCCCAGTATCTCTTGGCAGCGGCGCACAGCGACTGGCTTTGTTCCTCCCCGCTGCCGAGATACAGGGGCAGGATGCTCAAATTCTGTGCGCCAAGGGCGGACATGGCCTCATATTCATCGGTGCTGCCCAGGTAGAATACCGCGCCACCATCCAGAAATTGCTGCAAGGCGCTTTCCGGCGGCGTGGGGCTGCAATTAGCGATCCACAGGTCCATTAGTCCCCGCAGATCACCGGACAAGGATGCCAGCCGGGCGGTGAAGGGGCCGTTGAACTCCAGTCCGGCGAAGGGGGTCAGCCCGGCGGCGGAAAGATTCTGGGCCACTGTGGTCAGCGTTGCGAAATTTGTAATATCCGAGCGGGTGTGGGCCCCCTGGGCCATCAGCGTCTCGTTGCAGATCAGGGCGAAGCACTCCACCTCCGCGGCGATGGCGTAAACCCGATCCCCCTGGCTCAGGGCCAGATCCCAGCTGCTGAGCTGGGCATAAGCGGCGGAGCCGGAAAGATCGGCGCAGCGGTCAGCCGCCAGGCCATCCTTGGTCAGGGTCAGCAGGGTGGCCGCCTCCTGATTGTCCGTCAAAATCACTTCGATGCCGGTTTTTGCGGTGAAATCCCCCCCGATTTTGGCCCAGGCATCCCGCAACGAAGGGTCATTGTCCCAAATCCGCACCTGGGGCGCAGGCTCGGTGGGTTCAGTCGATGGCTCCGTGGCCTCCGGAGGAGTTTCTGTGGCCTGGGTGGTAGGCTCGACGGAGGGTTCTGCGGAAGGATCCGTAGCGGCAGAAGGCTCCGTGACCTGGGCCGACGGCTCGGTGGCAGGCGGCAGCACCGGCTCCTCCGGCTTCTGGGCGAAGGAATACAGCAGCAGCCCAACGCACAGCGCCAATATCCAAAGCAATGCGGCGTAACGTTTCATAGGCGGTTCCTCGTGGATCAGTGATAAAAATATCATACCGCATTTCCCCGAAAAAAGCAACATTTTGTAACCGGGTTCGACAGTTTACACAAAACAATGTAAGCAATTTCGGTTAAAATACCCATCGGATAATTGCCGGTACTGGTGATAAATGATTGTTTAGCGGTGTAATTGAATTGCGGCGGCCTCCGGCCACCGAGCGCCCCGAAGGGGCGCAATAAGGCTTCCCCCTGGGGGGAAGCTGGCACAAAAAATGGTTCTTTGGAACCATTTTTTTGTGACTGATGAGGGGTCCGCAGTACGATGATCTGAAATGCATAGATAATCCGACTGCAGACCCCTCATCCGCCCCTTCGGGGCACCTTCCCCCCAGGGGGAAGGCTTGGGCGCTAAACAATCATTTCCCGCACCATCTTCACCGCCGAAAAAAGGACAGCTCACTGGCTGTCCTTTTTTTCTGCGTTCAATTGGTCCACCACGATGTCCTTGTAGGGGTTGGCGATGACGGTGCGGTAGCTGTGGTAGATCACCATGCCGGGCTTTGCCGAGGGGACCTTTTTCACCTGCTTCACCGGCGTTACATCCACGGGAATATTCTGGCCGCCGGCGGTTTCGGAGTAGTAGGCCGCCAGCTGGGCCGCCTGGGTCACGGTGTCGTCCGGGGGCTGGGTGCCGCCGCAGGAGATGATGACGTGGGAGCCGTGGACCTTGCTGGCGTGGAGCCAAATGTCGTCTTTTCGTGCCAGTTTGAAGGTCAATTCGTCATTTTGCCGGTTGTTTCGTCCCACATAAATGGGGTAGCCGTCGGTGGATTCGAACCGCATGGGGGGCAGCTTGCTCTGCTTGATGCGTTTTTTGCCGGAATCCGCCTTCACATAGCCCCCGGCCTGAAGCTCCTGACGAATTTCTTCCAATTCCTGCTCGGTTTGGGCCCGGTTCAGCTCCTCCAGGACGCTTTGCAGATAGCTCAGCTCCTCCCGGCCGATATCCATCTGCCGTGTCAGCTCCTTTTCGGCGTTTTTCATCCGGGCGTAGTCCTTGTAGAATTTCGCCGCGTTCTGCTGGGGGGACAGCAGGGGCGACAGGGGGATTTCGATGAGGCTCATGTTCTCATCGTAGAAATCCTCCACCTCCACCCTGGTCTGGCCCTTGGTGATGCGGTGGATGTTGGCGGTGAGGATGTCCCCCAGCTGCCGCAGCCGCTCCCGGTCGTAGGTGGCGGCCAGCTCCTTTTCCTGGATGGCCAGCTTTTTGGTCAGCCGCTGGCACAGGTTCGAAACGGTTTTGCGAACCGCCTGGCTTTTCTGGCGCATGGCGTCTTTTCTGTCCCGGAGGGCGTAAAAACTGTCCAAAAGACCGGAAAAACTGTCGGATTTGAAACATTCTCCGTACTGACGGATGGGGCAGAAGGCGAACTGCTTGGCAGTGTAATAGGGGGCCGGGTGGCTAAGATGCTCCCGGAAGAACAGCCACAGCTTCTCCGCCGCGGCCTGCAAGTCGGCGTTTTCCACCCGGCCGTCGGTGTCGCCCAGGGCGTACAGCGCCGCCTCCCGGCACACCAGCGGGGACAGGCCTCCCAGCATATCCATCAGACGGTCCGCCAAAATATCCGCTCCAGGGGCCTTTAGGAGGTTTACATAAAACTCAATCTCCTTGCCCCCCTCATTTATGAGGGGGGTGGCCGAGCGAAGCGAAGGTCGGGGGGAGTCCGAAATACTGTGAACGGTATTCTCTCCCCGCCCCTCATAAATAAGGGGGGCCAGGGGATGCAGCTTATTCACCGGCTCGGGGCTTTGGTAGTGGAGCCCCGGCAGGGCGGGGCGTTTGCTCTCGTCCAGGCCGATGCGGCGCAGGCAGTCAATGATCCAGCCGTCGCCCCCCAGCAGATACAGGTTGCAGGTGCGGCCCATCAGCTCGGCGATGAGCTTTTTCTGCACCGGGTCGCCCATTTCGTCGATGCAGTCGAAGGTAAATTCCGCCGCCCGCTCCATGGGGGGCTGGGAAATTTCCACCAGCCGGGCGCCCATGAGATGCTTGCGCAGGAGCATGCAGAACATGGGGGGCTCCGGGGGATTTTCGGGGTGGGGGGGGGTCAGATGGAGCCGGGGGGCGGTGGGGTTGGGATTGATGAGCAATTTTGCCCGGTTCTCCCGGCCCCGGAGCAGCAAAATCACCGCGTCCCGGCTGGGCTGATGGATTTTTTCCACCCGGGCCTCCCCCAGGGCCCGGATTTCCTCCAGAACCGCAGAAAGATAAAAAGCATCAAATGCCATAATGTTCCTCCAATGGATGGGATGGTAGATGATTGTTTAGCGGTGCGTTTGAATTGCGGTGGCCTCCGGCCACCGTGCGCCCCGAAGGGGCGCCATGGCTTCCCCGGGGGGGAAGCTGTCCCCGCCGCAAGGCGGTGACTGATGAGGAATGCGGGCGGAAATGTTCGATTTTGTACCGTGTTCAGGCTTTTTAGCAGGTAAGATTTCAGCAAGTCTTTGCGGATTCGTCATCTTAGGTTATCTCCCGCATTCCTCACCCGACCCGGCTTCGCCGGGCCACCTTCCCCCCGGGGGAAGGCATGGGCGCTCCCGCGCCAGTTCGCTAAACAATCATTTATCGAAATATCGAAATTTCCTATAAACCGATGATGATATGAAACAGCTCATTGAGCCGGTCTGTTTGGCCGGAGAGGTAGAGCGCGCCGAAGAGGCATTCCAGGCCGGTGGCCTTGGCGTATTCGGCGGGGGTGGCCCCCTTGGGGACGGCGTGGACGTGGGCATTTTTGCCCCGGCGGTAGTAGGCCAGCTCCTCCTCCGTCAGGTGGGGGTGCAGGATGTCCGCGAATTTCGCCTGGGAGGGGGCCTTCACCAGCTTGACTGTCTCTTTATGAAGGACATCCACCCGGACATTGCCCGTGGCACACAGCCAGCTCCGGCACAGCAGCTCGAAAACCCCGTCGCCAATGTGGGCCAGGCCCAGGTTGGAGATGGCGTTGATCTGCTGGGCCGTCATATTCATTCGGAAGAAATTTTCCACAGTTTTTCTCCTCGATTCAGCAGAAATTGGGCGCAAAGCCCGGTAAAAACCCCGGAAATAATGCTGCAAACGATCATCACCGGCAGGTAAACCGCCAGGCCCGGGGTTTGGGTCAGCAGCACCGCCATGGCCATCTGGCCGATGGAGTGGGCGATGGCCCCGATGGCACCGGCCACCCAGAGCTGTTTATCGGTTAATATTTTCTTTAACACAATGGTCGCGAATATCGCCAGAGCACCGCCGGCGGCGGAATAGAAAATGGTGCTGAAGCCGGCGTAGATGGCTCCCAAAAAAATCCGCACCGCCAGCACCGCCGCCCCATCCCGGCCCCGGAACCGGAACACGGTGAACACGGTGACGATGTTGGACAGGCCCAGCTTGATGCCGGGGATGGGCACCAGGGCTGGAATCTGGGCCTCGATGACGAAGATGGTCAGGGCGATGGCGGTCAGTAGGGATAAAGTTGTGAGTTTGCGGGTTTTCATAGGCAAATCTTCTCAATCAGGGGCTCCAAAATGCTCCAATCGTCCCCCTCAAATTCGTAATGGGGGCCGCCGGCCACCGCCGGATGGAGGGCCGGATCCGCCTCAGCCTGGTCCGGGGGCGTCAGGCCGGTGTGCATATATAAGGTGGCCATGCCAAGCGTTTTCGCCCCGGCAATGTCGGTCTGCCGGTCGTTGCCGATCATCAGGCAGTTTTCCATATTCAGCTTCTGTTCAGAAATCAGCGCCTGATAGAACCGGGTGTCGGGCTTGCGGCACCGGTGGTCGGAGGAAATGTAGATGCCGTCCAGCTGTGCCCCCAGGCCCAGATGGGTCAGCTCAAAGGCGGTGAACACCCGCTGAGCGTTGCTCAGGAGCCACAACCGCAGGCCCTTGGCCCGGAGCTTTGCCAAGGCCTCCAGGGTGCCGGGGTAGAGCCGCAGATACTCCGTGGAACTGATGCGAAAGAGCTGGGCGGCGTTGATGCCCAGAACATCGGCGTTTTCCACATTTTTCTGGCGAAAAAGTTCCGCCATTACCTGCTCAAATGGGATATCCGGGAAACATTCGTAGCTCTGCCCGGCTTTCGCCTCCCGCCGGGCAAGCTCGGCCTGAAAGGCGGCGCGCAACCCATCGGGGGTAAAATGGGCCCCATAGTAGCCAAAATACAGGGCGGTTTTCTCCCAAACCAGGTCATTTTCCTCGGTGTGGATGTCCACCAACGTGCCATAAAGGTCAAAAATCAAATCGGTATAGCCCATGGAATCACTCCTTTGGGTATATACTACCCGATTTTGGCGCAAAAAGCAATCCTCCAACCGGAAATGATCAGCTGGTTTGCAATGACAAGGCGCAAGCCAAAATCCCCCTGCCGTCTGGCAGGGGGAAATTTTCAGCTTCCCAGGGCGAAGAAGCGCTCCGGGTCGATGGGGTCGTCGTTCAGGGTGACGCAGAAGTGGACGTGGTCGCCGATGGCGTTCTCCAGCAGGGCGGAATCGCCCACACAGCCGATGGTCTGGCCCAGCTTCACGGTGTCGCCGGGGGAAACCGCCAGCACCGGGTCCAGGCTGGCGTAGGTGGTCACGAAGCCGTCCTGATGGCGGATCACCACGGTGGTGCCCATTTTCTCGTCCACATAGGCGGTGTAAACCACCCCGTCAGCGGCGGCCTTCACGGCGGTGCCTGCCTCGGCGGCGATGTCGATGCCGTCATGGACCCGCCAGTCCCGGGTGGTGGGGTTGTAGTTCAGGCAGTCCATGGCGTAGCCCAGCACCGTCTGGCCTGCCAGAGGGCTGGCGGTTTTCAGGGGCTTGGTGGGAGTGGTGGGCCTGGTGGGGTCGGTGGGGGTGGTGGCGATGGCGGGCACATCCGGGTCCTGGAGCTGAACATCCCCGTCATCGCCGCCCATGGCGTAGAAAAAGGCCGTCACCGCAATGGCCACCGCGCAGGCCCCCAGGGCGATGTAGTAGCCCTTTCCTGCGAATTTGCTGAAAAAGTTCTTTATTTTGCTCATTATAAGCACCTCCATGGCTAAGCATTTCCATTTTTGGTGCGATTTATACAAGACAGTGGCTAAAAAAACGAATGTCATTGCGAGGGTCGTCAGGCCCGTGGCAATCCGTTTCCTTCCCCCCCCAGGATTTGATACCGCTGTTGAAAAGACGAAAAATGTAAAGATATTGTCATCCTGAGCGAGCAAAGCGAGTCGAAGGATGACAGATTTTTTAGATTGTGCAAAAAAGAGTGTCATTGCGAGGGTCGTCAGGCCCGTGGCAATCCGTTTCCTTCCCCCCCAGGATTTGATACCGCTGTTGAAAAGACGAAAAATGTAAAGTGAATACGTAGGGGCCGATGCCCACATCGGCCCTTTTTACCTCCAGCAAACCGGCAGGGCCGATGTGGAAGTCGGAGGCCAAGCGGTCTTAGGAAGACAACATGTTTC
>JAZQHH010000177.1:0-6898 GCA_045540495.1 Faecousia sp.
GGGGTGCAGTCGGCGGTGAAGATGGCCAGGGCGATGCCGGGGGTATTGGTAATCAGCGCGTCGCACTCGCTCAGCTCCGGGCCGTAGAGCCCGGAGCCCGCCTCCTGTTCCCCGACCAGACGAACAATATCCGTGTGGGTCTGGTGGGAAAGGACGATTTTTTCCGGATCGAAACCCAGCTCTTTCCCCAAAATATCATAGTTTTTCAGCACATTTTCCCAAATATCGCCCCGATGGATGCCGATGTTCAGACTCTCCAATATTCCACTGCTGACCCCGCCAAACCGGGTGGTAAAGCAATGGGGCGCGGCGATGCCATCGCTGATAAGATATTCCAATGTGCCGGATTTGATGGTTTTGATTGGCATAAACGTCTCCAAAAAACGCCCCGTAGGGTGCAGCTGGGAATCTTACATATCCGCTGCCTTATCCTTCTGCATACAGCATTTCTTATACTTCAGGCCGCTGCCGCAGGGGCAGGGGTCGTTGGGGCCGGCCTTTTTCTCCTTGCGGACGGGTTGCTTTTTGACCTCCGCCTTGTTGGGGGCGGCGGTGCCGGTCTCCTTGGCCACCCGCTCCCGCTTGACCTCCTGCTGGGGCCGCAGTTGGACGGTAAACATCCGGCGGACAGTTTCCTCCCGGATGGCGGCCACCATGGCCTCGAACATCTGGTAGCCCTCTTCCTTATAGGCGATGACCGGGTCATGCTGGCCGTAAGCCCGGAGGCCGATGCCCTGCTTCAGGTCGTCCATGGCGTCGATGTTCTCCATCCAGTATTCGTCCACCACCCGGAGCATGACCACCCGCTCCAGCTCCCGCATGACTTCGGGGGTGAAGGATTCCTCCTTCTGCCGGTAGGTTTCCTGAGCCAGGTCGAAAATTTTGTCGGTCAGGGCCTCGGCACTGGCCTTTTCGGGCATTTGGCAGGCACCCTTGGGGAAATAGACCCCCTCGAACTGACGAATCAGATCCTGGAACCCGGCTTCGTCCAGCTTGCCGGACTGGGCCATGGCGGTGGCGACGGAGCTCTCCACCACCTGGCGGAGCATGGAGATCATATTGTCCCGGAGGTTCTCGCCGTCCAGCACCTTTTTCCGCTGGGCGTAGATCACCTCACGCTGGATATTCATCACATCGTCGTACTCCAGCACGTTCTTTCTGGTACGGAAGTTACGGCTTTCGATGTTTTTCTGGGCATTTTCCACCGCATTGCTCAAAATTTTGGCATCGATGGGGGTATCCTCATCAAGGCCCAGGCTGTCCATCATGCCCATGACCCGCTCGGAGGAGAACAGACGCATCAGGTCATCCTGGAGGCTCAGGTAGAAGCGGCTCTCGCCGGGGTCACCCTGACGGCCGGAGCGGCCACGGAGCTGATTGTCGATTCGGCGGGATTCATGGCGCTCGGTGCCGATGATGACCAGACCGCCGGCGGCCCGGACCTTCTCCGCCTCGTCGGAAATCTGCTCTTTATACTTGCTCAGAAGCGCGGCGTACTTCTCCCGCACCGCCAGAATTTCCGGATTATCGGTTTCGGCGTAGGAATCCGCCTCCGCCAGCAGCTCTTCGGTGTACTCCAGCTTCCGCAGCTCATCCTTGGCCAGGTATTCGGCGTTGCCGCCCAGCACGATATCCGTACCACGGCCCGCCATGTTGGTGGCGATGGTCACCGCCCCGAACTTACCGGCCTGGGCGACGATCTTCGCCTCCTGCACATGGATCATGGCGTTCAGCACATTGTGGGGCACCCCGGCCTTTTTCAGGAGCTTGCTCAGCACCTCGCTCTTTTCGATGGAAACGGTGCCCACCAGCACCGGCTGGCCCTTTTCATGGCACTCCATCACCCGCTGAATGATGGCCCGCAATTTGCCCATCTCAGTCTTATACACCACATCGTGGTGGTCGATTCGGGCGATGGGCTTGTTGGTGGGGATCTCCACCACGTCCAACCGGTAGATGGTGCCAAATTCCTCTTCCTCCGTCAGAGCAGTGCCGGTCATACCGGAGAGCTTGTCGTAGAGGCGGAAGAAATTCTGGAAGGTAATGGTAGCAAGGGTCTTGCTTTCGCCCTCCACCTTGACCCCTTCTTTGGCCTCGATGGCCTGGTGGAGGCCCTCGTTATACCGGCGGCCGAACATCAGACGGCCGGTGAACTCGTCAACGATGATGATCTGGCCGTCCTTCACCACATAATCAATGTCCCGCTTCATCAGGCCCCGGGCCTTCATGGCCTGGTTCAGGTGGTGGGACAGGGTGGTATTCTCTGCGTCACCCAGGTTGTCCACCCCGAAATACTTCTCGGCCTTGGCAATGCCGGAGGCGGTCAGGGACACAGTGCGGGATTTTTCATCCACGAAATAGTCGCAGTCGTAATCGTCATGGACGGCCTTTTCGTCGGTTTTGGCAAAAACCTGACGGCGCAGGGTGGACACAAAGTAGTCCGCCATCTCATAGAGCTTGGAGGAATCCTCCCCCTTGCCGGAAATAATCAACGGGGTCCGGGCCTCGTCGATGAGAATGGAGTCCACCTCGTCCACGATGGCGAAGGCGTGGCCCCGCTGAACCAGCTCGGATTTGTAGATGGCCATATTGTCCCGGAGGTAGTCGAAGCCCAGCTCATTGTTGGTGCAGTAGGTAATGTCCGCGGCGTAGGAAATTTTCCGCTCCGCGCTCTTCATGCCGGGGATAATCAGGCCGACAGTCAGGCCCATGTAGCGGTAGACCTTGCCCATCCACTCGGAGTCGCGCTTGGCCAGGTAGTCGTTAACGGTGACCACATGGACACCATCGCCGGTGAGGGCGTTCAGGTAGCAGGGCAGGATGGCCACCAGGGTCTTGCCTTCGCCGGTTTTCATTTCAGCGATCCGGCCCTGGTGCAGCACGATGCCGCCCAGCAGCTGCACCGGGTAGGGCTTCATGCCCAGCACACGCCAGGCCGCCTCCCGAATGGCGGCGAAGGCCTCGGGCAGCAGGTCATCCAGAGTTTCGCCATTGGCATAGCGAGCCTTGAATTCGGCGGTTTTTCCCTTCAGCTCCTCCTCGGAAAGGGCGGCGTATTCCGGCTCCATTGCCAGAATTTTATCCACGATGGGCTGGATTTTCTTAATCTCCCGCTGGGAACGGGTTCCAAAAATCTTCTTAATGAGTCCCATTATCATTCTCCTTCAACGTTTCGGTAAAAACAGATTTTGTCCATTATACCACATACATCCGGAAATTCATAGATGATTTTGTAAACAAATTGTGCCAACCCAGTGGAATATTGGATGGGGTGTAAATGATTGTTTAGCGGTGCTGTATTTGTCGCCCCTCTGGGGCGACAGCGCCCGCAGGGCGCATATCGCTTCCCCCGGGAGGAAGGGATGCGCCCCTTCGGGGCGCTCGGCGGCTGGAGGCCGCCGCAATTCAAATACACCGCTAAACAATCGGGGGCCCCCATAACAAAACCCCGGCTGTTTTCACAGCCGGGGGGCGTTATCATAGCGCGTAGGTACTCACCAGCCAGCCGGCCAGGAGCATCGCGGGATAGGCAAGGTAATTGAACCAGGGATTTTCGTCGCCGGGTTCGCCGTTATAGAAGTGGATAATCAGAAAAATCATGGGCGCCACAATATAGAAAGGGGAGAGGGCCGTGCACAGGAACGCCACCACGCAGCCCGCAAAAACCTGATAACCCAGCCGGTTTCTGGTCAGCCACAGCACCGTCACCAAGGTCAGCATAATCGCGCCATCGGTAATGATCAAAATCCTGGTCCAGAAGAAGGCCATGATGAACACCAACACAGGAATTGCAATGCCCTTCAGGGTTTTTGCCCCGTAATGCCGATAAAAATACAGCACGACCATGGCCAAAACGGTGCCGAACACAGGGTTTTGGGCGGACATAATAAATGCTTTCCCAAAAACAAGCAGATCATAGGGAATTTCGCTGACCAACGCCACACCGAGCACCCGAAGAAAATATTTCCAGTAGCAAGTGGTATGCTTTGCGCCCTCCACCAGCAAAAAAGCGAAGATCGGAATGGCGCAGCTTTGCACCAGCTGGATAATCAGGGCGGCGACGGAATAACCGGCGATGGTAGGATCGTCAAAGGTCACCGCCAGCTCCTCGGCGGACAAGGTGCCAAGGCCGGGAATCTGATTGGTCAGCACCTGGCCGACTACACCGACCGCCAGGATCAGCAAGCCCCACATCCGAAGTACGTGGCGGTCATTGCCTTTGGGTCTGGGTGGGGCGATACGGTTGTTCATTACACAAAACTCCTTCAGTGTTCGGATAACAAAAACCCATCCTGCCTGTCTCAGGCAGGATGGGTGCTAGAGACAAATTAAGCGTTGGGAACCAGAATGGCGATGCCGTAGGCGCGCATTTTCAGGTTGCTGCCGTCCATATAGATGTGGTTTCCATCAGCGGACAGGCTGGCAACCAGCTTCCAATCCTGATAAGCGGAGAGGTCGATGGATGCTTCCTTGGTATCGATGTTCATCAGAATGATGCACTTTTCCTCATTCCAAGTCTTGCGCATGGCGCTGATACAGCCAACATTCAAGGCTTCCTCAGCGGTGATGGCACCCCGGGCAATTACGGGCAGGGCATTGCGGATAGCAATGGCCTCCTTATAGTAATTGTAAACGGAGTTTTCATCGGCCATCTGCTCCTCAGCACTACCCAGAGGGTAGCCGCCGCTGGGCAGCACGCAGCCATCACAGGGGGTGGTGGTTCCGTTGTTCTTGGCGGCATTCCAGTACATGGGGGCCCGCTTGGAAGGATCGCTGTCCTTATTACCGGTGCCGGCCATGCCGATTTCCTCGCCATAGTAGACGAAGGCGCTGCCGCTCATAAGCAGGTTCAATGCGCCGGACATCTTGATCCGCAGCGGATCGCCGCTGACGTTATCGGAGATTCGCAGCACATCATGGTTGGTCAGGAAGGGCGCATCGATATAATTGGGGTTGGCCTCGGAATAGTATTTATGGGAGCGCTCCAGCAAGCCGGCCCACTGGTTGACCATAGCCGCATTGGTTCGGCCGTTGACGGTCTTATTCAACCGTCCACTGGTGTTACCAAAGGGATAATTGAAAATGCTGGTAAATCCACTCTCATAATACGAAGCGATCAAGCGCTCATCGGTCTCCCAAACCTCAGCCACCATGTAGGCATCGGGCTTGATGGAAGTGGCGGTTTCCTGGAGCCATTTCATGACTTCCACGTTTTTGGATACATTGCCGGTGTAGAATTCCTTGGCCGCATCCACGCGGAAGCCACCAACGCCCTTGTTCAGCCAGAACTCCATGACTTCTTTGACCCGGGCACGAAGGGTTTCGTTGGCCCAGTTCAGGTCGGGCATGGTGTCGCTAAACTGACTTTCATAGTGGTATCTGGTGCCAGGAACCTTGGTATAGCCAACCTTGGGTGCGTCGTTGGAATCCACGAAATTATAGAATCCGTACTCTTCGCACTCCTCTTCGGAGGCCAGGCCAAAGCCAATATCCTGCAGATATTCCACTGCGGTCAGGAACCAGGGGTTGTTGTTGCCGGAATGGTTGACAACCAGATCCATAATGACCTTGATACCCCGCTTGTCACACTCGGCGATGAGCTGCTCAAAGTCGGCCATGGTGCCATAATCCGGGTCGATGGCATAGTAATCATCCACATTATATTTGTGGTAAGAGGTGCTGGGGTGAATGGGCATCAGCCAAATGCCGGTAAAGCCCAGGTCCTTCACATAATCCAGCTTGGAGATGACACCCTGCAGGTCGCCGATGCCGTCGCCATTGGAATCACAGAAGGCGTAGACAAAAATTTCATACCAAGTGCGGTAGTTGTCGTCCGGGCAGGTGCCCAGCTTGGCATACTCCGCCAGCCGCTCTTCCAGACTGGGTCTGGCCGCCACGTCGGGGCTGGTGGGCGTACAGCCCACCAGCATGACGGTGACTAAGAGCAGGCACAGAAGGGATCTGAGGATCCGTGCCATAAGCGATTAACCCTTGACGGAGCCGCTCATGGCTTCCTGATAGAATCTCTGAGTGATAATAAACAGGATGGAGATGGGAATGGCGACCAGAACGGCGCCGGCGCAGAACCGGGTGAACCAGTTCTGGATACGCTCCATGGTCAGCATGGTGTACAGACCGACGGAGACGGTGTAGTACTGCTGGCTGGTACGGCAGATCAGCTTTGCGAAGATGAAGTCGCACCAGGGGCCCATGAAGGAGGTAATGATCTGATAAACGATCATGGGCTTACACAGGGGCAGGATGATCTTGATATAAGTCTGCCACTTGGTAGCGCCGTCCAGATAAGCGGCCTCGTCCAGGGCCTTGGGAATGGTATCCATGTAGCCCTTCATGACGTAGAAGCCGGTACCTGCACCGGAGGAGTAGCAGATGATCAGCGCCAGAGGAATGTTGCTGCCCTCGGTCAGGCCCAGAGCCTTCAGCAGGAAGTAGGTAGCGGTCATGGACATGAAGCCAGGGAACAGAGTGATAACCATGGCCATGTTCATGTAGGGCTTACGCATCTTCCACTTCAGACGGGACATACAGTAGGACACGCACAGAACAAAGAATGTGCCGATCACGCAGGAAACGCAGGAAATCATCAGGGTGGTGGTGAACATCCGGGGGAAGTTCAGAACCTTGGTATCGGTGAACAGGCCCTTGAAGTTATCCAGCGTAAACTTGTCGGGGACAAACTTGGAGTACTCCAGACCGGTGTTTCCGCCGCCACGAAGGCTCTGCAGAACCAGGTACACAAAGGGCAGCACCCAAATGACTGCGATCAGCAGCAGGATGGTGTGCACAACAACATCCGAAAAATATCTTTTGGCCTTAATGGAGCCAACTTTATTCGTCTTAGCCATTATTTGAAGCCCTCCTCATCTTTGTAGGAGCC
>JAZQHH010000178.1:0-13119 GCA_045540495.1 Faecousia sp.
GTGGCCTCCAACAAGAGCCCCTGGCTGGCCCTGACCAACGTGGGCGACGTGTACAATGTGCCCATCTCCCACGGCGAGGGCAAATTCCTGGCCAGCGAGGAGCTGATCCGCCAGCTGGCGGCAAACGGCCAGATCGCCACCCAGTATGTGGACCTCAGCGGTAACGCCACCGCCGACATCCACTTCAACCCCAACGGCTCCCTCTACGCCATCGAGGGCATCACCAGCCCCGACGGAAGAGTCCTGGGCAAAATGGGCCACAGCGAACGGATCGGCAAGGGTCTGTACAAAAACGTCCCCGGCGAGTACGACATCCAGCTGTTCAAGGCCGCGGTGCAGTATTTTAAGTAAGCATTCCCGGTGTGTCGATAAATGATTGTTTAGCATATCAGATTAGTATGTCATTGCGAGGCCCGAAGGGCCGTGGCAATCTCCTGGTGCAATCTCACAAAATAGAGAACTTTGAAGGGATGCAAAATCTTATAAACCTGGTTGCAACCACCTAATATGTTGCTTTTCCGGCATTTCACCGGGAGATTGCCACGGCCTTCGGCCTCGCAATGACATGCGTTTTTTTTGAGGGTGCATCCTAAGCGAAACCATCATTTTTCCCACAAGCGGATTTTCCGCACACGATTGTGCGAAAATTTTTTCCAAACCCCGCAATTTCCAATATAAACCTTGCATTTTCCCGGAAGTATTGTTATAATTGATTCGATTTTATGCGAGGGAGGTGTCTTTCATGGATATGCTCAAGAAGTTTTTCCCCTACTCCTTCAAGTTCGGTGAAAAGGATACCACCGGTCTGGTGACCAGCATCATCATCTACGTCATTGCGATGGTGGTTGGCGCTGTGGTGGGCCTGCTGGGTGGCGTGCCGATCATCGGCTTCCTGTTCGGCATTGTTGGCAGCATCATCGGCCTGTATGCCCTGGTCGGCATTGTTCTGGCGGTGCTGAATTTCCTTAACGTTCTGAAGTGAAAAACCGGAGCCGATGCGCCGCATCGGCTCCGATTTCTGTTAGGAGGCAGTATGAAACGTAACATTCTGATCAGTCTCATTGCCCTGGGGGCGGTGGTCTGTTTTTTTCTGGGCAGCCTGCTGCTGCCCCCGGCCTTCCGGCCTGATGTGGAATACCTTTACACCCCGCCCGCCGCTGAAAATGAACGGGTGGTCTGCATCGACGACAATACCGATGCCCTGATCTGGCGGCTGCGGATGATCCAGGAGGCCCGGGAGGAACTGGTGCTGACCACCTTCGGCTTCGGCACCGGCCAGGCCGGGCAGGATATCTGCGCCGCCCTGCTGGATGCCGCCGACCGGGGCGTGGATATCCGCATTCTGCTGGACGGCTACAACGGCAAAAAAGCTGTGAAAAACAGCGATGCCCTCCGGTCTCTGGCGGCCCTGCCCAATGTGGAGCTGCGGCTGTACAACCCTGTCAACCTGCTGAAGCCCTGGGTTATCAACTACCGGATGCACGACAAATACCTGATCGTGGATCACAATATGTACCTGCTGGGCGGACGGAACACCAACGATCTGTTCCTCGGCGACTACAGCGACAGCCCCAACATCGACCGGGATATTCTGGTGTGCAACAGCTCCTACTCCGGCTCGCTGCTGACCCTGAAGGCCTACTTTGAGGACATCTGGGAGCTGCCGGAATGCAAGCTCTACGAAACAGAAGAGAATCTGGAGGACACCCGTGTGTCCCTTCGCCGCCGGTTTGAGGAACTGAAAAGCCTCTACCCCACCGCCTTTGGCTTCACCGATTGGGAAAGCGCCACCCTCCCGGCCGCTGGGGTGACGGTGCTCACCGGTGGCACCGAGGCCAAAACCAAGGCCCCCACCCTGTGGAAGCAGCTGTGCCAATACATGGCCCAGGGGGAGGATGTGACCATCCAGACCCCCTATATTGTCTGCGGCCGGGAGATGTATCAGGACCTGTTCAACCTGACCCAGCGGGCGAAAATCACCATCCTGACCAACTCTCCGGAGACCGGTGCCAACCCCTTTGGCTCCGTTGACCTGCGGGGCCAGCGGAAAAAGATTCTGCGAACCGGTGCCACGCTGCTGGAATACGCCGGGGACCATTCCCTCCACGCCAAGGCTGTCCTGATCGACGATGATATCAGCATCATCGGCTCCTTCAATACGGATATGCGCTCGGCGTATCTGGATACGGAGACCATGGTGGTCATCGACTGCCCCGAGCTGAATGCCCAGCTCCGGAGCCAGATGGACGCCATGACCGCCCAGAGCCTCCAAACCGCCCCCGACGGCACCGAGACCCCAGGCCCCGCCTACGAAAAAGGGGAGCTGAGCTTCTGGCGGGCCACCGGCTACAATCTGCTCAGCCTGGTCCTCTGGCTGGGCCGGCATTTGCTGTAAATGAGTGTTTAGCGTACTAAGATCATGCTGTCATTGCGAGGCCCGAAGGGCCGTGGCAATCTCCCGGTATCATCTACGATAAGGAAAAAGTTTGATGAACGTACAATGTAGAATGGGATTATCCATAGATTTTGGTGCGAATTAGGACCAAAGTTGTACCAGGAGATTGCCACGGCCTACGGCCTCGCAATGACATGGTTGTTGTAGCTGGGTGCGCCGTTTTAGGGCGCTAAACAATCATTTCCCCCATACACTACATACCGAATGCAGTATCGTGGTCACGGGTAGCAGAATCTTCCTGATAGGGTCACATTGTATCTTGCAAATTTCTCCCGAAAGTGGTACTATATAGAATCATATTCTACCCCAACGGAGGGATCATTATGAAATACATTATCATTCTGGGCGACGGCATGGCCGGTGAGCCTTTGGCGGAGCTGGGCGGAAAAACCACCCTGGAGGCCGCCGCTACCCCCATGATGGACGCGCTGGCTTCCATGGGTACCATGGGCCTGGCCAAAACCGTGCCTGATGGCATGAAGCCCGGTTCGGATGTTGCCAATCTGGCGGTGCTGGGCTACAACCCTGCGGCCAACTACTCCGGCCGTTCGCCTCTGGAGGCTCTGAGCGTGGGGGTCGCCATGGAGGATACGGACGTGGTGCTGCGGTGCAATCTGGTCACTGTATCCGAAAGCGAGCCCTACGCTGAAAAGACCATCATCGACCACAGCTCCGGCGAAATCTCCACCGCAGATGCCGACATCCTCATGGACGCCATCCGGGAGGCCTTCAACAACGATACCTTCCAGTTCCACACCGGCACCAGCTACCGCCATATCACCGTCTGGAAAAACGGCACCGTGCTGGACTTCAGCCAGCCCCACGACCATCTGGGCCAGGTCATCGGCCCCTATCTCCCCACCAATGACGCTTTCCGGCAGATGATGGAGAAGAGCTTTGACATTCTCAACAACCATCCCCTGAATATCCAGCGGGCGGCGGAAGGCAAAAACAAGGCCAATTCCCTCTGGTTCTGGGGCGCTGGCACCAAGCCCTCCCTCAGCAATTTCCGGGAAAAGACCGGCCTCCGGGGCGGCATGATCTCCGCGGTGGACCTGCTCAAGGGCATCGCCGTGGGAGCCGGGATGCAGGTCATCAACGTCGATGGTGCCAACGGCTCCCTGCACACCAATTACGAGGGAAAAGCCCAGGCCGCCGTGAAGGCCCTGACGGAAGATGGGCTGGATTTTGTTTATGTCCACGTGGAGGCCCCCGACGAAATGGGCCACCAGGGCAATGCCGCCCATAAGGTCCAGGCCATCGAATACCTGGACAGCCGCGTTATCGCCCCCATCAAGGCGGCACTGGATGCCAGCGGCGAGGACTACCGGATGCTGATCCTGCCGGACCACCCCACCCCCATCCGCATCCGCACCCATACCGCCGACCCCATCCCCTACATTCTCTACGACAGCCGCCGCCAGACCCGGCGGATCGCCCGCTACACCGAAGCCGAAGCCGCCGCCACCGGCGAGTTTCTGGACAAGGGCTATACCCTGATGGAGCGGTTCATCCAGGATTGATCTCCCACCCCCGGAGCGAAAGCCCCGGGGGTTTCCTTGTAAATGATCCTTTCGCGTACGAAAACCCTGTCATTGCGGGGAAGCCGTGCGACGTCTTAGAAGCCGTTGCGGCGCAGCCGCTTACGGATTCTTAGTGCATAGCTGGCAATCTCCTGAAGATATTACCGGTTCGCAATGACATTCGATTTTTGCTCCACTTAACAATCCTTCACTTCCCTATAGCATTTTCTGTCAGATTATGATATACTGACATAATACGATTTATTTGGAGGCAATTGCCATGAAGAAGAGAATGATCCTCGCAGCCGGAGCGCTGGCGGCGGTACTGTTGGCCGGATGCGGACCGGCGTATCCGGTACCCACACCGCCTGTCGAAACCACCATCCCCGCAACCACCGAGGCACCGACCCAGCCCACGGAGCCCGTCCGGCAGCTGACCACCGTCGTCACCGCCGACACCATCGCCCGGCTGGAGGACTACCCCGCTCTGGAGCGGGTAGACCTGACCGGCAGCATCTGCTACGCCGAAATTCAGGACTACATCGCCCGGCATCCGGAGGTGGAGGTGATCTATTCCCTGATCCTGGGCAAGGCCACTGTTTCCCCAGAGGTCCCCACCCTCCGACTCACCGAGGGCAGCTACGATTATGATTCGCTGGTGTCCGCCCTGCCCTATCTGAAAAATCTCACCTCTCTGAGTCTCCCCGCCACCACCCTGTCCCCGGCCCAGCTGGAGGCGATCCGGGCTCTGGTGCCGGAGCTGCTGTACACTGTCACCGTCGGCAGTGAGGAAATCTACTCCGACATCACCGAACTGGAGCTGACGGCAGAGCAGGCCCCGGAATATCTGACGAAGCTGGAATATTTCACCGCATTGCAGACCCTTCGGCTCAGCAGTGACGTGCCCATGGACACCGTGAAGGCCTTCCGGTCTGCCACTGACGCTGTGATCCACTACCAATTCGAGCTTTTCGGAAAAACCGTCAGCACCGCCGATGAACGGATCGAATTTGTGAACCAGCCCATCGGCAACGAAGGGGAACAGGCCATCCGGGATGCGCTGGATATTCTGAGTTGCCGGTATTTTCTGCTGGACGACTGCGGGCTGGACAACGAAATTCTCGCCGCCATCCGGGCGGATTACCCGGAGACGGAGGTGGTCTGGCGAATCCACGTCTGGAAGCGGAGCTGGCTGACGGATACGGAAATCCTCCGGGCGGTGTACCATGTGGACGACACCAATTCCAGCCCCTTCCAATACCTGACCAAGGTCAAATACATGGACCTGGGCCACAACACCGAAATGGTGGACATCAGCTTCTGCGCTTTTATGCCGGAGCTGGAGATCGCGATTCTTTCCGGAGCGCCCATCGTGGATCTGACCCCTCTGTCCAGCTGCAAGAAGCTGGAATTTCTGGAGCTGGCCTGGTGTGGGCTGTTGACGGATGTGTCTCCCCTGGCCCAATGTGACGGGCTGAAATATCTGAACCTGGGCCACACGAAGGTGAAGGACCTGTCGCCTCTGGCAGGGCTTGGGCTGGAAATGCTGAGCTTCGTCAACTCCGGCAACCGGGTGGGCTTCACCGCAGGGGACTGGCAGGCGGTCCAGGCCATGCTGCCGGAGTGCTGGATCACTTATGATCCCCTGAAAAACAACGATGCCTCCCCCTACAGCACCGGCTGGCGCTACGCCAAGGACGGTGGCTATACCCCCATCTACCGCAAAGTTCGGGATGTGTTTGGGTATGACGATATGGACGTTTGAGCAGCCCAGGGGCCGGGCCGGACTTTCCTGACACCCCTCCGTCAGAGAAGGTAATCATGGGATTTTTGCCGGATTATTCCGTGTATTTTTCAACATTTTCCTTGAAATTTCTGACATAGCATACTATAATAATTGTGTAATCATCCTATTCAGACAGGAGTTGACAGATATGAAACGATATTTGATCGGTTTGCTGGCTGGCACGGCTTTGCTGCTGGCGGCCTGCGGCGCCGGCGATGAAAAATGCGACCACCGCTACACGGATTGGAATGTGGAAAAGGCCGCCACCTGCACCGCTGACGGTGTTCAGCACCGGAAATGCAGGGCCTGCGGCGAGGAGCAGACCTCGCTCATTTCGGCCACGGGCCACACCGAGGCCCTGATCCTGGCCCAGGATGCCACCTGCACCAAGGACGGCCAAACCGAAGGGAAAGTCTGCTCCGTCTGCGAAGAGGTGCTGGTGGAATCCAAGCTCCTGCCGGCCCTGGGCCACACCGAAGTGGTGGATGCCGCCGCAGATGCCACCTGCACCGCATCCGGCCTGACCGAAGGGCGGCACTGCAGCGTCTGCAGCGAAATCCTGACCCCCCAGGAAACCATCCCCGCCACCGGCCACAGCTATTCCACCGAGATCACCACCCAGGCCACCTGCAAGCAAAGTGGCACCAAAACCACCACCTGCTCCATCTGCGCCGACAGCTATACCGAAGAATACGCCCTGCCGGAGCTGGATGCCACCGCAATCTATGACCAATCCGGCCCCTCCATCGGCGAAATCGTGGTCTACGACCGCAACGGCGACGAATTTGCCATGGGCACCGGCTTCGTCTACACCGCCGACGGCCAGATCATCACCAATTACCACGTCATTGAGGACGCCTACTCCGCCAAGATCACCATCAACGGCGAAATCTACAATGTACAGTACGTCCTGGCCTACGACAAAACCATCGACCTGGCGGTGCTGCAAATCTCCGGCAGCTTCACACCCCTGCCCATCTGCTACGAAAGCCACGAGGTGGGCAAGCCGGTCTACGCCTTCGGCAGTTCCCGTGGGCTCACCGCCACCTTCTCCCAGGGCATCATCACCTACTCCCAGCGGGAGGTGGACGGGGTCATGCACGTGCAGCATGACGCAGCCATCTCCGGCGGCAACTCCGGTGGCCCCCTGATTGACCGGTTCGGCCATGTCATCGGCATCAATACCTGGACCGTCCGGGATTCCCAGAACCTGAACTTCGCCATCGCCACCACCGAGATTAAAAATCTGGTTTTCGGCGAAAAGCTGACCATGAAACAGCTGTACGAGAAGGAAAGCGACGCATTCAAGAAGCTTAAAAATTACATCATCACCTACGGCGATCTGGATGAGGATGGAGATTATTCCCTGACACTGGGCTCCAGCTACTCCTCCGATTACACCAACGAGTACCGCCGCGTAGCCATTTACACCGCTGAAGATAACTCCATTCAGCTGGGCCTGATGATCGACGACCGCACACTGCTGTACCTGGACATCTACGAAGTGGCCAAAACCTACGATTGGGTCTACTACGATGAGGATGAGTACATCATGGTGGGCACCGTCAAAGCCTCCACCTTCACCGCCGATTCCACCCTGTCCTACAGCGACCACAACATCTCCAACACCTACCTATGCAGCTCCATCCAGGAGCTCTCCTCCGCCATGCTGAAGCTGATGCTGGCCTACCTGGAAGACGACCTGTCCGATATCAACGTGACCCCGTCGGATTTCAATTTCGTGAATTTCTGATATCCCCCCTCCCCGGAACCACCGTTCCGGGGAGATTTTTTCGCTTTATGTGGGAAATGATTATTGCGTGCACTCAGATCATGCTGTCAAAGAACCCCTCAGTAGGGACGATTCGTGAATCGTCCCTACGAAAGGGATCGGATTGTCACGGTCTTACCATTGCGCCGTCTTTGGGCGCTGGGCATACAATATACAAAACAGTACAATTCTCCCCCCGATGGACGGGTGAAAATTGTTATTGTTTTTTACACGATTTTCATTGACAAAGTGGGTATTTTGGGATACAAATATACTTGTCACAAAATGACGAAATTCTATAGAAATGGGGGAGGATAATGTCCAAAGAACTCATCAGACTCCGGGACCTTACCATGGAGTTCGACGGGGAGCGGATACTAGACAGTATCAATCTCTACATTAACGACCATGAATTCCTCACCTTGCTGGGCCCCTCCGGCTGCGGCAAGACTACCACGCTGCGAATCATCGGCGGTTTCCTGACGCCTACGGATGGCACCGTGACCTTCGACGGGAAGGTCATCAACCAGGTGCCCCCCTATCAGCGGCAGATCAATACCGTGTTCCAGCGCTACGCCCTGTTCCCGCATCTGAACGTCTTCGACAACATCGCCTTCGGCCTCCGGGTGGCGAAGCTACCCAAGGAAGAGATCAACGAGCGGGTCAACAAAATGCTGGAGATCGTCAGCCTGAAGGGCTACGGCCACCGCTCCATCTCCGCCCTCTCCGGCGGTCAGCAGCAGCGGGTCGCCATCGCCCGGGCCCTGGTGAATCAGCCCAAGGTGCTGCTTCTGGACGAACCCCTGGGCGCCCTGGACCTTCGCCTGCGCAAGGATATGCAGAACGAGCTGAAGCGAATCCAGCAGGCCATGGGCATCACCTTCATCTATGTGACCCACGATCAGGAGGAGGCGCTGTCCATGTCCGACACTGTGGTGGTCATGGATAAGGGCCGCATCCAGCAGATCGGCAAGCCTGAGGATATTTATAATGAGCCGAAGAATGCCTTCGTGGCAGACTTCATCGGTGAAAGTAACATTCTCGACGGCATTATGCTGGCCGACTATAAGGTCAAATTCTTTGGCAGGACATTTAAGTGCCTGGATGCCGGTTTTGAACCCAATGAGCCGGTGGATGTGGTCATCCGCCCGGAGGATATTGACTTTGTACCCCCGGAGGAGGGGCACCTCACCGGCACGGTCACATCCGTCACCTTTAAGGGTCTGAACTACGATATTATTGTGGACTTCAAGGGCTTTAAGTGGCTGATCCAGACCACCGACTATCAGCCCGAAGGGGCAAATGTGGGCATCCGGCTGAATCCGGAGGACATCCACATTATGCATAAGAGCGAATATTCCGGTATGTTTGGTGACTACAGCTCCTACTCTGCTGAGTATGACGAGTTGACGGAGGATGCCGGGGATGAAGAAGAATAAGTCGCTGCTGCTCAGCACGCCCTATATCCTGTGGATGGTGGTATTTACCCTGGTTCCTCTGGGTGTGGTCTTGTATTACGCCCTGACCGATGTGGAAACAGGTGCCTTCACAGTAGATAATATGAGCAAGCTGGTGCGTTACCTGCCTGCCTTTGGGCGGAGCATCCTGTATTCGCTGATCTCTGCAGTGATCTGCCTGGTCATCGGCTACCCGGTAGCCTACTATATGACCCAGTGCAGCCCCACCACCCAGCGGTTTTTGTATATGCTGGTGATGCTGCCCATGTGCATGAGCTTCTTGCTGCGTACCTTGGCGTGGGTCGGTCTTCTGCAGGATACCGGTATTATCAATAACCTTTTGGAGGCCATTGGCCTGCCTCGGCTGCCGCTGATCCGAACACCGGCGGCGGTGATATTGGGTATGGTGTATAACTATCTGCCCTATATGATCCTGCCGCTGTATGCCATCATTGTGAAGATCGATCACCGGCTCATCGAGGCAGCGGAGGATCTTGGCTGCAACGGTGCAAAGGTCTTTTCCAAGGTGATCCTGCCTTTGTCCATGCCGGGAATTCTCTCCGGTATGACTATGGTATTTGTGCCGGCAGTTTCCACTTTCTATATTTCCAATAAGCTGGGCAGCACGGAAACTGTCCTCATCGGCGATATTGTGGAACGCCTGTTCAAGCAGGGCGATAATCCCAATATGGGTGCCGCTTTGAGCCTGCTTCTGATGGTGCTGGTGTTTGTGTGCACCGGAATCATCAACCGCTTCGGCGGTGATGAGGAAGGATCGGTGATCGTATGAAGAAATGTAACCGCGTGATCACTGTTTTGATCTTTCTGTTCCTGTATGCCCCTATGCTGGTGCTGCTGATCGCCTCTTTTAATGAGGGCAAGGACATCACCGAATTTGAGGGCTTTACGCTGATGCGGTATGTGGAGGTCTTCCAGGACAGGTCTATGCTGACTATGCTGGGTAATTCCATCCTGGTGTCGGTTTTGGCCAGTGCCATTGCCACCGTGTTTGGCACATTTTCTGCCGTAGGCATTTATCATTTGAAGCCGCGGATGCGGAAAACGGTCATGGGTCTGACCAATATTCCTATGACAAACCCGGATATTGTAACCGGTATTTCCCTTTCTCTGCTGTTTGTCTTTGTGGGCTCCAAGCTGCTGCGGCAGAAGGAAAGCTTAACCTTCTGGACCTTGCTGATCGCCCATATCACCTTCAATCTGCCTTATGTCATTTTGAATGTGATGCCCAAATTGCAGCAGATGAATCCTGCCCTGCAGGATGCAGCTATGGATTTAGGCTGCACCCCTGTCCAGTCCTTTTTCAAGGTGACGATCCACGAAATTCTGCCCGGTGTTATTGCCGGTGCGATCATGGCGTTCACCATGAGCCTGGATGATTTCGTCATCAGCTATTTTGTAACCGGCCTGGACTTCATCACCTTGCCTGTAGAGATCTACAACTACACCAAAAAACAGTTAGAGCCTAAGCTTTATGCCATGTTTATCATGATGTTCCTGCTGATTTTGGTGCTGATGATCGTGATGAATCTTCTCCAGGTTCGCCAGGACAAGCAGAAGAAGGGGAGGGACAGAAAATGAAAAAATTCTTATCTGTTCTGATCCTTTTGTGCATCGCAGCTTCCTGCTTTGCCGGCTGCGAGCGGGATAAGCGAGTGACCATCAATGTGTATAACTGGGGTCAGTATATCTCCGAAGGCAACGACGACTGTATCGATATGATTGCCGAGTTTGAGCGGCTGAACCCGGATATCCGGGTCAACTATGTGACCTACGATTCCAATGAGACCATGTATACCAAAATGTCCAATGGCGGCATTACGGTGGATGTGATCATTCCGTCGGATTATATGGTGGACCGTCTGATCGAGGAGAATATGCTCCTTCCGCTGAACTACGACAATATCCCCAATGCGCAGAAGATCGATCCCCAGTTCCGGGATCAGGCTTTTGACCCGGAGAACAAATACTCCGTTCCCTACGCCTGGGGCACGGTGGGCATCATCTACAACGATAAGTATGTGGACGAAGAGGATGTGACCGGCTGGGAGCTTCTTTGGAATGAAAAATATTCCGATAAGATTCTCATGTTCGATAATTCCCGGGATGCTTTCTGCATTGCCGAATGTATGCTGGGCTATGATGTGAACACCACCGACGAGCAGGCACTGCTGGACTGTGCCAAGGCACTGGAGCGTCAGCGGCCTGTGGTGCAGCAGTATATTATGGACCAGGTGTTTGACCTGATGGAAAATGAGGAGGCCTGGATCGCCCCGTATTACGCCGGCGACTACCTGACCATGGCAGATGAAAATGAGCATCTGCAGTTTTATCTCCCGGAGCATCAGGGCTTTAACCGGTTCATCGATTCCATGTGCATCCCCACCTGCTGCGAGAATAAAGCAGCAGCAGAGCGGTTCATCAACTTTATGTGCGAGCCGGAATTTGCCGGCGGCAATATGGACTGGATCTGCTATGGTACGCCCATCTCGGAAGCCAAGGAATATATGGACCAGGAGGTCGTGACCGACCCTGTAGCCTATCCCACCGAGGAGACCTGGAATCGGGGCAAGGACTATGAGGCTCTGCCCCGCAGCACCACCCGGCTGATGGAGAGCCTGTTTATGCAGGTTCGCAATGGCCTGGAAGTAAAGCTGGACTAAATAAGATCCCCTCTGTGTCAATGCTTGTGACACAGAGGGGATATTTTATGATAACACTCTTTTGATAATGAAAAGCTGCAGCCGCTTGGGAAGAACATTCAGCATCAGCAAGAGGGGGTTGCGGTTAATGCAGTTGACGAAAGCCGGCTTCTTCTTTTGAAGGATGGTAACGACCCTGTCTGCCAGCTGCTCCGGCAGGATATTTCTTGCTTCTACCTTGTCCACGATTTTCTTGAACCGACCGGCATTGCAGGTATACAGCCGGGTGTTTTTGCAGAAGCGATCCAACGCATCGGTGGATACACCCAGCATTCCGGTGTTCACTGCACCTGCCCGCAGCACAGAAACGGAGATTCCCAAAAGCTGTAATTCCATAGCCAGGGAATAGGCATACCTGTCCAGAGCACCCTTGGTTACGGCATAAATACCGGTAAAGGGAAGGGGATCCAATGGGGCAAGCTCACTGGTGGTCATCAAAATCCGGCTGCCCTTCTGCAATAGAGGCAGGAAGGTTTTATTTACTAAAAATGCTCCGAATAAATTGATCTGAAAAATCCGCTGAAAGGATGCGGAATCCATTTCTACCAGAGAATCCAGCATGTAGACACCTGCAAAATGCACAATGGCAAACAGTTCATCGGTAAAGGTGCAAACCTTTTGATAGGCATGTCGGATGCTGTCTTCGTCGGTAACATCCGCGATAATGGGGATGATATTTTCCTGTGCGTCTGCAGCCCTCTGATCCAGTGCAAATATCCGATAACCCTGCTTGGCTAAAGCCTGCACCGTTGCCTGACCCATGCCGCCGCACGCACCTGTCACCAATACTGATCTCATATTTCTTAAGCTATGGGGAAGCTGCTGCAGCCCCAAAGCAGTCCTTTCCTGTGTTTTTTCTATTATTATAACACGGCTTGCAATCTTGTGCAATGGATTCCATTGTGGGTTGCTTTTTGGCGGATTTCTGCTATAATTACAAGAAAAAGGGAGGCTTTTTATGAAGGAATATGAAATTGTCGCGAAATTCTTAAATGGCTGTGCCGGTGCTGCACATCCCCAAACCTTCTTCGAGGAGGCGGAGCTTTCTGATCCCGGCGAATATGTCCGTATCAAGCATGGTCGGGATTATGATAAGTTTGTAAGGGAGCTTTTGCCCGATGGCCGTATTTTGTACACCTATGACAACGGTACGGTCACATACATTTATGAGTTTACGGAATTATAAAACAAAGGATAGGAAACCGCTTCTTTTTGAAGTGCTTCCTATCCTTTTTTGTTTGCATAAATGATTGTTTATCGTGCTATCGAAAAACGCACCGGCCCAATGCCTCCCCTTGAGGGGAGGTGTCACCGAAGGTGACGGAGGGGTGAAAAAAGTCCTGTCCACCCCTCAGTCAGCCTGTTCGGCTGACAGCTCCCCTCCAAGGGGAGCCTTTTGTTGGTGCT
>JAZQHH010000179.1:0-3406 GCA_045540495.1 Faecousia sp.
CTTGTAGGTGCGCAGCATATCCTGCAGGGAAGCGGAGGACAGAACGTACTGCTGCTTGATGCGCAGGCGCTTGCCTTCCCAAGTGGAGTCGTTGGGGTACAGAACACGGGTGATGTCCTCAGCCTTGTTCTTCTGAGCCAGAGCGCGCAGGTAATCCTGATCGTTGAAGGCGTTGAAGTCCAGCTCTTCCTCGGCCTCACACTGCCACAGACGCAGGGTGTTGATATTGTCGGTGCCGTAGCCGATGACGGGAACGTCATAGGGAACAGCCAGCACGGTGTGCTCGGGGAACTTGACCTTCACGGTGTGGTTATAGCGGCGGTAGGACCAGGGATCGCCGAACTTGGTCCAGTCGTCGGCGGCCTCGATCTGGGAGCCGTTATTGTCAAAGCTCTGCTTGAACAGGCCGAAGCGGTAACGCAGGCCGTAGCCGCTCAGAGGCACATTGATGCTGGCGGCGGAGTCCAGGAAGCAGGCAGCCAGACGACCCAGACCACCATTACCCAGAGCGGCGTCCTCAACGTCCTCCAGAATGGCCAGATCCACGCCACGCTCAGCAAACAGCTGCTTCATCTCGTCCAGAATGCCCAGGTTGTACAGGTTGGAATACACCAGACGGCCGATCAGGTACTCAGCGGAGAAATAGTAAGCCTTCCGCTCGTGCATCCGGCAATGCTTGGAATGGTTCCAGTTGTCGGAAATGGCCATCATGACAGCCTCGCCCAGAGCCTCGTGCAGCTCCTGGGGGGTAGCCTCCTGCAAAGACACATCGTAGGTGTACTTCAGCTGAGCTTCTGTCCACTTCAAAATATTCAGGCAATTGTACTTCATCTTGAATCTCCTATCTTATGTGGTAGGTATTTTTTATCAAGCCAGACGACCGTACAGCTCAGTCAGCTTACGGATCTTCTGGGCAAGCTCGTTGTTGATGACGCCATCCTTGGCTCTCCAGATCCAGTTGGTGCCGTCGCAGATGCCGGGGAAGTTCATCCGGGCATCACCGCCCAGATTCAGGTAATCCTGCATCTGGATGATGCACATATCGGAAACGGAGCTCATGGCGGTGCGGATGGTACCCCAAACCATGCCCTCCTCCTCGGACAGCTTCATGTACTCGGTAGCATAGGCAATGGCCTCGGGGGTAGCGGTTTCAAACCACTGACGCATGGTCATATTGTCATGGGTACCGGTGTAGCAAACGCTGTTCTGGGTGTAGGTATGAGGCAGGTACTCGGAGGGCTCACGGGAATCGAAAGCGAACTCCAGAATCTTCATGCCGGGGTAACCGGAGGCATCCCGCAGATCCAGAACCTCCTGGGTCAGGAAGCCCAGATCCTCAGCGATGAAGCTGATGTGGGGCAGGCCGTTCTTAACAGCCTCAACGAAGGCCATATCGGGACCCTTGACCCAGCGGCCGTTACGGGCGGTGGTGTCACCGAAGGGGACAGCCCAGTAAGCCTCGAAGCCACGGAAGTGGTCCATGCGGATCACATCGTACAGCTTGCCGGCAGCGCCCAGGCGCTTGATCCACCAGGCGTAGCCGTCCTGAGCCAGAACGTCCCAGCGGTACAGGGGGTTGCCCCAAAGCTGACCGTCAGCAGAGAAGGCATCCGGGGGGCAGCCTGCCACATCGGTGGGATCCAGCTTCTCGTTGAGCTGGAACAGACCGGGGTTGCTCCAAACCTCCACGGAGTCATAGGGAACATAGATGGGAACGTCGCCGATGATCTTCACACCGTTGCGGTGGGCATAATCCCGGAGGCTGTTCCACTGCTTAAAGAACATGAACTGGACGAAGCTGTAGAACCGGATTTCATCGGCCAGCTCCTGACGGGCGCTTTCCAGAGCCGCGGCGTCACGGAACTTCAGCGCGTCCTCCCACTGATACCAGGGAGCGCCGCCCAGCTTGCCCTTCAGGGCCATGAACAGAGCGAAATCAGGCAGCCAATCGCTGTTTTCGTTGCAGAAAGCATCGAAATCGGCACCGCCGCCGAAGCGGTTGTATGCCTTACGCAGGATTGCCAGACGGTTGTTGTACTGTCTGCCGAAGTCCACCTTCTCCTCGCTCCAGCTCCACTCGATGCCTTCCAGATCCGCGTCGGTGAGCAGGCCGTCGCCCTTCAGCCAATCCAGATCGATCAGGTAGTGGTTGCCGGCGAAGGTAGAGCAGGACTGGTAGGGGGAATCACCGTAGCCGGTAGGCGTCAGCGGCAGGATCTGCCAGTAGGACTGACCGGCTTCTCTCAAAAAATCAACGAAAGCATAGGCATTCTTGCCCAAGGTGCCGACACCGTATGCGCCGGGCAGAGAGGTGATGTGCATCAAAATACCACTTCTACGCATGATTCTTGCTCCTTATACATTATAAATTTTAGGCGGAACCCGGACGCACATGGGCATTATAGCCGAAAAAGTACCAAATAAACCGGTAATTTACCACTGCGCCGGACTTTTGAAACGTTTCCAATTTTGATAATGGTCAACGAAACAGAAAAAAGTTCCATTACAAGATTAATACTTTTTACCCGATTTGTCAAGTGTAAGTCAGGCCGGAAAGGGGTAACCGATAAAATTTTGGACAATTTGTTAATTTAACTTGTTGTATTTTCATCAAAAAACTATTACTTTCGTCACTTAGCTGTACCGCATTCATCTATTCACCCGGCATATTCACTTTCGCCTTGTATGATAAGTGACTGTTTAGCGGGCGTGGCCCGCGGCAAGACGCGTTACGAACCTGCGTGGTAATCGAAGGCTAATGGGTGTCACTCGGTAACGAAAAGGGAAGTATTCGTAGGCAAAAACGTTACCGAGCGGTACCCCATGGCGTTACGACTACCTCGCAACCGAGCACGAGAACGTCAGCCGGCACTGCCGGCAAACAATCATTTACACGCACAACGCAAAAAATCACCCCTGCCGGATGGCAGGGGTGAGTGGGGGTATGGAATTAAGCCTCCAGGTTGATCTTGCTCTCCTTGCCGAAGATGTGGCAGACATGGCCGGCGAAGTTGAACTTCACGGGAGCGCCGTTGGACAGAGCGGCAACCTCAGCACCGGTCATGTTCATGGTGGAAACCACCACAACAACATCACGACCCATAGCGGTGACGTGCAGGTGCACGGAGGAGCCCATCATTTCGCTGACGTCGACGGTAGCGTCGATGCCATCCTTGCCCAGAGTGATGTGCTCGGGACGGACGCCCAGAACGATCTCCTGCTCCTCAACATTGTTGGCAGCCAGAGCCTTCTGCTTCTCCTCGGACAGCTCGACAGTCAGGGTGTCCAGCTTGACAGCGTACTTGCCGTTAGCCTTAACCAGCTTGGCGTCGAAGAAGTTCATCTGGGGAGAGCCGATGAAGCCGGCGACGAACAGGTTGTAGGGATGGTTGAAGACCTCCTGAGG
>JAZQHH010000180.1:0-7872 GCA_045540495.1 Faecousia sp.
TGTAAACATCCACGGAAGTTACCACCTTTTCTTTTCCTCCTACAATAGCGTTGATCCTATTGTAGGGCATAACGCAAGGTGGCTCAAATATTCGCTGTCATTTTCCGGGAAAGTGGCTCAAGTAGATATTAGCATTTACATAGATGTGAGCAAAAAAGACTCGCACCGGCAGGATGCTACCGGTACGAGCCTTTGCATGGATACGTTTGAACCGCCGTATACCGAACACCGCGTAAGGTGGTATGGGAAAACGACCGCATCAATAAATGCTGGTTTCAAACAATTCCGTTACAGGTTTGCGAAGTATTCCTTTGCGTAGTAGCCGTAGACGGCGGCGGCTTTGGAGAGGGTTTGCATGGCGGAGGCGCCGTTAGCGGCGGTGCTTTGGAAATAGCGGCCCAGGCTGTAGGTCAGCACGCCGGTACAGTGGGTGACGCCGCCGGAGGTGTAGACGCCGGCTACGTAGATGGCTTCATCCATTTTCTTGGCGGCGATGTCCATAATGGAGGCAGAATACTCCGCGCCGGGGGTCATTACGATGCAGCCGCTGGCGTTTTCTGCTGTCAGCTCTGCTTCGGCGGCGTAAACATCCGCATCCCACCAGTACATCAGCAGATCATCATCCACCGCCTGGGAAGGGGTGAAGTAATAATTGATGATGAAGGCACCCTGGAATTCCACAGCCACGGATTTTGCGCTGAAGGAATTATTGGTGGCGGTGAAATTCACGGTTTTGCTGGGAGCGGCGGCGTTCAGCTGGGTCAGCATGGATTCATCGTATTCTTTGATCAGGGCCTGCTGCTCGTCGGTCAAAGCGCTGTTGATGAGGGCGTAGGGCTTGTAGGAGAAATATTCCTGGGCCGCAGCGCCGTAGTTCAGCATGGCGATGCAAAGGGCGACGGTGCGGGGGTTGGTGGAGTTTTTAATTCTGCTTTCGGCGTAATTCTTGCCGCTGTAGCCCAGCATATCGCTGTAAATGAAGCTGCCGTCTGGAAGCTGGGCGTAGACCTTGAAGTAGAGCACATCGCCCAGGTTTTTGGCGGGGATACCCTGGGTAGCAACCATATATTCATCGGTGGAGGCTGTGTAGACCGCACCGGAAATGATGGTGTGGGCGTTGCTGATATCGCCGTCGATGGCGTTATTCCAGGTGATGAGGCCAAAATCCTCCGGCTCAAGGCCATCCAGGTCGGTGCCCCGGAAGTAAATGTTGTACTGAATCTGGCTTTCAAACACAAGGGTGGCACCGGTGGGGGTCAGGGTGGGCTTCAGAATGCGGGTGGCGGTGTAGGTGGCGGTGTAGACCTTGGAGCCGTCGCAGGTGGTCACAGCGCTGTCCCAACCGGCAAAGGCATAGGTGTAGGTATCGTCGGCGGCTCGGGTGGGGTCGGCGGGGGCGGTGACGGTGTCCCCGTAGCAGTAAGTGCCGGAGGAGAGCAGGGTGCCGTCCCAATCCACGAACTGGATGGTGTAGGGAATCTTTTCGGTGGTGTAGGTGGCGGTGTAGACCGCATCGCCGTTGCAGGCCACCACGGCCTTATCCCAACCGGCGAAGAAATAGTTGTAGGTGGCATCCGAGGGACGGGTGGGGGCGGCGGGAGCGGTGACGGTTTCGCCGTAGGTGTAGACGGCGGAGCTGATCAGGCTGCCGTCCCAGTCCCGGAATTCTACGGTGCCGGTGGGCAGCTGGCCCTCGCTGACCTGCAGATAGCTGAGCTTGCAGTTGCCCAGAACGAAATTCTCGGTGCCGATATAGCCGAAGGAGAAATCCTTGCCGGAAACCCAGTTGTCGGTGGTATTCTGATCGGTGGCACCGGCGTAGTAGTTGTTCATGGCCCCCAGCTCCACTCCGTCCACCGACAGGTAGACCATGTTGGAACCGTCAGCGTTGATCCGGTTGGTCAGCAGGTAGGTGTGCTTGGCAGTGCCGTCGATGCCGTGGTCGGACAGGTTGACACCGTAGTTATTGTGGGTGCCGTTGCCCCGGTAGCCCAGGGCGATGATGTTGCTGCCGCTGCGGCGGTAGAGGTAGAGGGCGTTGTTGGTGCTGCCGTTTTGGGTGGAGCAGAAAATCATCGCGCCGTTTTGCTTGTCCTTCCAGGTACCCTCGGATTCCCACTGAACGGACCATTCCCGGTCGTGGCGCAGCACCACATTCTGATCCAGATTGAAGTAGGCGCTGGTCATAGCCCCGCTGGAAACGCTGCCGGAGATACTGGTGGCGTTGTTTTTGGTGTAGCCGTCGGTGATGTTGGTAAAGAAGGAGGTGCCGGACTCCCAGCGGTAGTTGTCGGGGGAGTCCTGGGTGGGGTTGCCGGCTTCCCAAATCTGCATATAGTTTAGATCGGTATTGATTTTATGCTGATAGGTGCCCATGTGGGTAAAGGTGAAGTCCTTGCCGGAAATCCAGTCGGAGGTGATGCCCTGGGCGGTGCTGCCGTAGAACAGATTGTTCATGGGGCCCAGCTCCACGCCATCCACATACAGGTAGACCATGTTGGAGCCGTCTACATTGGGCTTGTTGGTCATGCGGTACACATGGGGGGTGGCGTTGCTGATGCCGTGGTCCGAGAGCTTGATGCCGTAGTTAGCGTATTCGGTGCCATCGTAATTGCCGAGGCTGATGATGCTGTTGCTGCGGTAGAGGTAGGGGGTGTTGAGATTCATGCTCCGGTGGTGGGAGGCCAACAGCAGACTGCTGCCGCTCCAGCTGTCGCAGCCCCATTCGATGCTCCAGGGCTGGTCGTGGAGGAGCCGAACTTCCTGGGCCAGCTCTGCCTGATAATCGCTGTAGACCCCGTCGGTGCAGGAGCCCCAGAGGGCGGTGGCGGTATTGGCGGTGTAGCCGGGCTGAGAAATGGCGGTCATGGTATTGTTCTTGGTTTCCCAGCGGAAGGTGTTGGGCTCGTCGTACATACTCTTGAGACCGTTGCCCCAGACCTGAATGTATTCCAGCTCCACATTGTTGACCCGGTGGGCGCTGGAGCCGATGTAGGAGAATTTGAAATCCTGCCCCGAAATCCAGTTGGAGGTGGTGCCCTGGGCGGTGGCACCCACATAGTATTGGTTCATGGCGCCCAGCTCTTTGCCGTCCACGGACAGGTAGACCATGTTGCTTCCGTCGCTGGCGATTTTATTGGTCAGCCGGTAAACGTGCGCCGCGGAGCCGTCCACCCCGTGGTCGCTGAGGAGCAGGCCGTAGTTGTTGTACTGGCTGCCATCGTGGTAGCCCAGGGCAAGCAGTCCGCTGCCGCTGCGGCGGTACAGGTACATATTTCCTGCGTAATTGCCCAGCATTTTGCTGGACAGCAGCAGGGTGTTGCCGCCCTTGCCGGTGGATTTCCACTCCAGAATCCAGGGATTGTCATGCTCCAGCACCACGGTCTTGGCGGTGACCCAGCGGCCGTTGGTGACGGTGCCGTTTGCCACGGAGCCCTCGTTCATAATCAGGGGATTATAGGTGGCGCCGCCGTCGGTGACGGAGAGAAGCTGGTCATTGGTCATCTCCCATCGGTAGTCGTTGACGTCGGTGGTGCGGCTTTCGGGCTGATAGGTGAAGCCTGCCACATAGTGGACACCGTCGTAATTGGTATCGCTGCTGGACAGCCGCCGGTTGGTATTGAAGTACAGCCGTCCGTTCTGGGGGTCGATGCCGCAGCTTTCGATTTCGAAGAAGGCGGCATAGGTGGAGCTTTGAATCCAGATGGAAACGCTGGGGTCATTCTTGATGGTGCCGGAGGCACCCTCGATATCATAGACGATGATGCAGCTGGTATCCATGGCCAAATCGCCGCCGGCCATGGGCACATAGACCCGGTGGTCGAAATAGCCGAAGCCCTGCTGCAACCAATCGGTCAGGTCGTGACTGGTGCCGTTGATGGTCACATCGGAGATGTTGGTGGTGAAATGGTAGGTCAGCTCGATGGTGCCGCTGGTCTGGTTGATGCCCAGCTTGCCGGTGTAGAAGCTGCGGCCCCGCTTGATGAGCAGGGTGACATAGTCATCGTCCACGTGCATGATCTGCACACCGGCGAAGGACACCTCGGCCCCGTCGTACATGGCGGTGTAGTTGCCCACTTTGGTCAGATTGTTGCCATCGATGGCAAACCGGACCAGAGAATAGCTGCCGGGCTCCGAGGCGGCCACGAACAGGGTGGATACACCCCCTACAGACCCTGCCGCCAGGTCGTTGGCGTGGGCCAGGTAGGAAAAGAAGTTGGAGCCGGTGCCGGTGTCCACCATGTAGGTGCTTTCGCCGGTGTTTTTGTTGGTGCGGGTGATGATCGCCGAGGTTTCTGTCTCGGTGTTGACCTTGGCGCAGTAGATGTAGTTGCCGTGAATCGCCATTCCCTGCATACTGGGGCAGTCGCCCAGATTATAAATGAAAGAAACATCGTTGTAATCGTCGTAGGAGGCGGTGGCGGCGCTGACAGGGGGGAGGCTCAGCTCAAAGCTGGGGACCAGACCCGCCACGATGGCCAGACACAGCAAGAACGCCACCAATCGGGTGATGTGTTTTTTCATGGCAAAGACTCCTTTGTGAATATTCATTTTCATTTTAGCTGATACAGGCGGGTAAATCAAGGTTTTGAATGCAATTTCCACAGATGGAATAAAAACAAATTAATATATTTATGCAATATGCAAAAATGGTCCGGTGCGGTGAAAAAAGACGATCCGGTGGGGCATACGGTTGACGGCTGGAACAAAATGTCGTAAAATAGAAGCAATGGAGGTGGCCGTATGCCCTTTGAGATCGTCAGAAATGATATTACGAATATGCAGGTGGATGCCATTGTCAATACCGCCAATCCCCGGCCGGTGGTCGGTGCGGGGGTGGATTCCATGATCCACGAAAAGGCCGGCCCGAAGCTGTTGCGGGCCCGGCAGAAAATTGGCTCCATCGCCGTTGGCTGCGCTGCGGTGACACCGGCATTTGGGCTGGATGCAAAATACGTGATCCATACGGTGGGGCCGGTTTGGGACGGCGGCAGCTATGGTGAGGAAACATTGCTTCGCAGTTGCTACGATCAATCCTTGAACCTGGCGAGGAAGCACCGCTGCCGGTCTGTGGCCTTTCCGCTGATTTCCACCGGAAACTACGGTTTTCCCAAGGACAAGGCCCTGCAAATCGCCATTTCCGCTTTCAGCGAATTTTTGCTGGAGCATGAGATGCAGATTTATCTTGTGGTATTTGACAGCAGGTCCTTCAAGCTGTCGGAGCAGCTGTTCCAGGGTGTCGCCAGTTACATCGACCAGAATTATCTGGATGCCTGCGAGGGGGCCGTGTATGGCGTGGCGGAAGGAACCAGTCGCCGCCGTCGCCGCCGGGATATGGAGCTTTGCGAAGGAGCGGCGCTTCCTGAATACCGGCCCTGTGCCCCGATGGCAGTATCCAAGGCCGCCCCGAAAGCCAAAACTCCTTCCCTGGAGGATATGCTGAAGCAGGCTGATGCCGGGTTCACCGAAACCCTGCTGAAGCTCATCGACCAATCCGGCAAGAAGGATTCCCAGATATATAAGAAGGCCAATCTTTCCAAGCAGCATTTCTCCAAAATCCGCAATAATCCGTCCTATCAGCCCACCAAGCCCACCGCCATTGCCCTGGCGCTGGCCCTGGAGCTGGATTTGGAACAGACCCGTGACCTGATCGGCCGCGCCGGTTTCGCCCTGACCAACAGCAGCATATTTGATCTGATTATTTGCTACGCTATCGAACATGGGAACTACAATCTGATAGAAATCAATTGTATGCTGTTTGAGCACGATCAAAGTCTGTTAGGATCGTAAAAAGTTGCTGTCAAGTTGACATAATGGTGTGATCACTTTATAATATCCGCAATATTTAGAAAAGGGGAGAGATCTGTGAAACTCGGTAAACTTCAAGAAGTAGACATTAGAACTGTTTGGCCCCATGAGCAGTATGATTTCTCAAAGTGGTTAGCGGAAGACGAAAACATTAAAGAATTGGGGGATACACTCAATCTATCATTGACTGATGTAGAAAAGGAAAAGTTTGTGGGAAATTATCGTTGCGATATTTTGTGTAAAGATGAAATCACAGGAAAAATTGTGCTGATTGAAAATCAACTGGAGCCTACAAACCATGACCATCTCGGAAAGGTAATTACATATGCATCTGGCCTTGATGCTGCTGTGGTGGTATGGATTGTTTCCTCTGCCAGGGATGAACATGCAAGCGCTATCGAATGGCTTAACAAGCATACAGACGACGAAATTTCCTTCTTCCTATTGGAAGTTCATGCCTATAAGATTGGTGAGTCTGATCCTGCTCCGCAGTTTAACATCATTGAGCAACCGAATGATTTCGTCAAGACGATTAAAACTGTGGCAAAGAACAACGAATTAAACGAATCTCAAAAGCAACGTCTAGAATTCTGGACACAGTTTAATGATGTAATTGAGGCAAAGGGTAAGCCTTTTAACAAAAGAAAAGCAACTACAGATCATTGGTATAATGTAGCAATCGGATCGTCTGAGGCTCATCTATCTATCGATCTCGTTAATAAGGAACATAAGATTCGAGTTAGTCTTTGGATCAGTGACAATAAGGATATCTATGATGCTTTATATCAGCGGAAAGATGATATTGAGACCGCTCTCGGATTTGGATTGGAGTGGAACAGGCTAGATAGCAAGAAAGCATCCTACATCTGCACATATATCAAGGGTTTAGACTTCAAGAAACAAGAAAACTATCCGCTACTGATGAACCAGGTTGTCGATTTGGTGCTAAAAATGCGAAAAGTGTTTCCGCAGTATATGTGAAAAAAGTCCCCTGGCAGTTGACCAAATGAATAGATTAACCTCCTATAATGTGGGTGTAAGAAAGAGATGCAGTCCGGTAAACCGGGAGATTGCCACGGGCCTGGGGCCTCGCAATGACAGCATTTCGGATACGCCATATTATAGGAGGTTTTTATTATGAAAAAGAATTTGACTGAGATTGTATTCATCCTGGACCGCAGCGGCTCTATGGCGGGACTGGAGGGGGACACCATCGGCGGGTTCAACGCCATGATTGAGAAGCAGAAGGGCCAGCCCGGCGAAGCGGTGATTTCCACCGTGCTGTTTGACAGCGTTTCTGAGGTGATCCATGATCGGATCGACATCCGGGACATCCAGCCTCTGACCCGGAATGAATATTACGTCCGGGGATGCACTGCGCTGCTGGACGCGGTGGGCGGGGCCATCCATCACATCGGCAATGTCCACAAGTACGCCCGGCAGGAGGATGTGCCGGAAAAGACCCTCTTCGTCATCACCACCGATGGTTTGGAGAACGCCAGCCGCCGCTACGATTACGCCAAGGTCAAAAAGATGATCGAGCGGCAGAAGGAAAAGTACGGCTGGGAGTTCCTGTTCCTGGGGGCCAACATCGATGCCGCCAGAGAGGCTGCCCGGTTTGGTATCAACGCCGACTATGCCGCCGACTACCATGCCGACAGCCGTGGCACCAATGTGATTTATGAAACGGTCAGCGATGCCATTTGCCACGTCCGCAGCTGCGCCGCCCCGCTGCCCACCGGCTGGAAAAGAAAAGTGGACCAGGACTACAAGAAGAGAGGGAAATAATATTCAGGAAAAGCAAGCCGCGCCACTCTGAATGGAATGCGATGCCCGGGAAGTCGTAACACTTCCCGGGCTGATCTGTTGAAAGGGGAGGGGTGGTAAATGAGTTTACGGTAGCACTTCTTGCCCCCCTCATTTATGAGGGGGGTGCCCCGAAGGGGCGGGGGGAGTATACAATTCACGATATTTCGAACTCCCCCCGACCTTCGCTTCGCTTGGCCACCCTCATAAATGAGGGTGGCCAGGGGTGCTTCCTATTCTAAACAATCATTTACCACC
>JAZQHH010000181.1:0-4913 GCA_045540495.1 Faecousia sp.
GGGCCGATGTGGGCATCGGCCCCTACGAGAGGTCACGGACTCCCCCCGACCTTCGCTTCACTGGGCCCGCAATGACAGAATATCTCTATTCACCTGTTAAACGCCTCCGGGTCGAAGGTGATGACGGTGTAATAGGTGGTATTTCCGGACTGGTTCAGCTTCTGATCCAGTCTTTTTTTGATTTCTTTTTCCTTGCCCGTCAAATCTGCCGGCAGGGCGATGTCGAAAATCAGGTTCGTATGCCCCGGAGAGCGGACCATGCGGAAATCGTGAACCGTCAGACGGCTGTCGATGGTGTCCAGGTGGGCCAGAACCATCTGCTTCGCCGCCGTCAGCTCCGGGTCGTCGGTGATCACCGGGTCGTAGTGGATCACCAGGTGGATGCCGTGGCTCTCGTAGCACTCCCGCTCCAGATTGTCGATGATCTCGTGGCACAGCAGGGGGTCGGCCCGGCAGTCCATTTCCACATGGATGCTGGCGAACCGGCGGCCGGGGCCGTAGTCGTGGACCATCAGGTCGTGGTAGCCCAGCACCTGGGGGGCGAAGCGGATCTGATCCAGAATCTGCTCCCGCAGCTCCGGCCCGGCGGCCTCACCCAGCAGGGGGCTGACGGTGTCCCGGGCCAGCCCCACGCCGCTATACAATATAAACAGGGCAACCCCCAGGCCCATGAGTCCATCGATGTTGGCCCCGGTCAGGGCCTGGATGCTGCCGCTGAGCAGCACCGCCCCGGTGGCGATGACATCGTTGCGGCTGTCGGCGGCGGTGGCCAGCAGGGTGTCGGAGCCGATTTTTTTACCCAGACGGCGGTTGAAAATGGACAGCCACAGCTTCACGGCCATGGAGCCCACCAGCACCCCGGCGGTGAGCCAGGTAAACTTCACGGCGGTGGGATGAATGATTTTGACGACTGATGATTTTGCTAACTCGAAACCAATAAACAGAATCAGCACCGCCACCGCCAGGCCGGACAGGTACTCGAACCGGGCGTGGCCGTAGGGGTGGTCCTCGTCGGCGGGCTTTTCCGCCAGCTTGAAGCCCAGCAGCGTCACCACGGAGCTGGAGGCATCGGACAAATTGTTCATGGCATCGGCGGTGATGGACACGGAGCCGGACAGGCTGCCCACGGTGAGCTTGGCGGCGAACAGGGCCACGTTGGAAATGATGCCCACCAGCCCCGCCATCCGGCCGGACGCCAAACGGTCTTGACTTTTTGCCATAAAAACGACCTCCAAAACTGTGCAAAATCACGATTCTACCGGTGGTAGAGTGGCATTCTACCGCCGGGAGAGTGGGTTTTTCAAGAAAAGGGTGACTTTTCGCCTCTTGTGAAGTATGATTAAATCAGGATTCTGACTGCATTATATCCCCAACCGGGTCGGAAGTCCAGTATATTTTCGCCAATTGCACCACCTGCGGTAAATGATTGTTTACGATAGCACTTTTTGCCCCCTCATTTATGAGGGGGGGTGCCCCGAAGGGGCGCATCCCTTCCCCCGGGGGGAAGGTGGCCCGGCGAAGCCGGGTCGGGAGGGGAATGCGGGCGATCACCTAAGATGTTGAATCCGTAAAGACTTGCTGAAATCTTACCTGCTAAAAGGCCTGAACATGGTACAAAATCGAACATTTCCGCCCGCATTCCTCTTCAGTCTCGCTTCGCTCGACAGCTTCCCCCCGGGGGAAGCGATATGCGCCCTGTGGGCGCTGTCGCCCCAGAGGGGCGACAAATACAGCATCACTAACAAACCATTCACCCTTCCATATTTCACAAAGGAGAATCCTTATGTCCAACTACAAAATTATCACCGATTCCTGCTGCGATCTGCCTGTTGAGAAAATCCAGGCCCTGGATCTGACTGTCATCCCGTTGAACCTGCTGTTCCGGGGCGAAAGCCGGCTGAATGCCTTCAGCGACGAAATCAAGGAGGTTTACGACGGCCTCCGGGCCGGTGAAGCCGCCACCACCTCCGCTGTCAACCCCGAGGGCTGGGCCAGCGTCATCGAGCCCGTGCTGAAAGCGGGCCAGGATGCCCTAGTGCTGTGCTTCTCCTCCGGCCTCAGCACCACCTACCAGTCCGCGGTCATTGCCGCGAACGAACTGAAGGAAACCTACCCCGACCGGACCATCAACGTGGTGGACACCCTCTGCGCCTCCCTGGGTCAGGGTCTGCTGGTGTGGCTGGCCTGCGACAAGCGGGATGCCGGTTTCAGCCTCTCCGAGCTGACCGACTGGGTGGAAAACAACAAGCTGAACCTGTGCCAGTGGTTCACCGTGGACGACCTGATGTACCTGAAGCGGGGCGGCCGTGTCAGCGCGGCCACGGCATTGGTTGGCACCATGCTGAAAATCAAGCCCGTGCTCCATGTGGATGCCGAGGGCCATCTGATCAACGTTTCCAAGGTGCGGGGCCGGAAGGCCTCCATCCAGGCCCTGGCCGCCAAGGCGGCGGAGCTGGGCATCGACGGCTACAAGGAGCGGGTTGCCATCTGCCACGGCGACTGCATCGAAGATGCCAAGTATCTGGAGAGCCTGCTGAAGGAGCAGGGGGTGAAGGAAATCTTCATCGGCTACACCGGCGCGGTGATCGGCTCCCACTCCGGCCCCGGCACCCTGGCGGTGTTCTTCCTGGGCAAGGAAAGATAAATCTGAGGCTCTGCCAAATCGGCAGAGCCTCTTTTCAGACTATGGCATATATAGGACGCACCCCTTGCCCCCCTCATTTATGAGGGGGGTGGCCGAGCGAAGCGAAGGTCGGGGGGAGTATACTACAAGAGAAAATCTTTCGTAGGGGCCGATGCCCACATCGGCCCTTTTTACCTCCCCTACGGAAGAAGTCCCCAATTGCTTAACGGAATATTTAACACAGAATCCGCACATTCTCCATGGTGCAGTCCCGGGTCAGGCCGTCGTCGGTGTAGAGGGCGTAGCTGTCGCCGTCGCCCAGGAGGGTCAGATTTTCCACATTGTAGTCCCGGGTGTTGGTGATTTCCGGGCCGATGGGCAGCAGTTTTCCCTTGCGGATGAAGAAAACCACCTCGTCATACCCCGCTTCCAGGGTGATTTTTCCCTTTTTCGCCGGGGTGCATTGAAATTCGCCGTCGTAGCGGACCATGGTCATGTCCTCGGGCAGGTAGACAGTGCGGCTGGTGCCCTCTTTGACGAAGGGGGCGATCATGATGCTGCCGCCAACCAGCAGCTGATCCCCGATGGCCTCGCAGCCGGGATATTCGAAGGCCAGCGGCTTAATATACATATCACTCGTTAATGCCGCCTTCATGTACTCAGAGTAGATATAGGGCAGCAGCCGGTAGCGCAGGGAAATGACCTTCCGGAAGGCGGCGGTGTCGCCGAACTGATAGGCCTCCTGATTTTTGGTGAAGCAGCCGGTGTGATTGCGCATCAGGGGGGTGAAGGCCGAGAAGGCCCGCCACCGCAGCAGCAGCTCCCGGTTGCTGTTGCCCATGAAGCCGCCGGTGTCCGCGCCGCTGAACAGGAAGCCGCACAGATTCACCGAGGCCATGTGCCGCACATTCAGCATCAGATGTTCCCATTTACTGGTATTATCCCCCGTCCAGATGCCGCCGTACCGGCTGGCGCCGATGTAGCTGGACCGGGAGAACAGCAAAAACCGGTGATCCAGCAGCCGCTGGAGACCCTCGGAGGAGGCCCGGGTCATCAGGGCGCCGAAGAGGTTGTGGACATCGTAATGCCGCACCCGTTTCCCATCCACATTATGGAAGAAGGACTGGTAATCCCGAATCAGGTCCTGCTTTTTCTTTTCCTTGCGCTTTTCTCCGAGGATCATGTCGAGGAAAAAGCCCAGTTTCCGGGGGCCCTTGGTGTACTCGCTGTAGAAAATGGCGGGCTCGTTCATGTCGTTCCAGAAGCCCTCAATCCCTCGATTTGTATAGAATTGGTACTGATTTCCGAACCATTCCCGGGCATTTTCGTCGAAAAAGTCCGGAAAATGGGTCATTCCCGGCCAGACCCCCGCCTGGAAGAAGCCGCCCTCTTTATTGCGGCAGAAGTGGCCGCCCTTGATGCCGGATTCGTAGACCGCCTCCCCGGGCTGGATTTTCACGCCGGCATCCACGATGGGCACCAGCCGGATGCCCTGGTCCTTCAAGTCCTGGACGAAGCCCTTCAAATCCGGGAAATTCTCCTCATTGACGGAAAAATCCCGGTAGCCGTCCATGTAATCGATGTCCATGCAGATGTAGTCCAGGGGGATGCGGTTCTCGGCGTGGCCCTTCACCACATCGGTGAAATCCTTGGGGGTTTTGTAGCCGAAGCGGCTCTGGCCGTAGCCGAAGGCCCACAGGGGCGGCAGGTAGCATGGACCGATGGCCTTCAGGAGGGTGCGGACGATGGCGTAGGGGCTGTTTTCCTGGATTTGGTATAATTTCAAATCCCGGGTGTGGCAAATAACCCGGATTTCGCCGGAGTTTTTGTAATCGATTTCAAAGGTCACCTTGGCGGGGGTGTCGAAGAACACGCCGAATTTCTCTTTGCCGTCCACCAGGAGGAAATTGTGGGAGGCGTAGAGGGAGGGGTTGGATTCCTCATGCTCGGCGGTGTCGGTGTTGAAGCTGATGTACCGGCCGCCCCGCTTGTTCACCCGGCCCATGGTTTCCCCCAGGCCGTAAACGATGTCGTCGGTGCCCAGGGGGCAGGTGAAAACGATCTCCTTTTCCTGGACAGATACATTATAATATAGGATATCCTGCACAACAGGAATTTCCGCAGTAATGGCCCCGGTATCCATGGGGCTGCCGAAAATGGTTTTGGTAATCATATTGACCTCCTTTTTGTTGCGTAAATGATTGTTTAACGAACTGGCGCGGGAGCGCCCATGCCTTCCCCCGGGGGGAAGGTGGCCCGGCGAAGCCGGGTCGGATGAGGAATGCGGGCG
>JAZQHH010000182.1:0-11211 GCA_045540495.1 Faecousia sp.
ATTGCGAGGCCGCAGGCCGTGGCAATCTCCTGGTACAACTTTGGTCCTAATTCGCACCAAAATCTATGGATAATCCCATTCTACATTGTACGTTCATCGAACTTTTTTCCTTATCGTAGATGATACCGGGAGATTGCCACGGCCCTTCGGGCCTCGCAATGACAGCATGATCTTAGTACGCTAAACAATAATTTATCGCACAATTACCATTTTTATTTACTTTTCCCCAACGCCGTGGTATGATATAAGGTACATGAAACTTGGAGTTGACCGATTTGAATTTTGACAGCACTTATGTGAAAATCGATTTGGACATCATCGCCGCCAATTTTGATGCCGTCTGCCAAAAAACCGGCGTCCCCGCCATGGCCATCGTCAAGGCCGATGCCTATGGCCACGGGGCGGTGCAGGTGGCGCGGCTTCTGGAAGGCAAATGCGCCTTTTTCGGCGTGTCCTCCATGCTGGAGGCCCTGGAGCTGCGGCAGGCGGGGCTGCGCAAGCCCATTTTGATCCTGGGCCGCACCCCGGTGTCCGCCCTCCCCCATGCGGTGCGGGAAAATGTCCGCCCCACCATTTTCAATTACGATGACGCGGTGGCGCTGTCCGAAGAAGCCCTGCGCCAAGGGAAAACCGCCCCCTTCCATTTTGCGGTGGACACCGGCATGAGCCGCATCGGCTTCCAGGCGACGGAAGAATCGGCGGACATCTGTGCCGAAATCCTCAAGCTCCCCGGCATCACCGCCGAGGGCATCTTCAGCCACTTCGCCACCGCCGACTGCGCCGACCTGTCCCGGGCTCGGGAGCAGGCGAAAAAGTTCGACAATTTTCTTGCCATGCTGAAGGACCGGAACATTGAAATCCCCATCCGCCACCTGGATAATTCCGCGGGCCTGATGAATTTCCCTCATCATTATGAAATGGTCCGCTCCGGCATCGTTACCTACGGCCTGTACCCCAGCGCCGAGGTGGAGCCCAGCTTACTGCCCCTGAAACCGGCGCTGCAATGGCTCAGCCGGGTGACCCATGTAAAGGAATTGCCCCCCGGTCGGGAAATCAGCTACGGCGGCACCTACGTCACCAGCCGTCCCACCATGGTGGCCACCGTCCCGGTTGGTTATGCCGATGGCTACCGCCGGAGCCTGTCCGGCAAATTCCACGTCCTGATCCACGGCAAAAAAGCCCCCATTCTGGGCAGGATATGTATGGACCAGCTGATGGTGGACGTGACCGACATCCCCGGCGTGGAGCTGGACGACACCGTGACCCTGGTGGGCCGGGACGGGGATGAGTGCATCACCGTGGAGCAAATCGCCGCCGCGGCGGACAGCTTTAATTATGAATTTATCTGCGGCATCAGCCGCCGGGTGCCCCGAATCTACTGCCAGGGCGGCAAAGAAGTCCGCTCAGTGCATTATTTGCTGGATACCTAGTGGAAAACCGCAGTAGGGGAGGGGCAAGACCCTCCCCTACGGATATTCTGAAAAGGAGAGAAAACCCATGCCAGACCAAAACCAGCGGCCTTATCCGCCCCGACGGCGCAGACGTCGCCGCCGGGTCAACCCGAATTTTATTATTTTCTGCCTGATTATTGTGCTGATTGTGGCACTGCTGGGCCTGTCGGTATGGGCGCTGGTTATGAGCCTGTCCCGGTCCGAGGACAAGCCGGATCCCACCACCGCCCCCATCACCCAGACCCAGGGAACCACGGCACCTACGGAGATTACGGGGCCCACAACTGCCCCCACGGATCCATCGGAGGAGCCCACCGTCTCCGACACCAAGCCCACCGAGCCTGCCCCCACCGCCCCCGGCATCACCCTCCTGGGCAATGCCACCGTGGGTGCCACCGGCGATATCCTGATGCATAAGCCCTGCATCCGCCCCGGCGAGCAAAGTGACGGCACCTACGATTTTTCCGCCTATTTCGCCCATATCCAGGCCTATATCAAGGCCACGGACTATGCCGTTGCCAACCTGGAGACCACCCTTGCGGGGCTGGACCTGGGCTATGAGTACAGCGGCTACCCCCAATTTAATTGCCCCGATGGCATCGTACCCTCCCTGCAGGGGGCGGGCTTCGATATGCTGCTGACCGCCAATAATCATACCTACGATACTTCCTCCGTCGGTTTCCACCGGACCATGCAGGTGATGAAGGAATACGGCATGGATTTCACCGGCACCTTCGCCTCCCGGGAGGAGGACAATTACCTGGTTCGGGAGATTGACGGTATCCGGATCGGTATGATCTGCTACACCTACGAGGATGCCGCCGATGCCGCTACCGTGGCTCCCAACGGCCATGTGATGACCAAAGAGGATGCCCAGCTCATCAACACCTTCCATAAGAAGGACGTGGCGGGCTTCCGAACCAGCCTGTCTGCCGACATCGCCAACATGGAAGCCGACGGCGCGGAGGCCATTGTGCTGTTTATCCACTGGGGCGATGAATATGCGCTGAAGCAGAATGCCGACCAGGAGGCCCTGGCCCAGACGGCCTGCGACCTTGGTGTGGATGTGATCGTGGGTGGCCATGCCCATGTGATCCAGCCCATGGATCTGCTGACCAGCACCACAGACTCCGACCATAAGACCGTGTGCCTGTACTCCACCGGTAATGCCATCTCCAACCAGCGGCAGGGGCTGATTAGCTCCATCACCACCGCCCACACCGAGGATGGCATCCTGTTCAGCTTCACCTTTGCCAAGTATTCCGACGGCACCGTCCGGGTGGAAAGCGTGGAGGCTCTGCCCACCTGGGTGAACCTGTACACCAGCACCGAAACCTGGAAAAAAGTCTACGACATCATTCCCCTGGACAAGTCCACCGCCGACTGGAAAACCGCCTTCGGCCTGACGGACGACACCCTCTCCCAGGCTGAGGCCTCCTACGACCGCACCATGGCCATCATCGGCGACGGTCTGGCGGAAGTCAATGCCTACCTGGCATCCTTGCCGGAAGTGTAAAAGCTGAATGTCATTGCGAGCCAGTCCGCAGACTGGCGTGGCAATCTCCGAAGGTTTCCAATCGCCTTAGGAGATTGCCGCGTCGCTTCGCTCCTCGCAATGACATTGTTATTTTATAAAAGGAGCGATACCATGCCCATCGACGCCCATATGCATATGGTTCTGGACGCCATTGACCACCGGGGGGCCATCAACCGCCACCGCAATGGCCCGGATATGGCCTATATCCGCCACATTCTGGCCCGCTACCGGGACGCGGGCTTCACCTACCTTCGGGACGGCGGCGACCGCTGGGGCGTGGGGGCGGCGGCCCGGGCCATCGCCGGGGAATATGGCATTCGTTACCGCACCCCTTTGGCGAACTTGTGCCTGAAGGGCCATTACGGCGGCTTCATCGGGGAATACTATGAAAATCTTCGGGATTATTCGGAAAAAATAAAAAATCTCCGGAAAAGAGGCGGAGATTTTGTGAAAATCATGATTTCGGGACTGATGGATTTCGACCGGTTCGGCGTCCTGTCCGAGGAGCCGCTGCCCCCGGAACTGATCCGGGAGCTGATCCACATTGCCCATGAGGAGGGCTTCGCCGTCATGGCCCATGCCAATGGGGCCCGGACGGTGGAGGCCGCGGCGGCCGCCGGCGTGGATTCCGTGGAGCACGGGGCCTACCTGGATGGGGAGGCATTGGAGGCCATGAAGGAGAAGGGCTGTGTCTGGGTGCCCACCCTGTCCACCATCGGCAATCTCCGGGGGAGGGGCCGGTTTAATGAAACCGCTGTAGCCCGAATTTTGGAAAGCGCCCTGGAAAACGTGGCCCGATTTTCCAATATGGGGGGCCTGATTGCTCCCGGTACCGACGCCGGCGCCTGGGCCGTCCCCCACGGCACGGATTCGGAATATGGGCTTTTGCTTTCTGTTACCACCATGGAAACCCTCCGCCGGGGCGGGGACATGATAATAAACAAATTCTGACAAAAATCCTTAAAACAACTTGTAATTGTTTGTAATTTATGTTACAAATCTGTAACCGGATTGTTTTACGATTTTCCAATGAATGAGGTGGACGAATATGGTTATAGAAATGTTCAACGGATGGTATTTTATGTGGATCGCCCTTGGGGTTGGCGCCATTTTGGGCCTGTATTTTGGACTCAGAAAGGCCTCGGTGACGACCCAGAATGTGGTGCTGTTTGGACTTCTGGCGTTCGGACTGCTGCTGCATTTTTTGAAGGTGTATATCCCGCCGTACTCCGTGGACGAAGCAAGAAAGTTCCGGGATGCCTGGTTTGTAAACATTTGCGGTGCTAATATTGCGCTTTTTCCTCTGTTTTACTTTGTTAAGAACAAATATATTAAGGATTATATGTTTTACATCGGCGTTCTCAGCGGCTTGATTGCCCTGGTATATCCCCAGGAGCCTCTGGCGAAGTCGGACCAGCTGGGAGAATTTTGGGACATCGTCCGGTTCTACTACCATCACTGGATGCTGCTGGCGGTACCGCTGTTGCTGGTGTTGCTGAAGCGGCACACCCTTTCCTACAGGCGTGTTCTGGCAGCCCCGGTGGGCCTGCTGGCGCTGATGCTCTTCATCATGCTCAATCAGATTTTCCAGAGTGAGTTGGGCTTCATCCCCCTGCGCAGTGGGGATATGTTCGACATCAATTATAAAAACTCCTCCTATATCTGGGGCCCCGGCACCGATGATGCCATCGGTACGTTCCTGAGCTGGTTCTGTCCCGATTTCTTCAGGATCATCCCGGTGGGAGAATTTGCGGGGCAGGTGAAGTATTGGCCCTGGTTCTGGATGATTTTCCCCTGCTTCATTTTGGTAACGCCCCTGGCCTTTGGCCTTTCTATGATTTTCGACCGGAAATCCTTGGCTTCCGACATTCATAAGCTGAAGGCCGGCATCCATCATCGGGAAAAGACCCCCTCCACCTGATACGCAAAAGGCAGACACGCTTGGTGTCTGCCTTTTTTCTCATTTCTTTGCTTCCGGGGGGACCAAATCCAGGGTAATCTGCTCCCGGGAGGGGCACAGCCGGGTGTACTTCACCCCGGCGGCATCCAGCATCCGCTTGGAGGCCAGGGTGGCCATGGAGTCGGCGTACTTGTCGGACAGATAAATGACCTCCTTCACGCCGCTCTGGATAATGGCCTTGGCGCACTCGTTGCAGGGGAACAGGGCCACAAACACCCGGCTGCCCCGGAGGTCCCGGCCGTTGGCGTTGAGAATGGCATTCAGCTCCGCGTGGACCACGAAGGGGTACTTGGTTTCCGCGCCCTCCCGGCCCCAGGGAAATTCATCGTCGGAGCAGCCCTTGGGCATCCCGTTGTAGCCGGTGGAGTTGATGATATTGTCCGGGGAAACGATGCCGGCACCCACCTGCGTATTGGGATCCTTGGACCGCATGGCCGCCAGCATGGCGATGCCCATGAAATACTCGTCCCAGGAGATGTAATCGGTGCGCTTCATAAGGTGACCTCCGTTTGTGTTGTGTATGCCATAATTGTATATGATTTCCAAAGGAATTACAATAGAAAAATACAGGAATTTCTTGACAGATTTCCGGGGCGGATTTATAATGAAAGTGGCCCGTGGCCGACAACAAATTCAGGAGGGATATAAATATGAAAAAGCTGCTTGCAATCCTGATGATTTCCTGCCTGCTTCTGGGCGGTATGAGCGTCAGTGCGGAGAATTTTACCTGGAAGGACGACATCGCCCTTGGGGAAATCAAAGTCATCACCATTCCTGAACCGGAGGGGGAAGTGGACGAAGGCTGGGTGTATTATGATCAGTACTTCATCTTTGCGCCGGAAACCTCCGGCACCTATCGTTTTTTGGTCAGCTATGAAGAAGATCCGGAAAAACCCTACGATATTTATATGGGTGTTGCCGCCTTCAATTATGTGGAGGATGGAATCGAATATGTGGGTGGCGAATATCTGGAACTGGAAAACGGCTGTGAGTTCGAGGCCGTTGCCGGACAGCACTATGAGCTGTGCTTCCAGTACCCCATCAACGACGGCCGCTACCCGGAGTTTACCTTCTACGTGGGCACCGCGGACGCGGAGGATATCCCCCAAACCGGCGATGAAAGTGTCATTCTGCTGTCCGGTCTGCTGATTCTGGCGGCAGCTAGCATGGTCTGCCTGGTTGCAAAGCGGAAGGAATTCCAATAATTTACCCACAGGGGACCTCTAAAAACTCCTTTTCGGCGAAGCGGCGTATCTTTTGCCGCAACTTTTCGCCCCGAAAATGCCGAAATACATCCAGTATTCCTGGCATTTTCGTGACTTCAATTTGCGACAAAATATCCACCGCCCGCTCGAAAATCAGTTTTTAGAGGTCCCCAATCATTTCCCCCACCATAATCCTCTAAAAAGCAAAAAAACAGCACCGTCTTTTGACGGTGCCGAATTTTTCATTAGACCGCGCGCTCGACCTTATTGGAACGGAGGCATCTGGTACAAGCGTACACATGGCACGGAGTTCCGTTGACGACGGCCTTGACCCGCTTGACATTGGGCTTCCAAGCACGGTTGGAACGTCTGTGGGAGTGGGAGACCTTGATACCGAAAGTCACGCCCTTGCCACAATAATCACACTTCGCCATTTCCTTGCACCTCCTTCATCATTCATTCAAATGCGCCCACAACAGGCGCTTAGATATGATACCAGACTTTTTCGGAAAATGCAAGCATTATTTTATAATTTTTTTACTTTTTTCAAAAATATATTGATATTCGTCGGGATGGAAGGTATAATATCCCCAAAGTGGAAGGGAGTGTGTGCGTATGATAGACACTTATAGTGTGCCGCTGCGGGATGTGGTCCGGGAATTTGGGCTGCAGGTTGCCTATTCGGCGACGGATTTTGACCAGATTCGGCTGACGGTGCCGGATATGTCCCGGCCGGGCCTGCAGCTTGCGGGGTATTTCGACCATTTTGAGCCCATGCGTCTGCAGGTCATGGGCAATGTGGAAATCAGCTATTTGGCAAAGCTCAGCAGCGCCGAGCGGCTGATTACCTTCGACCGACTGTTTTCCTACAAAATTCCCGCGCTGCTGATCGCCCGGGATACGGCGCCGGACCCGGAATGTCTGGCCATGGCCAAGAAGCACAATGTGACGGTTCTGTGCAGTAAAGAGGCCACCAGCACCATTTTTTCCGCCATCATCACCTATCTGAATTCCGCCATGGCTCCCCGGATTACCCGGCACGGCGTTCTGATGGAGATTTACGGCGAAGGTATATTGCTGGTTGGCGAAAGCGGCATTGGTAAAAGTGAGGCCGCTGTGGAGCTGCTGAAGCGCGGCCACCGCCTGATTGCCGACGACGCGGTGGAAATTCATAAAATCTCCGGTAATTCTCTGGTTGGCTCCGCTCCGGAGCTGATTCGCAATTACATCGAGCTGCGGGGCATCGGCATCGTCAATGTGGCCCGGCTCTTCGGTGTCGGTGCGGTCAAGGACGCAAACAAGATCGATCTGGTTGTGGATATTGTTCCCTGGAAAACCCACGAGGTCTATGACCGGCTGGGTCTGGAGGATCAGTATATGGATATCCTGGGGGTCAAGGTGCCCATGTACACCATCCCCATCACCCCCGGCCGTAATCTGGCGGTGATTTTGGAGGTGGCGGCCATGAACAACCGCCAGCGGAAGATGGGCTACAATTCCGCCCTGGAGTTTACTGAGCAAATCAACCGCCACTTCGACCAGAATATGGGGCAGGCGTAATGAAGGAATTTACCATCGGCTCCAACGACGCAGGCCAGCGGCTGGACCGGTTTTTGGCGAAAGCGGTGCCTCTGCTGCCGGCCTCCCTGGCGCAAAAATACATCCGCCTGAAGCGCATCAAGTGCAACGGCAAGCGGGCGGACCGGGACACCCGGCTCCAGACCGGCGATATCCTGCAATTATATATCAATGATGAATTTTTCGACAAGCCCCGGGAGGATAATGCCTACCTGACGGTGGCGACACCGAAGCTGAAAATCGTCTACGAGGATGATCAGATTCTGCTGGTAGACAAGCGCCCCGGCCTGGCGGTCCACCCTCATGATGGGGCGGAATATGGCCGGACGCTGATTGACCATATTCAGTCCTACCTCTACCAAAAGCGAGAGTGGCGGCCCCGGGAGGAGAATGCTTTCACCCCAGCCCTATGCAACCGCATCGACCGCAACACCGGCGGCATTGTCATCGCCGCCAAAACCGCTGAGGCCCTGCGGGTTATGAACCAAAAAATCAAAGACCGGGAGCTGGATAAGCGGTATCTTGCCATCGTGGAGGGCACCCCCAAGCCCAAAGAGGGGAGCCTGAAGGGTTATCTTTTCAAGGATGCGAAGAAAAATCGGGTCTTCGTCACCGATACCCCCCAGCCCGGCGCCAAAAGCTGTCAGACCAATTACAGGGTGCTGGCCAGCGGAAATGGGCTGTCCCTGGTAGAATGCGAGCTGATTACCGGCCGCACCCATCAAATCCGGGCCCAATTTGCCCACGCAGGCCACCCTCTGCTGGGGGATGGCAAATACGGCAAGTTGGACAAGCGCTTCGACCGGAACTACCAGGCTCTCTATTCCTACAAGCTGACCTTCACCTTCACCACAGAGGCCGGCAGTCTGGCACATCTGAACGGAAAGAGCTTTCAGGTTGAGGATGTTGACTTCGTATCCGAATATTTCCCCAACTATAAAATCAAGGGTCAGGCCTAAACGCCTGACCCTTGTTGCGTAGCAGTACGCACAAAAACAACACCGTCATTGCGAGGAAACTCACCACTTAAGCGCACTGGTTCGCAATGACATAGAGTTTAGATACCGCACTGAACGATCATTTTATTATAAATCTCCATCTCCCAAAGCTTCGCAAATGGTGCCGCCGCCGATGACCAGATCGCCGTCATACAGCACCACCGCCTGACCCGGGGTGATGGCCCGCTGGGGCTCGTCAAACACCACCCGGGCAAAGCCGTTTTCCTCGGGGTAAACCGTCGCAGGCTGCTCCGTCATCCGGGACCGGGCCTTTGCCTTCACCCGCAGCGGTGCCGTCAGGGCAGGGAAGGGGATCCAGTTCCAATCCCAGGCCCGGAGCCCCCGGCGGAACAGGGCCTCGTTGGGCCCCACGGTCACGGTGTTTCGTTCCATGTCCTTATCGCAGACATAAACCGGCGCGCCCAGGGCGATGCCCAGCCCCTTCCGCTGTCCCAGGGTATAGGCCACAGCGCCTCTGTGCCGTCCGACAATATTGCCGTCTAAGTCCAGAAAATCACCGGAATGGTACTCTTTTTCAGTAAAATCCCGCAAAAAAGTCATGTAATCCCCATCCGGCACAAAGCAAATATCCTGACTGTCCCGTTTTTTCGCATTGATAAACCCTTGCTCTTCGGCGATTTGCCGCACCTGGGTTTTCGTCAGTGAACCCAGGGGGAACAGGGTGTGAGCCAACTGATGCTGGGTCAGTCCGTACAGAAAATAAGTCTGATCCTTCGGCAGATCTGCCGCTTTATATAGTAGATAACGTTCGTTTTCCCGGTGGATCTGGGCGTAATGCCCGGTCACCACATGGCTGCAGCCCAATTCCAATGCCTTTTCCAGCAGCAGCCCGAATTTCAGATGTTTGTTGCATTCGATGCAGGGATTGGGGGTCAGCCCGGCTTCGTAGCAATCTACGAAATTCTTCAAAACCCTCTGCCGAAATTCTGAACGGGCATCGATGATGTGAAAGGGCATACCCAGCCGATCAGCCACAGACCGGGCATCCACCGGGTCGGTATTGCTGTGCAGCAGCATGGTGGCGCCGATGCATTCCCGGTCACCTCGAATCAAGTGCGCTGCCACCGAGCTGTCCACACCGCCGCTCATGGCGATGAGTGCTTTGTTCATGGAATCACCTCCGTTGAAAGCTATTTTATCATAACCGAAATATCTTGGCAACATAATTTTTGTAGGGGTAGAAATGTGTATATATTTCCAGCTTTTTGTGCAAATTACACAACTTATGAACAAGAAAAATGGTTACAAAGATTACAGTTATTTGCACGAAAATAGTTGCAAATCCGCAAAAGCTCTGCTATAATGATATACATGAGAATTTGCGTTAAAGGGAGTATGTGCCAATGATGAAAAAGCTGTTGTGTCTATGTCTGGCTTTTGCGCTGGTGTTTGGGCTCGTGAATATGGCCCCCGCTGCCCGGGCGGCATCGGATTTCAAGGCCAGCGAGTCGTGCATTGCGTTTATCAAGGAATTCGAAGGCTTCTCCGGTAAGCCCTACCGGGATTCCGACGGCAAATATACCATTGGCTACGGCACTCGCTGCCCCGATGAGCTGGTCAGCAAATATATGGAGACGCCTATGACCAAGGAAGAGGCCGATGCGGAACTGCGCGTAAAGCTGGTTACATACGAAAACGCAGTCAATGAATTTATTGACCGCAACGGCCTGACCTATAAGCAGCAACAGTTTGATGCCCTGATCTCCCTGGTCTTCAACTGCGGCAGCAGCTGGCTGAGCAAAGGTTCTACTCTGGTCAAGGCCCTGGTCAGCGGCGCCGAGGGCAATGAGCTGATCTATGCCTTCTCTATTTATTCCATGTCCGGCGGCACCCGCAGCGTGGGCCATGTCCGCCGTCGCCTTGCCGAGGCCAATGTTTACCTCAACGGCCTGTATAGCCGCACCGCTCCGGATAATTTCGCCTACGTGCTGTATAATGCCCAGGGCGGCACCATCAGCGCAAATGGTGGCAGCTACAATGTCCAGGGTTACGACGCGGCACTCACCGCTGTGCCCATGGCCACTGCTTCCCGGGAGGGGTATGTGTTCCAGGGGTGGTATACTGCGGCTTCCGGTGGCCGGAAGGTCACTTCTCTGGATATGACCACCCGCAACGCCACTCTTTACGCCCGTTGGGCCGAGGACGACGGCACCACAGCCCCCACCGATCCCACCGAGCCGGAAGTTCCCACTGATCCCATTATGAAGCCTGTTACCATTACTGTTACCGGCAGTGTGGTGAACCTGCGTGATGGTGCTGGATTGAGCTTTGATGTGGTGGGCAGTGCCCTGAAAGGGGACGAGCTGACCATTACCGAAACCGTCTCCGCTGATGGCTACCTGTGGGGCAAGACCGAGATCGGCTGGATCGCCTTGAAGCACACCGACTATGTGCCTGAAGAGGACGTGACGGAACCCACCACCGCCCCCACCGAGCCTGCTACGGAGCCCACCGAGCCCAC
>JAZQHH010000183.1:0-9340 GCA_045540495.1 Faecousia sp.
ATGGTGCGTCTGGGGGTCATGTTCAGCTTCCGGGATGCCTCCTGCTGCAAGGTGGAGGTTGTAAAAGGAGGTGCGGCGGAGCGCTTTTTCTCGCTCTTTTTCACATTGGTGACGGTAAACTCCCTACCCTCAATATCGCGAATGACCGCATCCACTTGCAGTTCACTTTCCAATTCACGCTTCTTATCCTCACCGTGATAGTGGGCAACAAAGGAACCGGGCTTACCGATGCGATCCAATGTCACATCCAGCGACCAGTATTCTCTGGGGACAAAAGCCCGGATCTCATTTTCCCTGTCTACCACCAGCCGGGTGGCCACGCTCTGGACACGACCGGCGGACAGGCCCCGGCGAACCTTCTTCCACAGCAGGGGCGACAGCTGATAGCCCACGATTCGGTCCAGAATCCGGCGGGCCTGCTGGGCGTCCACCAGATCCGCATCGATCTCCCGGGGATTTTGGATGGATTCGGTGACCACCTTCTGGGTGATTTCGTTGAAGGTGACCCGGTGGGCCTTCTGGTCGGACAGACCCAGCAATTCTTTCAGGTGCCAGGAGATGGCTTCGCCCTCCCGGTCCGGGTCAGTTGCGAGAAAGACGGTCTCGGCCTTGGCCGCTGCGTCTTTCAGTTCCCGGATCAGGTCTTCCTTACCCTTGACAGGGATATAGTGGGGGTCGAAGGTCTCGAAATCCACGCCCATGGTGCTTTTGGGCAGATCCCGCAGGTGGCCCATGCTGGCCTTGACGGTATACTCCGGGCCAAGATATTTTCCGATGGTCTTCGCCTTGGAGGGAGACTCCACGATGACCAGATTTGTCGCGTTCGCCATTAAACTTGCTCCATTTCCCTTACTTTACTTCAATTCCAGCATATTGCCCGGCAGCCGCCGCAGGAGGCCCTTGACCTCCATCATGGTCAGGATGGGCAGCAGCTTCCCCGGAGCCAGGCCGGTGGCGGCAATCACCTCATCGGTCAGGCGGGGGCCGGATTTCAGCTGGTCTGCGATGAGCTGCTCATCCCCGCTCAGGGGCGGCAGCGGTTTTTCTCCGTCAATATAAAGCCCACGGGGGCCGTTGTCAATCTCTTTTTTCGATTTTTTCGATTTTCGGGGCTTGATCCCGGCCAAAACCCGGGGCTTTTGTGCCACTTTCAGGGGTTGCGGTTCCAGTTCCGGCGTCAATTCCGGCACCGGCAGCACGCCGTCGAAGCGACGGACCTTATCCGGGTACACCGCTTCATATTCCGACATGATATCCCATCCGGTGGTCACAGCCTGGGCCCCGTCCCGGAGCAGGCCGTTGCTGCCGGCGCAGGAGGAAACATCGATATTCCCCGGTACCACGAACACATCCCGCCCCTGTTCCGATGCCTGTCGGGCGGTAATCAGGGCGCCGCTGCGCTCCGGGGCCTCCACCACCAGGACGCCATCGCTGATGCCGCTGATGATGCGGTTGCGCTTGGGGAAATTCCACCGCATAGGCGGTGTTTCCGGGGGATATTCGCTGAGCAGACATCCCCGGCGCTCCAGCTCCGCAAACAGGGCCCGGTTGGACTGGGGATAGACCACATCCACACCGCAACCCAAAACGCCGACCACCATACCACCGGCATCCAGGGCGCTGTTCATGGCCACGCCGTCGATGCCGGAGGCTGCTCCGGATACCACCGTGCCGCCGCATTTGGCGATTTGGCCGCCCATCCGCCGGGCGGTGTTCAGGCCGTAGGTGGATGCCTTTCGGGTGCCCACGATGCCAATCATGGGGGTTTGCTCAAAATCCGGCAGCTGTCCCTTGTAGTAGAGTACCATGGGCGGGTCGGAAATATTCCGGAGCCTGGCGGGATAGTTTTCGTCCCCATAGGTCAGGATGTGAATTTCCTTGTCGATGCACTGGGTCAGGATTTTATCCGCTTCATGGAGGTTCTTGTCGGAAAGAGCCGCCAGAGCATCCTCGGTCAGGTCCTCCAGCCGGTCGTATGCGCTGGCGTAGAACAGGTCCTCGGCATCCTGATAGGCTTCAATCAATGCCGCCCGCAACCGGTCGTTCATTCCCGGCCGGGTGGCAAGCCATATCCAGTGGATCAGCATCCGAAACGCACCTCTCTCTTTCTCGAAAATAAGGCAACCCAATCTGTAGGGGATTTATCGTAGAAATAACAAAATCTTTACCTTTACTTCATCTGCCACATGACGATAGCGGCGGCGATGGCGGCGTTGAGGGACTCACAGCGCTCATTCATGGGGATGATCAGCTCCGCGTCCGCAGCCTCCAGAATCTCCTGCCGGACACCCTGGCCTTCGCTGCCGATGACCACGGCCATTTTGCTCAATTCCGCCTGACGGATATCCCTGGCCCGGTCGGTCAGGGCGGTGACGGCGATGGGGATGCCCGCTTCCTGACAGGCGGACTTAACCTCCTGCCAAGTGGTGGTGACCACCGGGCTGCGGAACACCGCGCCCATACTTGCCCGGACGGTCTTATGATTATAAGGGTCGGCGCAGCCCACCAGAAGGGCCACCGGCACCTCCAGCGCATCCGCCGTCCGTAAAATCGTGCCCAAATTGCCGGGGTCCTGAATGCCATCCAGCAAAAGCATCCCCGGAGCGGGAGCAAAGGGCTTCTTCTGCGGCAGGCGGCACAGAAACAATGCCCCCTGGGGGCTCTGCATGGGAGAAACAGAGGCCATTACATCCTCCGGCACCCGAACCAGCCGGACATTGTCCGGCACCTCGGCATCCACCCCATCGGAAAGGATCACCGTATCCAGCCCGGGCCAGTATTCCACCGCCTCGGTCAGCAATTTGGTGCCATCGGCCACAAACAGTCCGGCATTTTCCCGCTCCCGGCGGGAGCTGAGCAGCCGCCGGACTTGCTGCAGCAGCGGATTTTTCCGGGCTGTGATTCTGATTTCCGTCATAGCTTCTGTACCTTCTTCAGCGCCTGGCTGTCTCCCAGGACCACCGCCACATCCCCTGCCTCGATGGCAAAATCCGCAGCGGGAGATACGTTCATTTTGTTGCCCCGGCGGAAAGCCAGAATATTCACGCCCAGCTTGGCCCGAACATTCAGCTCCCGGAGGTTCTTTCCGGCCCAGCTCGCCGGCACCGGCACCTCCACAATGCCATACTCATCGGACAGCTCGATATAATCCAGCACATTGGGGGCTGACAGACTCCGGGCCAACCGGAAGGCCTGCTCATACTCCGGGATCAGCACCCGGTCGGCCCCCAGTTTCTCCAGCACCCGACGATGGGTGTCATTATGGGCCTTACAGATGATCTGGGGAACCCCCAGCTCCTTCAGATTCATGGTAGCCAGCACGGAAGCGGACAAATCGCTGCCAATGGCCACAATGGCGCAGTCCATCTCTCCCACGCCCAGGGCCCGGAGGACCTCCTTATCCTGAGAATCCGCCACCACCGCATGGGTCACATCATTCGAAATTTGCGCCACCAGGTCGCTGCTGACATCCATCGCCAGCACCTCACAGCCCTGGCGGCACAGTTCCAGGGCAACCTGGGTGCCAAAACGACCCAATCCAATTACAGCATAGGATTTCATATTTCTCCTCCTCACCCAATCATCAGGTTGGTCTCGGCGTAGCGGTATCGCTCCGTAGCCTCGTTCCCCATCAGGAATCCAAGGCTGATGGTCAGCACACCAACACGACCGAAATACATATAAATAATAATCAACAACTGCGCCGCAACGCTCAGCTTTGCCGTGACTCCGGCAGTCACGCCGACGGTAGCCAGAGCCGAGATTGCCTCAAACAGGCCATCAGTGAAGCCCACCGAAGAAGTGGCGGTGATAATCACCCCGCCGAACACCGCCAATGCCACCACCACCGAAACAATGGTCATCGCATCCATCACCTGATGGTTGGGAATGGTTCGCCTGAAAACGCAGACCGTGCTTCTCCCCCGGGCCCGGCTCCAGATAAACAGGATCAGCACCACCATGGTCACGGTCTTGACACCGCCGGCGGTGGAGCCGGAGGATCCACCAATGAGCATCAGCACCATGGTCACACCTTTGCCCGCATCCGTCAGCACCGCCTGATCCACCGCAGCGAAGCCTGCGGTTCGGCTGGTGACGGACTGGAAAAAGCAGTTCAGAATTTTATCCCCAAGGGCCATATTGCCGATGGTGGCCGGATTATTCCACTCCGCCAGGGCGATGAACACCGTGCCGCCAAGCAGCAGACCCAGTGTCATAATCAGCACCAGGCGGGAATAGACGCTCATTTTTTTGAACCGGCGCCGGGTGACAATCTCCTGCCAAACCAGAAAGCCCAAACCGCCCAGGATTACAAGACCGCTGAGGGTCAGCAGCACCACCGGGTCGGACTGAAATTCCATCAGGCTGGCACCGGGGGTAATGCAGCCGAAAATATCAAAACCGGCATTGCAAAAGGCGGAAACCGAATGGAAGACGCCCCATTTCAGCGCCGTGGTAAAGCCGAATTCCGGCAAAAACCGCAGCGTCAAAACCAGGGCGCCCACCGCTTCAATGGAGAAGCTGCCCACCAGCACCCATTTCTGGAGCCGGACCACGTCGCCCATATCGTTCAGGCTCAATGCCTGAGCCATGACCAGCCTCTGCTTCAGCCCCACCTTCCGCCGCAGCAGGAAGGCCACCATAGTGGCAATGCTCATAAAGCCAAGGCCGCCTATTTGGATCAGACAGATGATCACCGTCTGGCCAAACCCGCTCCACTGGGTGAAGGTATCGTAAAGCACCAGACCGGTGACACAGGTGGCGGAAGTAGCCGTAAACAGCGCCGGACGGAACCCGCAGGACACACCGCCGCGGGATGCCGCAGGCAGGGTCAGCAAGAGCGCCCCCACCAGGATAATAAACGCAAAGACCAGCGCCACGATTCGCGTAGCGCTCAAATGCCGGGAACGCCGCTCGGCCAGCATTCGGACGATTCTGCTTTTTAATTTACCCACAATCAAACCGCCTTTCCTGCGGAAACTCTGAACAAGCCGCATGGCTTTGATCCGGCAATCCCGGAAGCGCAAGAGCTCTCTCGGCATCAAGCCAACGCTCCCGCAGGTTGTAACCCACTTCCCCATTATTGCCGATACACATTATATATGTTATTTCCCCGTATTGCAAGATTTTTTCTGCAAAGGCACTGTCCGGCCACCCAATTACCGCCTTTCAGAAGTGCCGCAACGAACCGCCACAGGCAAGCTCCGCCCCCCCTGTCGTCCCTGGATTTCTGCGTTGTTTTGCGCAGGGATTTGTTGACACATCTTTTATAAATGATATAATTTTTTAATAAAAAAGGACCGAAGGGAGCAATTATCATGGCTCGAGCAAAAAAATCATATGCTTTTTACTTTTGTTCGGTATTATCGCTGCAATGATCCCCCAGGGCCCCCTGGCTCTGAATGTGTCAAGCCCGGCCCTGAATGTTTCGGCCACAAAATACTTTACGGCCTCCCCTGCCGTATACGAAATGGGCGACGGCTATGCCGTTATCTGGGCCACAAACTTCAGCGGCACAGGTTACATCAAATACAATTACCTCGGTGTTGAACACACCGTCTACGACGAGCGGAACAACATCGTCCGTACAAACGACACGATCCACGTCGTTAAAGTTCCCTATGAGCATTTGCAGGGAAACAGCTACACCGTATATTCAACTGAGGTTACCAGCCACAACTACGCCATTACCAACTACGGCACTACCATTTCCGCAGGGCCCATTACCCTGAAAGCCTATGACGGCGGAACGGATGATTTTGATATTCTTGTCCTGACCGACACCCACAGCCAGCTGACATGGTCCAAAAACGCCGCGGCTCAATTCAGCAAAGACCCGGATCTCGTGGTCTTCAGCGGCGATATCGTAAACTCCATCGAGTCCAAAACGGATATTGCCGCCATGTTCAACATCATGGGCTCCGTCACCGGCGGCAAATACCCGGTGGTATACTGCCGCGGAAATCACGAAACACGGGGCATTTACGCCACCGCTCTGCTGGATTATTTCCCCACAAAAACCGGAGAATTCTACTTCGACTTCCGCTACGGTCCCCTCTGGGGCGTTGTCATGGATACGGGCGAAGATAAAGTTGACTCCCACGAGTATTACGGCAATCTCGCCAACTACAAAGAATACAACGAAAAGCAGGAGGCCTGGCTCAGAAGCCTTCGCATGGACACTACTGCAGACTACCGGCTGGGCATCTACCACATTCCCGGTATTGGTTCCCTGGCCAACGGCATCGACTTCACCGATTCCGTCCATCACCTGGGGCTGCAATTTGCCGTATCCGGACATGACCACAAGTGTCGGCTGGTGGATGGCAGTAACGTCGGCGTAGCCCACGACACCTATATCTGTGGTGGCTACGACAGAAACGCCGGTACATTTATCACCATGAACCGCAATACCCAAACGGCCTATATCACTTCAAAATCTGATGCCGGAGCCATTTGCGATGGTTTCAATAGCTACCCTGTGGCCCTGTCAAACGAGGCAGGCTCCGTTCCCGAGGCGTTAGAAGATCCTGACTACGGCACCAATGCCCATTTTTCGCCCTCCGCAGCTTCCGCAGGAACCATTTCCATATCCGTTCAGCCCACTGTTTTTGAAACAGGCGGAGACTGGTACAACATTGTTTGGGCAACCGCTTCAACAAATTCTACCTCCAAAGGCTCTACGGGTTATGTCGAATATGAATACAACGGAAAAACCTACCAGCGTTTTGACGAGGCAGGCGGCTACAGACGTTCCTGCAACAATATCCACACGGTCATGGTTCCCAAAGCCCACCTGAACAACAACACCTACAGAGTCGGCTCCTTTCTGGTACACTACTCCTACGTGAACCCTTCGACACAAGCCGGCAGATACTATTCGAGCGGCGACTACGTTGTTAGCAAGGATTTCGTTTTTGAGAATAAATCTGCCGACGAAGCTGTAAATCTGATTGCCTGTACAGACATGAAGGTCATCAGCAGCGATACAACCATGCTGACCGCAGCCCAAAAAGCAGTGGAAGGCCTGGGGACTTCCCCGACCCTGGTGCTTGTCAATGGTGACGTCGTTTCCATTGCGCTGAATTCCAACAGCGACCTGATCGATTTTTTCAGCGGAACCGCCGCAATTTCCGGTGGTATGCACCCCGTAGTCTTTTCACGAGGAAACTCCGAATGCAGAGGCTACCTTGCCACAGATCTGATCAAATATATCCCCACGGTAACAGGAGAATTCTACTATAGCTTCACCTGTGGCGAATACACCTTTGTGAATATCGATACCGCCGAGGATGATCCCGATGATCAACTCATCGAATGGCAGGGCAGCACCGTCAAAAAATACGGAAACCGTGTCACCTTTGACAAACTCAGACAGGAACAGCTCGATTGGTTCAGTTCCCTCCCCCAAGAGAAGATCGTCGCCATTTCTCATATCCCGCTTTCAAAGCTGAAATCCCATTTCGGCCTTGATTACGAACCCGTGCTGAAGGCAAAGGGTGCGGTTCTTTGTATCAGTGGACACGATACCGTGTATTCGCTGAAGGAAACTGTTGATGAGGACAGCATCTATACCATCATCGCCGGTGGTTTCAACAGCTCGGCTGCCCATCATATTGCCGTATCCGTCCTGCTTTCCGATGATTATGCATATATCAACGCCTGCAAATACCTCAACAGCGCAACCACATATCCGGATAGCAAAACTGTATCTCTGTCCACAGGCAACACCCTGACACACAGCGTCTCCCAGCCTCCAATGGTGAACGGGATCTATATGCTTTCCACACCCGCGCATATCAATTGGATATCCCGATACTGCTTATCCACAACCAGCTATGCCGGCAAAACCTTCAAGATGTCCAATGATATCGACATGATGCTGGTCCCCTTCACTCCCATCGGTGGAAACGACGACGTTTCCGCAGACAACAACACCTCCTCCGCCGCCTTTGCGGGTACTTTTGACGGAAATGGCTACCAGATCAAAAACCTGAATATCGTCACCTCAAACAACAATGTCGGCTTTTTTGGCGTTGTCCGGAACGGTACCGTTAAAAATCTGACCTTGTCCGCAGGCATGGTTGACGGCGGCTGGTACATCGGCGGTCTTGCCGGTGCGTCCTATGGTGCCGTATATGAAAATTGCTATTGCGACGTTATGGTCTTTTCCGAAAGCGGAAGTAAGGTGGCCGGAATTACAGGCTTCCTGTCCCACGGCTCCATTATCAACCGGTGCGCAAACTTCGGCAGCGTCAGCGCACACCACGTCGGCGGAAGCGCAGCCGGTATTGCCGGTCAGATTTACAGCGCCACAGTAAACGACATCAATAACAGCTACAACAGAGGCAACATCGCCGCCCATGGCGAAACTGCCATCGCCGGTGGCATCTTCGGGTATGCGGGAAATGTTGCGGTAGCGGTCAAAAACTGCTATAACGCCGCATCGGTCGCTTGCCCCGGTTCCCAGGGAGCTGTTCTGGGCTCCTACAGCAACTCTGCCAACCTTACCGTTTCCAACAGCTACTTCACCGCAGGGTTCAACGGCGCCGATACAGCCACAAAGGATTCCAACACATGGAGTTCGGTCAACGGCACCGGCACGATTCCGTCTCTGACAATGGACGCCATGCGGTCCCAGGCAACTGCCGCACTCTTGAGCGCAGATGACTTCGTCTACGTCCCCACCCTCAATGACGGATACCCCATTCACAAGAATGATCCCCGGATCAACACAATCATTCTGCTATCGAATGACAGCCGCTACATTCTGGAAAACGGGTTCATCAAAGGCATTGCGGCCGGAACATCCATCGATGAAATCAGAAACAACATCGTCAACGATTCCGGCATCAGCATCAGCACAGCCGCTACAGGCGGTACCATCACCCTTACCGTTGACGGTGTCGTTGCAGACAGTGCCGTGATCATCATTCTGGGCGATGTTGACGGAAATGGCTGCGTTGACACCACCGACTATCTGAGAGTAAAGAACGCCGTTCTGGGCCGGTTCACCCTGGATGACACAGCCTTTGTCGCCGCCGACATTAACGAAAACGGAGAAATTGATTCCGATGATCTGGCAGCCATCAAAAACCACTTCCTTGGAACGCACAACCTGTACGCCTAAGCGCAAATTTCGGGATACTAACCTCTCTTATACGATGCATAAGCAACAGCGGGGTCAGGCAAAAATTGCGGTTCTATAATAAATGTTGGGGTCAGGCGATGAGCCTGACCCCGAAGTCATAATTTAATAGTTGAGCATAGGGAACAAAATCCTTAGAATAAAAAGTACCACCAATCCACTCAAAGGAGGCCCCCTATGCTCACTCAGGAT
>JAZQHH010000184.1:0-3572 GCA_045540495.1 Faecousia sp.
ATATGCCCTGGCACCGGCCTGCCTGGGAAAAGCGGCTGCTGGACACCCTGGACATCTCTCCCGCCGACCGGGAGAAGATCGACTGCAAAAACGCCATGGCCCTGCTGGGGCTGTGAGGCCAAATTCCCCCCGGTTGCACAAAAATGTGCAACCGGGCTTTCTTTTCCGCCCCAAAATGAAAGGGGGCGATCAAAAAATGATCGTAACACAACAAATTCAGGTCGAATTGACCGACAAACAGGAACGTCCATCCATCGATGCCGTCCAGGGGGACGGGGCCAAGGCTGTGAAAATCTCGCTCCTGGCCCAGGGCGAGGCCTGGCCCATTCCCGCCGGGGCCGCCGCCCTGATTCGCTACCGGAAGCTGGACGGCACCGGCGGCAGCTACGACACCATGCCCGATGGCGCCGCCGCCTACTCCATCGATGGCAGCGCCATTACCGTCCGGCTGGCACCGGAAACCATGACCGACTCCGGCGTGACCCAGGTGCAGGTGGTGCTGCGCAAGGACGGTGCGGAGCTGGCAGCCTTCACCATGAACCTGAGCGTGGAGCCCGACCCCTCCATCGACACCATGGATTCCGCCGATTTCGTCAACCACAGCATCCAGATGCGCCGGCTTTTTGATGACCTTTACGGCCAGACCTTCAACGCCGACGGCTATCTGGGGCAAAAGGTGGATGCCCTCCACCGGCGGCTGGAGCCCGGCTTCGTCATCGGCGGCATCAGTCCCGAGGATGGCACCAACAGGGAGGACGAAACCTGCATCCGCTCCGGTTACTACCTGCACAGCGGGCGGCCCATGACCGCCACTTTTCCCCAAGGGGTAACGGTGCGGTTCTTCTTTTACGATCTGGCGCACAATTACATGGGCTGCTCGGAGCCTTTGGATGCCCCTCAGACCCTGACCAATCCTGCACCGGTGGCCCGGTGCGTGGCGGCCTACGCCGACGGCACACCCATCGCCGACCCGGCGGCTCTGGCGGAGAAGGTGGGGATTTTCTACCCCCCGGAGGAGCTGCAGGCCGATTTGGAATTGAGCCGCAGCCTCTGTCATCCGGTGGAACCGGAATTTTTCCCAGGCACGGTAGATGAGACCGGGACCCCGGATGAAAGCTCCCCGGTCTGCCTCTATTCCGAACCCATCCATGTTGGGCGGCAGGACTTTACTGTGGCCCTGGCACCCACGGTGCGGGTACGCTATGCGGTCTACGATGCCGAAGGGGCCTATGTGGGCAACTCCGGGTGGAAAACCGAGAGCTTCCATGCCAAAAGCGCCTACCCCACCCTGCGTCTGGTGATATCCTATGCGGATCAGAGAAAAATCACGGATGCGGATGCCCTGAAAAAACTGGTGATCTTCTACTTCCCCGCCGACAGCCACCATAGCTACCGGGGCAATGTGCTGGCCCTGGGCCGCAGCACCTTCGCCGAATGCAAGGAGGACGGCTACTACTCCTTCGCCAAGAATGACATCCCCAGCATCACTGACGCGCCGGAAAATCTGGTCAACGGCGGCATTCTTGAGGTTTTCCGCTATGGCGCGGATCAGCAGGTCTTCCAGTTCCTGCGAAACGTCAAGGGCGACACCTGGTTCCGCTGGGGCTCCAATCCCTTCCGATCCACCGCTGGCATGGAATCGGAGGCGGCTCTGGCGGCGACCAAAAGCCTTTCCATGGCCCAGGCCCCTGCCTTTCGCATTGGCACCCTGGACGGAAACGGCGATGCCGATGAAAGCCAGACTGCCTGTATGTATTCCAGCCCCATCAGCCTGAACCGGCGCGGCTTCGCCGTGGCCTTCCCTGATTCGGTGATAGTGCGGTATTCCACCTACAATGAGACGGGGTTTCAGGGGGATTCCGGCTGGAAAACCGGCAGCTTCCGGGCCAGCAGCATCAATCCCACCCTGCGGCTGGTGGTGCGCTACGCCGACGGCCGAACCATCGAGGATATGGAAGCCCTGGCGAAGCTGGTGACCTTCTATTTCCCCGCCGACAGCCATACGAGCTACCGGGGTAATGTGCCGGCATTGGGCCACACTGCCTTCGCCGCCTGCAAGGAGGACGGCTACTACTCCTTCAGCAAAGCCGATGTCCCCTCCATTTCCGATGCCCCGGAGGGGCTGGAGAACGGCGGCATCCTGGAGGTTTACAAATACGGGGCGGACAATGTGGTATTCCAGTTCATCCGCAACATCAAGGGGGATACCTGGTTCCGTTGGGGCTCCAACCCCTTCCAGAAGGCCGGGGGCAATGGGGCGGACATGAAGTGGATCGCCCTGGGCGACAGCATCACCGAGGGTTACTACGGCTATTTTGACGAAAACGACGCCCATGGCTACGGCGCCTGGTTCAATCTGGACGAAACCAACTGCTGGGCGAACCTGACGGCCAGGTACAACGGCTGGAATCTGAAAAACCTGGGCATCGGCGGCTCCGGCTTTGTGGCCGTGGGCACCAACGACCAGCGCTCAGGCCGGGAGCTGGTGGCCGCCACGGATTTTTCCGGGACGGACCTGGTGACCATGATGTACGGCATCAACGACTGGAAATATGGCCACCCGCTGGGAACATTTGCTGACGATTTGTCCGCAGGTGGAACATTTATCAGCAATATGCGCTGGTGCATCGAGAAAATCCTCGTTGACAACCCCCACGCAAAAATCGTGGTGATTTCCCCCATCAACGCCTGGCGGCAGAACAATGTCCACTTCGGCGACGAAGCCGGGAACTGGGCCATGGGCCACATCATCAGCGAAAACGGCTGCACCTTGGAGGATTTCTTCCAGGCGGAGCAGGAAATTTGCCGGTACTACGGCCTGGAATTTGTGGATATGCTCCACGGCAGTGTGGTGAACCGGAAAAATATCGGCACCGTGCTGCCCGACGGCCTGCACCCGTCCCTGGACTGCCACCGGATGCTGGCTATGGAGCTGAGCCGGAAAATCATGGCCGGGGACCCGGCGCCCCAGGGGCTGATGGAAAAAATCGAAACCCGCACCACGGACGGCACCCAAAAACAGCTGTCGCTGACCGGCCTGGGGCTGCGGGCTTTCCGGCTGTGCGTGGAGGCACCTGCCGGGGCCGCCAGCAGCACGGTCTATGCGGATGTGTACACCCTGGAAGGGGAGCAGGCCGCCTCCTGCTATATCGGCAACGGCATCAACAGCGCCGGGGCCCGGTGCTTCAAGATCATTGGCGACACGGATCACGGCCTGAGCGATGTCCGCTTCACTCTGGCGGCGGCCTCCGGACTGACCGGCGTCAATATCCAGACCCAGCCCAAGACCGTCCAGACAAGAGGCTACAACAAAATCATCCTGACGGCCAGCTCCACGGTATTCCCGGCAGGAACCACCATCACATTGTGGGGCATCTGGCGATAATGCACCACACAGGGCGGGGATATCCCCGCCCTGAATTTTTGTTGGAGCGGTAAATGATTGTTTAGCGCACTAAGATCAAGCTGTCATTGCGAGGAGCGAAGCGACGTGGCAATCTCCCGGTATCATCTACGATAAGGAAAAAGTTCGATGAACGTACAATGTAGAATGGGATTATCCATAGATTTTG
>JAZQHH010000185.1:0-5985 GCA_045540495.1 Faecousia sp.
TTTGAGCAGTGGTATGTGTCCTGCGATTATGGAACCGTGAATCCAACGTCCATGGGGCTTTGGGGGAAGCGGGGTGGCATTTGGTACCGGGTGAAGGAGTTTTATTTCAATTCCCGGGCCCAAATGCGGCAGATGACCGACGAGGAATACGCCGGGGCCCTGAAAAATCTGGCGGGGGAGCGGCAGATTTCGGCGGTGATCGTGGACCCCTCCGCCGCCAGCTTCATTGAGGTGCTGCGGCGGCGGGGCTGGCGGGTTCGGAAGGCGGAAAATGATGTGATTTCCGGTATCCGGCTGACCTCCGATGCCCTGAAGGAGGGGCGGGTCGTGATTTGCGAGGGCTGCAACGACTGCATCCGGGAGCTGGATGAGTATGTGTGGGATCTCAGCAGCGGGGCCAGGGACCGGGTGAAGAAGGAGCACGACCACGCCATGGACGATATGCGCTATTTTGTGGCAACGGTGCTGAACGAAACCAAAAGAGGCTTCACCGCCTGCGCGGTGGAGCGGAGAAGATAGTCATTTGCTGTCATTGCCACGCCAGTCTGCGGACTGGCTCGCAATGACAGGAAGAACGGAAAGGAGCGAGTGTTTTGAGGAAGAAACGGAAGGAAAATGGGGCTGTTGGGGCGGCGTGTCAGCTGCGAAGCGGGGCCCAGCATCCTTTTTCTGACCTGCGGGGGTTTGTGCCCCTGGGGTTGGGGGAGGAGCGGGTTTACCGGCAGGTCCGGGAGGCGATTCCGGTGCTGGATGCGGCGGTGGGGAAGCTGGTGCGGCTGTCCGGAGGCTTCTCGGTGGCCTGCAAAAGCCCCGAGGCCCAGCGGCGGCTGGAGGAATTTCTGCGGACGGTCCCCTGTGGTCGGGGGCAAATCGGCATCGACAGCTTCCTTGGCGGCTATGTGGACAGCCTGCTGACCACCGGCCGGGCGGTGGGCGAAATTGTGGTAGCCGGGGGCCGGGTCCGGGGCGTTTGCTGGGGAGATGCGGCGCAAATCCAGGTCCAGGAGGGGGATTCCCCCATGGATGTGGTGCTGTGGGGGCCGGATGATTCCGGACGGCTGCGGCCGCTGCCCTACCAGCATCTGTTGCTCTTCACCGCCCGGGAGCCGGAGCCGGGGCACCCTTATGGGGTGAGTTTGTTCCGGGGAATGCCCTTTTTGGCGGATATTTTGATGAAAATTTACACCGCCATGGGCTCCAACTGGGAGCGGGCCGGGAATGTGCGATACAGCGTCATCTGCAAGGGCGGCGAGGATATGGACCCGGCCACCGCCCAGGAGCGGGGCGCGCAGATGGCCCAGGAGTGGGCCAGGGCCATGGAGGACGGCAAGAACGGCACCGTTCGGGATTTCGTAGCAGTTGGTGACGTGGAAATCAAGGTCATCGGCGGCGAGGCACCGATTCTGGATTCCCAGGTGCCGGTGCGGCAGATTTTGGAGCAGCTGGTGGCGAAAACCGGGCTGCCGCCCTTCCTGCTGGGAATCAACTGGAGCACCACGGAGCGGATGAGTACCCAGCAGGCGGACATTTTAACCAGCGAGCTGTGGGCTCTGCGGCGTACCGTGGAGCCGGCGGTGGCAAAAATCTGCAGGACGTTCCTGGCCCTGGAGGGGCTGGATGACCGGGTGGAGATTCTGTGGAACGACATCAGTTTGCAGGACATCACCCAGGAGGCTCAGGCGGAGCTGTACAAGGCCCAGGCGGAGAAGGCAAGGAGAAATTAACAGTTGCCCTTGACAGGGATATTTGAAGGAGGTAATCCAATGCAAATCAAGAAGGAAACGGAAGTGGCTGGGGGCGGCGTGCCGACCGCGGTGCAGCTGGAGGCGATCAATGCCCAGGCCAAGGGGAAGTTGACGGCGGAGCAGGTGTATGTGTTCTCCCTGCGGCTGTGCGATGACCAGGTGGACCGGGATGGGGAGCGGTTCGATACCGCCGCGCTGCCCGGCCTTGCGAAGCTGTTCATCGGCAAGACCGGCATTGTGGATCACAAGTGGAGCAGCGATTCTCAGGTGGCCCGGATTTTTGCCACGGAAGTGGTGCAGGAAAACGGGGTCAGCTACATCAAGGCCTGGGCCTACATCCGCCGGGGCGGCGCTGCCGACGAGGTCATCGCCGACATCGAGGCCGGCATCAAGAAGGAAGTTTCCGTGGGCTGCGCCATGGGACGGTCGGTTTGCTCCATCTGCGGCAGCGAGTATGGCACCTGCGGCCATCAAAAGGGCGAAAGCTACGATGGGGCGGTGTGCTGCGCCATTTTGAAGGAGCCCATGGATGCCTATGAATTTTCCTTCGTGGCGGTGCCCGCCCAGCGGGAGGCCGGGGTGCTGAAGGCCCTGGGCAGCCGCCGATGTCTGAAGGAATTGGCGGAGGAATTTGGGACCCAGGCGGAATACCGGGCGCTGGTTCAGGATGCCGAACTTGGCCGGCAGTATCAGAAGCTGCTGTGCGACGAGGTGGTGCGGCTGTGTCTGGCCCTGTCCCTGGGGGTGGAGGAGCCGGTGCTGCGGAGCATGATGGGCAAGGCCTCGGCTCAGGAGCTGATGCAGATGAAGTCCGCCCTGGAGGGCCGGATGGCGGAAATGTATCCGGTGAAATGCCAGCTCCCCGGTGCCGTGAAGGGGGATGTTGTGGAGAGCGGGTTTTTGATTTGATGATTTGCGTCATTGCGCGGCGATGTGCCGAAGATATCGGAAAACTCAGGGATTGCCACGTCAGTGTGCGCACTGGCTCGCAATGACAGAATAAAGGGTATCCCCAGGGAAACCTGGTTACCATATATTTACTATTTTAGGAGGAAATTGAACATGGGTTACGACAATCTGAGATTGGAAAAGGGTATGTACCGCCAGGAGGGCAAGAGTTTTACCCAGGTGCTGGAGTCCCTGGACCCCAGCGAGAATTACCGGGGCACTGCTTTGGAGGGCACCGATGCTTTCCAGCGGCAGCTGAAGCGCTTCGGCATTCTGGCCAAGGGGGCCGGCTCTTCCACTGTTGAGAAGTTTTTCCGCACCATGGACAGCGCTGTGCTGTTCCCCGAGTACATCGCCCGGACTGTTCGCCAGGGCATGGAGGAAAATGACATCCTGCCCGCTATCACTGCTACCACTACTGTCATCGATTCCATGGACTACCGCTCCATCTACTCCGTCCCCACCGACGAGGATAAGGAGCTGAAGGACGTGGCTGAGGGCGAGACCATCCCCGAAACCGAGGTCAAGTCCAAGGAGCATCTGGTGAGCCTGACCAAGCGGGGCCGGATGCTGGTGGCATCCTATGAGGCTATCCGGTTCCAGAAGCTGGATTTGTTCTCCGTCATGCTCCGCCAGATTGGCGCATACATTCAGAAGCAGCAGCTGGCTGATGCGGTCAATGTGCTGGTGAACGGCGATGGCAACGACAATGCCGCCGTCCAGTACACCGTCGGCACCAGCCCCATCTCCGGCACCAAGGGCACCCTGACCTACGACCAGCTGGTGGAGTTCTGGGGCCGGTTCGACCCCTACACCATGAACACCATCCTCTGCTCCACCGGCACTATGACCAAGATGATGAAGCTGCCGGAGCTGCAGAATCCCCTGTCCGGCCTGAATTTCCAGGGCACCGGCAAGGCCGGCACCCCTCTGGGGGCCCAGATTCACCGGACCTCCGCTGTGGCCGATGGCGTGATCATCGGTCTGGACAACCGCTACGCCCTGGAGCTGGTCCGGGCCGGAGACGTGCTGGTGGAGTATGACAAGCTCATCGACCGCCAGCTGGAGCGGGCCGCCATCACCTCCATCTCCGGCTTCGGCAAAATCTGCGACGGCGCCGCCGCGGTGCTGAACGTATGATTCTGACGGATCAGATTTACGCCCAGGCCCTCCTGCTTGCAGGGGGGCTGGAGGCGAAGCAGGAGGCCATGCTGAAAATCCTCTGCCGGGGGGCGGAATCCAGCCTTTCCAACCGGCTCCGGCCGGGGCTGACGGCCCAGGACTGCAAGGCGGATTTCATTGCCGCCGCCAGCTTGTACGCCCTGGCGGCTCTGTCCGGCATGGACGAAATGGACCGGCTGGAGCAGATTACTGCCGGAGATATTACCCTGAAACGCACGGGCTCCGATGCGGCGGCGAATTGCCTGCGCTATCAGGCGGAGCTGATGATTGCGCCTTATCTGGCGGACCGGTTTGCCTTCCGGGGGGTGTGAAATGCGGCGGATGATCGGGAAAATCCTGAACTGCTACGGCATCCCGGCCACCGTGGCGGGGAAAACGGTGCGGATTTTCTTCCAGCCCAGCTTGTCCAAAAGCTGGCAGAGTTCGGAGCCCATTGTGGGGCCTCTGGGGCAGATTCCCGGGGGCCAGTACCTCTACATCGGCCCGGCGGAGTTGGAAATTACCGCCGGAGCCCAGGTGACGGTGGCGGGGAAAAGCTACATTTTCCGCCGGTGCGAGGCCTACCGGGATGGGAGCGGGCCGGTGTATTGGTGGGGGCTGTGCGTTGGGAAAGGCGGTGAGGATACATGGGGAAGCCAAGCCTGACAGAGGCCATGGGCTATCTGACGGCGGCGGGGCTGCGGACGGACCGGGGCTATCCTGGGGCTGTGATGCCCCATTTGACCGGGGTGGTGGCGGCGGTGAATCTGCGGAATGCGACCAATACGGCGGTGACCTATGTGGCAGCCATTTGCAGTCCCCAGCGGCTGGGCGCGGCGGCCTGCGAGGATGCGGCGGAGAAAGCAGCTATGGCCTGGGCCGGCGCCGGGGCGGAATACCGCTACGGCAGCTACGATTTCGACGGCCAAAGCGCCACGCACATCCTGGAAGTCCTGGGCACCTGGGAAGACCCACCCCCCGTGGAGGAGGACACCACCGGGGAGACAACGGAATAAGAAAAGGGGAAGCGCCATCACGGTGCTTCCCCTAAAAATATTGATTAATGCAAATAATTGTTTAGCGGAGTAAATGTAAGATGTATGTCATCCTGAGCGAAGCGAAGCGGAGTCGAAGGATCTACGCACTAATGATATGTTTCAGGGTAATGTAGTGCGTAGATCCTTCGACTCGCTGACGCTCGCTCAGGATGACAGAACGGTAGGTTCGTACGCGAAACAATCATTTATCTCACAAAAAACAATACCAGAAGGACTTTTTGTGGAACTTTGGGGCATCCTTGATGAAGGAGGTGATTCGATGGATTTTTACAAGGTTCCCATCGGCTTCGGCATGGCCCTGGCGCAAAATGAGGCGGCGATGCACCACTATGCGGCCATGCCGGAGGAGAAAAAGCAGGAAATTCTAAACAAGGCCCACAACGTCCGCAGCGAGAGGGAAATGTACTCCCTGGTGGCGGGGATTGCCAATGGCACGATGATATAAAAATGAAATGACCCTTGACTGTTTCTGTTTGATACAGTCAAGGGTCATTTCATGGAATTGTTGGGTTCAGTCATGGTTAACCTCGCTTTCTGTGGCATCGGCTGGGCTTTCTTTGACAAAGTTTGATGCTTCCGCGGCATTCATTTTTTCCTCTGACGAACGGATGATAACTTATATATCAAGCGGAAGAATGGGGGAAAGCCTTTGCCGTGGGTGGGTTACTGGAAGTTTTACCTGTACATTGGTATCACCTCTTTGTGCTTATATATTAACACATTTTTCTCGTTTTTCAAGATGGGATACTGTACAAAGTGAACAAGTTATATTTGTTGATTATGCAGAAACTGTGCAAAATATACAAGTATCTGTTGACGGTACAAAACCGATATGATATAATAAATATATTGAGCGGCCATTCGGGCTGCTCTTTTTTTGCCCCTTGTGGAAGGAGGCGGATTGGTAATCCTTTTCCGAATTGCGGATAAACGGTAAATGATTGTTTAGCGGCCTAAAACGACGCGCCAATCTCAACAAGCGTGTCATTGCGAGGCCGCAGGCCGTGGCAATCTCCTGGTACAACTTTGGTCCTAATTCGCACCAAAATCTATGGATAATCCCATTCTACATT
>JAZQHH010000186.1:0-5176 GCA_045540495.1 Faecousia sp.
AGTGGTGGGGTCTTCCTTGCTGTCGGAAGGCTCTGTCTCATCATCGCCAAAGGTTTTGTCAATGGCATCACCAAGGATATCGCCGGGGGTAGTGGGAGCCTCGGTGGGGGCAGTGGTGGTCTCTTCGGGATCGGCCTCATCGTTGGCCTCAGGCGCGCTGCCGCAGCCGGAGAAAACCAGCGCAAGACACAGGACAAGAACCATCAATCTAGCCAAAAGGGAATACTTTTTCATGGTTTTTCCTCCTCAAATAAGGTTATGTCACAGGTCACAGGGACCGGAAACATCACTGGAACAGAGCCAGCTCGTAGCCCTGGCTGCGGAAGGCGTCGATCACATCACCCAACACAGCAGTATTGGATTCCGAAACAGCGTGCAGAAGGTAGATAGCACCGCTGTGAGCAGCATCCACAATCTTGGTGTAGGTCTTTTCGTGGCTGGGCTGGTCGGCGGGGTCATAGTCATAGTGGGCGAAGCTCCACATAATGCTTTTATACCCCAGCTCCTGAAGAACTGCCAGAGACTGCTGGGAATGTTCACCCATCGGAGGACGGAACATCGTCATCTCATAGCCGAAATTCTCCAGCACATACTCATGCAGGCCCGTGACCTCCTCCATCATTTTGTCGATGGAAAGGGTGGGCATGGACTTGTGCTTGACGGAGTGGTTGCCAACCACATGGCCCTCGTCGATCATCCGCTGGACCAGCTCCGGGGAACTCTTGGCGTACTGCATGGTGATGAAGAACACCGCTTTCACGTTTTTCTCCTTCAGCACATCCAGAATCTGAGCGGTATAACCATTTTCATAGCCTTCGTCGAAGGTCAGGTAGATTTTGCCGTCATCCGGGGCAATGAAGTAGGTTTCGTAATCGCCGTACTTTTCCTGGGCCTTGATGGCATCGATGGGGCGGTTTTTATCATCGGTATAGGGTCCCAGGCCCCAACCGTTAACCTTGGTATCCATAGCCTCCAGCTCAGCGCGGGTATAAATGCCCTGAAGCTGACCGTGATCCCCGGAGGAAACCGGAGGTGTCGTGGGAGCGGTGGTAGGCTCGGTGGGAACGGTGGTCGGTTCAGTGGGAGCCGTGGTGGGTTCGGTGGGAGCCGTGGTGGGCTCAGTCGGAGCCGTTGTAGGGTCTGTGGTCTGGCTTTCAGAAGGGGCAACGGGTTCCGTGGACTCAGATGGTGCGGTCGGTTCTGTCACCGCAGGCTTGGACTGAGTAGGATCAGTGCTGCCTGTGGTAGGCTCGGTAAAATCGCCGATGGTGTTGACGCAGCCGCTGAATATGGACAGCACCAGGCCAACTGTCACCAGCAGGGTTATGTATTTCTTCATTTTTTCTCCTTTGTTATGCGGGATATACATTTGTGAAATAAATCAGCAGAGGCAGCACCAGGCTGAAAATACTGATGAGCCAGGGGTACAGGGTCTTTTTGGAGCAAACCATCAATAAAATGCAAAGGGCCGTTACCGCCACCGGGCCGAACACGGCGATCTCCCGGGGTACCAGCATCAGGTAGGAGCCGTCGCTTTGGATCATAATACCCACACTGTCGGGCAGCTTGGCCATGTTCATAAACGCCAGCCACACCGCAGCCAGCGCCACGGGGATAGCCATAAAAAAGGCCCGCATCCGATACAAATACAGACCCGTGATCCAGAAGCCCCGGCCGATGGCCCGGAAAATCAGGCCGCATTTTTCAAAAAAAGGCCCGGTTTTTTCACACAGAAGCTTCCAATTTTCTTCGATCCAAGCAAAAAACTTCATATTCCACCTCATACAGGTCCGAATGTACTATTTATCATACCACAAATCAGCACAGGATGCAAGACGTAAAATATTAATCATCCGCAGCAGATATGTCCGTTTTATTGGCCATATCCATTGGTATACTGAGGCCAGAAAACAAAACCAAGGAGGAACAAATTATGAAAACCGCACTGATTCAAAACAAGGTATCCATCCCCCGCTACCCCGCTGCCGCCGACCGCCGCTACTATCTGAGGAAGCTGCTGGACGGCGTACTGGTGGTAGCCACCAGCGTTGGGGCCTTCGTGGCCTTCGTATTTCTGAGCCTGCTGTGATGGCTCAGTCCATGTCCGACTGGCGGATGATCCGGCAGTCGGATATTTTATGATCGGACACCTCCATCACCACCGCGCTGCCGCCGTAAAAGCCACAGCTGCCGGGGTTCAGCACCCACATTCCATCCTCCTGGGCGCAATAAGCCTGGTGAGTATGGCCAAACAGCACCGCCTGGGCACCGGTGGACTTGGCATCCCGGAGCAGGGCGCCAAGACCGGTCTTTACCCGGTGGATATGGCCGTGGGTCATAAATAATTTCACGCCGCAGACGGTTTCCACCAAAGTCTCCGGCGCGAAGGCCGGGCACCGGTAGCGGTCGCAGTTTCCCGGGACCTGATAAAAGCGGATTTCAGGAAATTCCTCCGCAATGGCGGTACCGTCTTCATAATAGTCGCCCAAATGGATCACCGCATCGGGCTTAACGGCTGTAACACACAGACGCATGAAGCTCAGCGCCGCATGGGAATCGGACAAAACAAGAATTTTCACCGTTCACATTCCCTCTCTTTACCGCATATAGTGATATCGAAGATTTTTCATTATTATATCAGGAATTCGGACTGGAGGCAATGAAAATGTCAATAAATTCCGGTGAATTTTCTATGAACGACGCAAAACGCATGGCATCCAGCCAGGCTGGGCAGGCGCTTTTTGCCCATTTGCGGGCCAAAAACGGCGAAGCCCTGGATGATGCGTTGGCCCAGGCCAATGCGGGAAATATGGAGGGGGTCAAGGCCGCAATGTCTGCGCTGATGGCGGACCCCCAGGTACAGCAGCTGCTGCGGCAGCTGGGGGGGAATGACCATGGATGACATGGAGCAGAAGCTCAATTCCCTGCTGTCGGACCCCCAAACCATGCAGAGAATCATGTCTATGGCCCAATCCCTGGGAGGCCAGCAGGAGGCCCAGAAGCCGGAAGGTCTGCCGGATATCGACATTGGCGCGATCCAAAAGCTTTCCGGCCTGGCCAGGCAAAGCGGTATTGACAAAAATCAACGAACCTTGCTCAACGCCCTGGGGCCATACCTGAGCCGGGAGCGGATCGGCAAGCTGGAACGAGCCATGCGGGCCGCGAAAATGGCAAAAATGGCCACCGGGCTCATGGGCTCCGGCGGACTATTGGGGAGGTAATCGCCATGTATAACCGCTACATTCCACAGCCCGACGGCAGCTACCGGAGAAACCGAATCCCGGATCAGCCCCGGCCTCAGCCCCAGCGGCCTGCCTGTCCGCCGCCGGAGCAGCCGCCGGAGCCTCCAAAGGCGCCCCCCTGTCCCCCACCCCGTCAGCAAAATCCAAGGCCACAGCGCCAAAGCCCGCCCAGGGCGGAGCCGGAATCCAGTGTCAACAGCTTTCTGAAGCGGCTGCTGCCCAATGATTTCGACACCGGCGATCTGCTGGTGATCCTGCTGCTCCTCCTGATGGCCGGGGACTGTCCCGATGAGCAAAACACAGCGCTTTTAACTCTGGTGCTGTACTTATACTTGTAATCCATTTATATATGTGTTGACGTGGTAAAATGGTGACATTAAAATTACTCAAATTTAACATTTTGTTTGATTGCACAAAACCGTCGCTTATTAATTGTATTTTCTTCCAATTGCAGAAATTGGGAATTTGTGTTACTCTGTAGGCAGGACGATTGTGCAATATTATCACAAGAGGCAAAATATGAAATTTATATTGAAAAGGATCCCTTAAATTTTGTCGGATGTATGATTTATGGTCTTGAGGACAGCGATACTACCTACTACTTTGTCCGCAACAGCAATCGCGCAGAAGCCTTAAATCAAATTACAGAAATCTACAACAGCGCGCACGATGAATGATCTTCACGCAATGTTTACATTTCCGGCCTTGTGATCAGAAATTACCTGTGATATAATTGGGATATTCTATCAACTGGGGTCGGTTTTATGAAGAAAAAGATCATCATTGCCTGTTCCATTGTGTTTGGACTTCTGGCCGTGATTGGCCTGACCATCGGGGGCGTTTGGCTATACCAGCGCAATTGCCACTATGATTTCCACCACACCGTCTCTCCGGCGGAGGCGATTCTCCGTTCCCAGGTGGTGAGCAAGGCGGAGCAATGGCTGGGCGCCCAGGAGGGCGACGAAAAGCACAAGGAAATCGTGGACATTTACAACGCCCACGAGCCCCTGGCCCAGGGCTACGAAGTCAAATACGACGACAACTGGTGCGCCACCTTCGTCAGTGCCGTTGCTATTGAACTGGAGATCACCGATCTGATCCCCACGGAATGCGGATGTCAGCGGCAGATCGGCCTGTTCCAGGAGCTGGAATGCTGGGAGGAGGATGACGACTACATTCCCCTGCCCGGTGATATCATTTATTATTGCATGGAGGATGCTCCCCTCTCCGGTGACTGCACCGGCTGGTCCGACCATGTGGGCATCGTGGTGGGCACCCACGGCCCCTTCATCAAGGTCATTGAGGGAAATAAGGATGATACCGTTTCCTATCGTTACATTATTCGCTGGGATCCCAGGATCCGGGGCTATGGACTGCCCAACTACTAAAAATGAGCCTGTGGAAAAATCCACAGGCTCATAAACTTTTACTTTGCCACGAAGCCAACCTTCTTATAGACCTTGCGCAGGGTCTTTTCGGCAACATAGGAAGCCTTCTGTGCGCCGTCACGGTAGACAGATTCCAGATATGCCTTATCCTTCAGCAGGCGCGTTGCCTCCTCCCGGATGGGACGCAGTGTCTCGATAACAGCCTCACCCACAACAGGCTTAACCTTGCCGTAGCCCTGACCTGCAAACTCAGCTTCGATCTGCTCATAGGTCTTGCCGGTGACCGCAGAATAAATGGACATCAGATTGGCAACACCGGGCTTGTTCTCCGGATCAAAGCGGACACAATTCTCGGTATCGCTGTCGGTAATGGCCCGCTTGAACTTTCTCTGGATATCCTCGGGACGTTCCATGAGGAATACACAGCCCTCGGGCATGGACTTGCTCATTTTACTCTCGGGGGCATTCAGACTCATAACACGGGCACCGGTCTCGGGAATGAAGGGCTCGGGGATCTTGAAAACATCGCCGTAAATGCTGTTGAAC
>JAZQHH010000187.1:0-9620 GCA_045540495.1 Faecousia sp.
GGGTTAGGGATCTTGGACAGCTCGCTGCACTCTTCGCGCTTGGACTTGATGAAGTTCTTGATGAGCTCCTCGGGGAATACGCCGCCGGCGGTGAGGTAATCGTGATCGGCCTCCAGAGCATCCAGCGCATCCTCCAGACGGGTGGGCAGGCTGGAGAGCTTGGCCTTCTCCTCGTCGGAGAGGTGGTAGAGGTTGAAGTCATAGGGACCCCAGCCGTTTTCATGGGGATCGATCTGGTTTTTGATGCCGTCCAGACCGGCCATCAGGATGGCGGCATAGCAGAAATAGGGGTTGCAGGTGGCATCGGGATTCCGCAGCTCGAAGCGGCGCTTGTTGGGGCTCTTGGCGTAAGCAGGGATCCGAATGACCGCAGAGCGGTTGGAAGTGGCATAGCCCACGGTGACGGGAGCCTCGAAGCCGGGCACCAGACGCTTGAAGGAGTTGGTGCTGGGATTGGTCAGGGCACACAGAGAAGCAATATGCTTCAGCAGGCCGCCCATGAAGTAGTGGGCAGTCTCGCTCAGGTGGGCATAGCCGTTGTCATCGGAGAAAACGGGCTGACCGTCCTTCATCAGCAGCATATGCACGTGCATACCGGAGCCAGCCTCGCCGTAGATGGGCTTGGGCATGAAGGTGGCGGACTTGCCATACTTCAGGGCGGTATTGTGGATGATATACTTAATCATCATGGTCGCATCGGCCATGTGGACCACCTCGCCCAGTTGGGGCTCGATCTCGAACTGGCCGGAGGCCGCCACCTCGGGGTGGTGGTAATTGATGTCGATGCCCATTTCCTTCATCAGCATGCACATCTCGCTGCGGCACTCGTAGGAGGTATCGAAGGGCTTGGCAATGTGGTAGTTCTTCTGCTTGGGCACCACAACGCCCTTGCCTTCCACGGCGCTGTTCCAGTAGGACTGCTGGGCATCCACGCCGGCGCTGATTTCCCGGCCACTGACTTCCCAGCCCACCTGGTCGAACAGGTAGAACTCGAACTCAGGCAGGATCAGCATGGTATCCGCCACGCCCTCGTCCTTCATCCGCTGGACGGCAGCCCGGATGATGTTCCGGGGGTACTGGGCCAGGGGCCGGTTCTCGGGGCTGTCGATGATCATGGCGTTGCCGGTCATGGACAGGGTGGGAATGGAGCAGAAGGGGTCGATGACGGCGGTGTCGGGGTCGGGGATGAAGACCATGTCACTCTTCTCCACCACGGCATAGCCATAGTTGGAAGCATCGAAACCGATGCCGCTCTTCATGGTGTCCTCAGAGAAATTCTCCGCGGGAATGGTGACGTGACGGTACTGGCCGTTGATATCCACCATCTTGAAGTCCACCATCTTGATGCCGTTCTCCTGAATCAGGGAAAGGACATCGGAAATTGTCTTTGCCATTTTAATACACCTCTATATTGAAATTATTCGGATTCTTTTACAATGACGTAGCCATCCACCAGGTTGGCGCTTTCCAGAGTACCGATGATCTCCACCTGACGCTCCATCAGGTCGGTAAGAATCACCTTTCCATCCCGGCATTCGATGGCCATAACGTTTTTCATCACGACGGAGGCAGGCTCCATCACATTTTTATAAACAGTAGACAGGCACATGGCAGCCTCACTTTACGTCCATGGCCGCCATCACGGCGGACAGCCGCAGGTTGCCCTTCTCGAAGTCGGACACCGCTGCCATAATCTGCTCGTAGGCCCCCTGCCCTGCCACCTGCTGGGCCTTGGCTGCCAGCTCCGCCAATTCTCTGGCATGAGCCGCGTTATGACCCACCATATACTTCATCAGCGCCACCAGCTCCTCCTGGGGGGTATGCTCACACTGGCTCTGGCAGCCGGAGCAGGCACCGGCGCAGTGGTTGTGGTCGTGGGCGTGGCCCTCGCCATGGAGATGGTCGTGGTCATGGGGGTGGGCATGATCGTGGCTATGGGCATGGGAATGCTCATGGCTGTGGGTCACGCCGTCGTGGGTATGCTCATGGGTATGGGTATGGCTGTGCTCATGGTCATGAGCGCCGCCAAGATGGTCATGGTGCAAATGCATAACGGTTCTCCTTTGCTTTTTTCCTACATTATAATATCCAATACGCCAGTTGTCAAAACTTTTATTCATTACGGATCACACTCTGGGATAAATTATCGTTTCATAAACAATAATTTCCCCCTTATCCCCCGTGGGGGCTTGCGAGAAAAAACAAAATAAGGTATGATAAGGCAAATGTCTTCCGGAGGTATCCCTATGTCCGAGCAACACGACCACGCCTATCTGCACGCCCATGGCATTGCCCATTCCCACGGCCATGTCCACGAAAATCAAAAAGCCGTCGTCAACCGTCTGGCCCGGGCCATCGGTCATCTGGAAAAGGTGAAACGGATGGTGGAGGACGGGGTGGACTGCTCCGAGGTACTGATCCAGCTGGCAGCGGTGCGTTCCGCCCTGGATAACACCGGCAAGGTGATCCTGAAAGACCACATCCACCACTGTATGGTAGACGCAGTAGCCGCCGGGGACCAAGACGCCATCGACGATCTGTGCCAGGCCATCGATAAATTCATGAAATAAGGAGGGGCGATGCCCCTCCTTTTCGTTATCTGTTTCGCTTATCACGCAACTGGATCAGCAGATCAGATATTCTGCGCATATGCGCTTGAAAGCCCGGCCCCTCCGGCTTGCCGCCCTGCTGGATGGTCTCGTAATACTGCCGTCCAAGGTCCCGGTAGGCTTCCCACAGTCTTTGCTCGATGGCGGCGGCGGATAAATCATCAGCCATGCTGCCAACAGCCTGATACGCCGCTTTTTCCAGGGTTTCGATAATATTATTCATCCGACTGAGCCTCCAATGCTTCCTGCTCCGCCTGACGTCGTGCCACCCGGCGGACAAACATTTTCTCAGGATCGGGCTGGTGGATACGGAACCAGATCAGCAGTTCCACCGCCGCAACGCAGCTCAGCGCCGCCAGCACCTGACTGACACGGAAGGGGCCCCACCAGAGGCTGTCCATCCGCAGGCCCTCAATAAAGGCCCGGCCCAGGCCGTACCAGGCAACGTAACCCAGCGCGATCTGCCCGTCGTATTTGCGATGCTTCGCCAGGAAATGCAGCAGCAAAAACCCGCAAAAATTCCAAATCGACTCATACAAAAAGGTCGGATGATAGTATTCAACCATGCCGAACTGATTCAGCAGCCCCATCCGCAGAAAGCTGTCGGTGGGGGCGCCAAAGGCCTCCCGGTTGATGAAATTGCCCCAGCGGCCGATGGATTGTCCGATCAGAAAGCCGATGGCGGTAATGTCCAGCACCGCAAAAAGGTTGACCTTATCCTTTTTGACCTTGGCAAAGACGATAATGCCAATGGCCGCGCCGATGACACCGCCGTAAATGGCCAAGCCGCCCTCCCAAACCTTGAAAATATCCAGCAAATTATCTTTATAATTATCCCACTCAAAGATGCAGTAATACAACCGGGCGCAGACCACCGCAAAGGGTGCGATGCACAGCACACCATCGATCAGGTCGTCCTCCACCAGGCCGAACTCCTTGCAGCGGCTGCAGCCATACAGCACCGCCAGCATCAGACCCAAAGCGATCAGAACGCCATACCAATGGATCTCCAGGCTGCCAATGCTGAACCCCCGGCTTGGGTCCAGGCTGATGCCCAGGGAGGGAAAGCTGATTTCGGTATAATATTTCATGTAGGCTCCTCCTTTAATTTATCATCGATACAAAGCCACAAGGACAGTCATTACGCCAAAGGTTCAATAATCGACAGGCTGCACCGTTCTTTTTGGACGGTTTCTGCCAGGAACGCCCGGATATCTGCCGGTTTGACGCTTTCGTAGACCTCCGGGAAATCGAAATAATCGAATTTCGAAAAATGGTAGGCACACAGCCGGAAGCAGGTGGAATCGAAGCTGTCCAAATCCCGGATCCGGCGGCCCAGGGCGCTGCGGACCATCCGGCGGAAGGCACTCTCCCCCACCCCATCGGCAGCAATCTCAGCGGCGCGGCTGATAATCGCATCCCGCACAGCTCTGGGATCGTGGCTGTCGCCGCCGCAGCTGAGCATGGCGCAGCCGTCCACGGTCTCAAAGCCGCCGCCGAAGGACTGGTCGATGAGTCCTTCCTCATAAAGTCTCAAATACAGCTCGGAGCTTTCGCCAAACAGTGCCTCCGACGCCAGATCGCCGATGACCTCCTGCCGGATGGCATCCAGCCCGGTGCCGACGGGTGCAGCTTTGAAGCCCAGCTGGAAGGTGGGCATGGCCACCTCCATTTTGCGGCTCTGCTCCGGAATGGGGCAAGTCAGCGCCTCGACCGGAATGGGAGATTTTTGGGCTACAGAACGTTTCTCCTTTCCCAAAATCTCCTCAGCAATGGCAGCCACCCGGTGGACATCCACATCGCCCACCACACACAGCACCATGTTCCCCGGCGTATAAAAGGCCCGGTGGCACAGGTACAGATTTTCAGGGGTAATTTGACGGATCGTCTCAGAAGTGCCCAAAATAGGGGTGCGGATATCGTGTTCCCGGTACATCCCCTCCATGAGCCGCTCAAAAATCACCGAATCCGGTGCATCCAGATTCATGCCGATTTCCTGGTCGATGATGCCCCGCTCCTTTTCCACACTTTCCTCGGTGAAATAAGGCATGGACACAAATTCAAGCAGACATTTCAGACTGGCTTCAAAATTATCCGTGCAGGAAAAATAATAGGCGGTCATATCGTAGCTGGTAAAAGCATTCACATTGGCCCCCAGCTCCGCCAGCTCAGCAGTCACATCCCGGCCGGGAAGATCGAACATTTTATGCTCCAAATAATGGGCAATACCCGCAGGAACGGAATATTCCTCACCATCCAGCGAAAATTTGCGATGAATAGAGCCAAAATCCGTGACAAAATAGGCCATCTTTCGGCTGAAGCCCGGACGGGGGGCCACCAGCACCGTCAGGCCGTTCTCCAGCACCTTCCGGTGCAGGCTCTCTCCCAACCGGGGGTATTTCAGTTCCGTCATACGCTAGCCCCCTTCAGGAAATAGGTAGTATGAAGCATCACAGTTTTCGCCGCCTCCATCACAGCTTCCACCGTCACAGCCTCCACCGCCCGACGGTAATCCTCAACCGTCAGTTTCAGGCCGCCAATGGCCGCAGTGGTCTCGTAGCCCTCGATGGAACCGGGGGAATCGTGAACACCCCGGAGGCCGGAGAGGATCGCCTCTTTGGCGGAGAGGAGCTCCTCGTCCGTGATCTCCCCGGTCCGGCAGGCATCCAGCTGTTCCAAAATCCCGGCCCGCACCACCAGCTCTTTTTCCGTATCGATACCGGCGGAGACAGTCATGATGCCCTTACTGCCATAGTAACCGGAGCCTATGGAGTAGCACAGGCTCATTTTTTCCCGGATATTCATAAACAATTTACTGGTCATTCCGGCACCGAACAGCGTATTCAGCACCTGCATGGCAGCAAAGCGGGGATCCCGGTTGGTGATGGGGGTGGTGAATCCCATCACCAGCTTCGCTTGGGTGATTTCCATGGTCTCGGTATGATCGCCGGTGCCGCCGTCCCGGAACGGGGTTTGCTCAGGCATGCTCACGGGCGCTCTGGTGATTCTCTCAAAAACAGGCCGCAGCCATTGGACCAACTCTTCGGGCTTTCCACTGCCCACGTAGAAAATTTCCACCGGGCTTTCCCGCAGAATTTTCTGATAATGGGCCCAGAGGCCGGCGGCATTGATGGCCTCCACCTGCTCTGCTTCGCCCAGGCGGGGAATACCGAAACTGTCGGCGGCGCACATTTTTTTCAGCATCTGCGCCGCAGCGTAGGCCCGCTTATCGTTGCGTTCCGATTCGATGGTGGCAATAAGATTCCGCTTTTCACTTTGAACGAAATTATCCGAAAAAACGCCCTTTTCTGTCAGCGGTTCCAATAATAATTCTCCCAAAAATTCGATCATTGGAGCCAGGATACGATCGCCGGACAGTGCGAAGCGATCCTCGATGAAGCTGCAATGGAGACCAACAGTCTGGTAGTCGCCAATGCGGCGAACCAATGCCCCAACGGAAGCCCCGTAAAGGTCGTCCAGATGGAGGGTGATGGCCCGCAAATCCGCCCGTTTTTCCGTGCCCCGGAGCAAAACAGCCGGGATCAGGGCGTTCATAGCCGCCTCTTCCCGGGTCATAGGCCGCAGGAATTGCAAGCTCAGACATCCCTGCTTAAAACGCTCCGCCGGAAAGCACCGCAGGGTAACCCCCGGCAAAAGCTGGATGGTTTGAATCATGGATATACTCCTTCATTGATGAATGTAGCTATTATATACCAAAACATCGGAAATAGGAAGAGCGGAAATAAAAATTCACAAATTATCCCGTTGCACTTTCCGCCGGAATGGGGTAGAATGGTGGTATTGTTGATAAGCAAATTGATTGTTTAGCGGAGTAAATGTAAAATGTATGTCATCCTGAGCGAAGCGAAGCGGAGTCGAAGGATCTACGCATGATTGATATGTTTCAGGGTAATGTAGTGCGTAGATCCTTCGACTCGCTGACGCTCGCTCAGGATGACAGAATTGTAGATTCGTACGTTAAATAAACATTTACCATCCCATTTGAGGAGGACCGTGCCATGGCTTGGCTTGAAATAACGATTAACACCACCCCCGAAAATATTGATTATGTGACCACCAATCTCACCGCCGGTGGCTTTCCGGACCTGGTGATTGAGGATCAAGGGGAATTTGAAACTTTTTTAGAAGAAAACCGGGAATATTGGGACTATATTGACGAAGAACTCCAGGAAAAGCTCCAGGGATTATCCCGGGTGAAGCTGTACCTGGAGGAGGCCGACAGCACCGGAATGGAGCGGCTCACCGCTTTGGTCAAAAGACTGGGACTGGAGATGACCGCCGCTCCCCTGCCCGATGTGGATTATGAGGAAAGCTGGAAGGACAGCTACCCCCCTCAGCCCATTGGCGAAAAGCTCATCGTCCTGCCCTACTGGCTGGCAGATACCGACACCGAAGGCCGGGAAAAGGTTATTCTGGACCCGGGTCTGACCTTCGGCACCGGAGCGCACCCCTCCACCCAGATGGTGATGGAGGCTATGGAAGAGTTGGTCGCTCCCGGCAGTCACTGTCTGGACCTTGGCAGCGGCAGCGGTATTTTGTCCATTGCCGCTCTGCGTCTGGGCGCCGCCAGCGCCATTGGTATCGACATTGACCCCAAGGCCGAGGATATCGCCCGGGAGAACGCCGCTTACAACGGCTTTGCCGCCCCGGAATTTACTGCCCGCACCGGCAATGTCACCGCCGACGACAGTTTGATGGCGTCTCTTGCCGATCAGGAATACGATGTGGTTCTTGTAAACATCGTTGCCGATGTGATCATTGGTCTTGCTCCCATTCTTCCCAATTTTCTGAGTGCTAAAAGCAAACTGATCTGCTCCGGCATTCTGGATACCCGGCTGGAGGATGTCACCGCCGCCCTGACAGCCGCCGGGCTGACCGTTACTTCTGTTCGCCGGAAGGAAGACTGGCGCTGCGTCACTGCAGAAAGGAGCGGCCTATGATTTTTTCTTACCGCACCCGACAATTTTTGCGGCGGGCGCTTCTGTTCCTGGTTACCGCTTCCCTGCTGGCAGCGGTAGCCTGGGTCTGCTGGATCATCTGGGCGGGCCGCTTCATCACCTATGGACCCGATGGTGCCAAGCTGGATTTCAACCTTGGCCCCATCCCCACCGGCCTTCCGGCAGAGGCTCCCACGGTTCAGGAAACCGTAAAAATCCTCTACGAGGAGCCTGAAATTCCCCAGGAAATCCCGGTTGAAAAAGAAGAAACCGGCATCAAAGGCTATTACATCGACTTTCAGGATCTGCAGGAGGATATTTCCGCCGTCAAGGCCAAGCTACAGACCCTGCCAAAGGGCACCGCTGTGCTGCTGGATGTGAAAAATCCTAAGGGACATTTTCACTATTCCTCCAGCGCCGGAAAACCCTCCGAAGAGGTAGACATCGCCCAAATGGATGAGCTGATCTACTGGCTATGCAACAGCGAGCTTTACGCCATCGCCCGTATCCCCGCCCTGCGGGATTGGCAGTACGGACTGGACAATGTGCCTGACGGGCTGCCGAAGGTCGGCGCCAACGGTTCCCTGTGGTGGGATGACGACTACTGCTACTGGCTGAATCCTACCTCTCAGGGCACCCTGGATCACCTGACCCAGATCGCCATGGAGCTGCGGATGCTGGGCTTTGACGAGGTGGTTTACACCGATTTCCGGTTCCCCAATACTGACCAGATCATCTTTGAGGGGGACAAGGCCCAGGCCATCGCCGATGCCGCGGCGTATCTTGCTAAAAAATGCGCCAACGACCGGTTCTGCGTCTCCTTTACCGGGTCGGACGGTACCTTCCCCCTCCCTGCCGGAAACAGCCGGCTGTACCTGGATGATATCGCCGCGTCTCAAATTCCGGATATTCTGGATCAGCTGACCTTTGAGGAACCCCAGCTGCATCTGCTGTTCCTGACCACCGTCAACGATACACGGTACGATGAATACTGTGTGCTGCGCCCCCTTGACAACGCCCTGTAAAACAGAAGCCGCCCCTCCAGCCGGAGGGGCGGTCTTGATATTCTCTTACAGGGAAGAATAGCCGTGGGAATTGACCAGGGCGTCGATCTTTCTGCCTGCCTTGCAGTAGGGGCAGTCCTTATAGTCGTAGCTGGCGTAATCCGGGAAGTCCTTCAGACTGTAAACCGAGCGAACAGGATAACCGTTGAGCTCATCTATAGCGCGGTACAGGGCTGCAACGCCCACAACCTCGCCGCCGTAGTAGCCGATGGCTTCAATGCCCTTGCCTGCGGTGTAACCGGTCGTGCAGGAGGCCATCAGGATCAGCACATGCTTGCCCCGGATCATGGTTTGAATATTCTCCCGGAAGATCATCTGGGAGTTGGAGTTATACTCCGGCTCCACCACATAAATGGTATTGTGGGTATTGATGCTGCGGAAACCACTCTTGGTCAGCTCATCCGCCAGGCAGGCGCCAATGACGGTGGTGCCATCCAGGCACAGAATGGTATCCACAGGGGTATTATTCACAAAATTCGCCACCAGCTGCTTGGCAACAGCCTTCGCTTCGTTGTAGCGGGTCTTGGGATAGGTGATATCGATGTAATAGTTGATATGGCTGTGGTTGGTGGCAAAATGGCCGAAGGCAAAGCGCAGAGGGACATTGCCATGCCGGACAGGCAGATGGGTAAGCTCAATCATGGGGCATTCCTCCGTATTTGTAGTGTAAAAAGAAAAGGCGTTTTTGGCTCCGGCTGCAGCGTTTTCGCCGGATGCTCCAAAAACGCATTTTTTCATTATACCCCAGAAAGGCCCCACATTTCAAGAAAAATCCATCCGGCGAGCTACCCAAAAATCCCTTTTTATTTTTGTGCAGATTGCCCTCAAAAAAACTCCCCTCCGGTTGAATGAACCGCCCCTTGTCAAGTAGACCAGGAAAATAACAAAAAATATATGCAAGCAGCTGCTGCCATTACGGTGGCAGCTGTTTTGTTTAGGCCGCATAGCGAGCCTTATACTTCTGGATTCGTTTGTTTTCTGGTATTGGA
>JAZQHH010000188.1:0-4317 GCA_045540495.1 Faecousia sp.
CCACGGTCAGGATGGTGCCCTCGGCGGGCTTCATGACGGCCTTGTAGGCAGCGTCCACGCCCTCCTGGAGGGCTTCGGCCCACAGCACGCCGTCACAATTGGCGGCGCCCTTCAGCTTCTTGGAGATGCCCCGGAACAGCAGGGACAGAATGACGCCGGAGTTACCACGGGCGCCCCGGAGCATGGCGGAAGCGGCGGTGCCGGCAGCCTTATCCAGGGTGGGGTCCTCGGTCTTGCGCAGGTCGGCGGCGGCGGCATTGATGGTCATGGACATATTGGTGCCGGTATCGCCATCGGGAACAGGGAACACGTTCAGGTCATTCAGGGCCTGCTTGTTGATCTCGATGGAAGCGGCGGCACTGATGATAAGTCTGCGAAAATCAGACCCGTTGATGGTTTGTCTCAATTTCTTTACCTCCGTATTAGCCGATCATCATGGAATCGATGTAGACATTGACAGCCCGGACCTCGGTGCCGGTGCATTTGGTGACCACATAGCGAACCTCGGAAATGATGGAGGCGCCCACGGCGGACAGATTCACGCCGTTATCCACCATGATGTGCAGGTCGATGGAGATGGTATCGTCCTCGTGGAAATGGACGCGGACGCCCTTGCCAATGGACTCCTTGCGGAGCAGGTGGTAAACGCCGTCGGTAACGGAACGGGCCGCCATGCCCTTGACGCCGAAGCAATTGGTGGCGGCGGTGCCGGCGATATCGGTATAAACGCCGGTGCTGATGCACACAGAACCATTTTCATTGTTGTGACGAATCATAAATAAACCTCCTGTTTTTTAAGTGAAGAGTGAAAAGCGAAGAGTGAAAAGGTAGGGTGTCCGCTTCGCGGACGATTGAAATCCGTGCGCCTTGGCCCACACCTTTTCTCTTCTCTATTCACTATTATCTTTTCACTGCGCCGGTAACGGAGCTTACACCATGCTCTCTTCCCAGCAGGCGGGGGCAGTCAGGCCCATCATCTTGACCACGGTGGGGGCCACGTTGGCCAGGCCGTATTCGCCATCGATGATCTGCCAGTCGTGATCCTTGTCGTAGATGATGAAGGGGACGGGGTTCAGGGAGTGGGCGGTGCGGACGGAAGTCTTGCCCTTCTTGGTTTCGGTCATCTGGTCGGCGTTGCCGTGGTCGGCGGTAATCAGCACGGTGTAGCCGTACTTGTCCGCGGCCTCGATGATCGCCTTCAGGCCGTTATCCACGCATTCCATGGCGTAGACCACGGCATCCATGACGCCGGTGTGGCCCACCATGTCGCCGTTGGGGAAGTTGCAGCGCAGGAACTGGAACTTCTTGGAGGCCATGTTCTCCACCATCTTCTCGGTGATCTCCCGGGACTTCATGGCGGGAGCCTGCTCGAAGGGAATCACGTCGGAGGGAATCTCCTCATAGGTTTCCAGCTCTTCGCTGACCTTGCCGGAGCGGTTGCCGTTCCAGAAATAGGTCACATGGCCGTACTTCTGGGTTTCGGACAGGGCATACTCGTTGATGCCGGCGGCCACCATCACCTCGGTCAGGGTGTTGGTGATGACGGGGGGCTGGACCAGATAATTTTCGGGGATGTTCAGGTCGCCGTCGTACTGGAGCATACCGGCGAACTTGACGCCGGTGTAATCGCCCCGGTCGAACTTGTCGAAATCCTTCCGGTCGAAGGCCAGGGAAATCTCCTGGGCCCGGTCGCCGCGGAAGTTGAACAGAATAACAGAATCGCCGTTGTTGATCTTGGCAACGGGCTCACCGTCACGAGCCACCACGAAGGCAGGCAGGTCCTGGTCGATGCAGCCGGTCTCGGCCCGGTAGGTTTCGATGGCCTCGGTGGCGGAGGCGAACTGACGGCCCTGGGCCTGGACATGGGTTCTCCAGCCCAGCTCCACCATGCCCCAGTTGGCTTCGTAGCGGTCCATGGTCACCTGCATACGGCCGCCGCCGGAGGCGATGGCGTAGTCGCAGCCGTCGGTATTCAGCGCCTTCAGCACATCCTCCAGCTGAGAAACATACTCCAGGGCGGAGGTGGCAGGCACATCACGGCCATCCAGCAGAATGTGGCAGTAGGCCTTCTTCACGCCCTCGGCGTGGGCCTGCTTCAGCAGCGCGATCAGGTGGGCGATATTGGAGTGGACGTTGCCATCGGACAGCAGGCCCATAAAGTGCATGGCCTTGCCGTCGGCATTGGCCACCAGCTCCTTCCAGGTAGCGGACTGGAACAGAGAGCCGTTTTCGATGGACTCGCCCACCAGCTTGGCGCCCTGAGAATAGACCTGACCGCAGCCCAGGGCATTGTGGCCCACCTCGGAGTTGCCCATATCCTCATCGGAGGGCAGACCGACGGCGGTGCCGTGGGCCTTCAGATAAGTATGGGGGCAGGTGGCCAGCAGATGATCCAGAGTGGGGGTCTTGGCGACCACAACAGCATCGCCGCTGCCGCCGTCACCCTTGCCGACGCCGTCCATAATGACTAATACAATGGGTTTTTCCATGAGATTACCTCCAAAACGATTTGAAATCGATATCTTTGCAGTATTTTGGTTCTACTATTCTACATCATATTTACAAAAGTTACAACCCATTTTTGAAACTTTTTCTGAAATCACGAAAAATTCTCCGGAAGAAGCACCCCTTTCGGCACTTTTCCCGGAGAATATTAAAATTGTCTTAACTTCCCATTGCAAAACCGGAGGGATGTCATTGCGAACCGGTCCGCTGAAGTGGTGCGGCAATCCGTATTCCTTTGCGCTGTAGGAAAGAATGGATTGCCACGTCGCACGGCTTCCTTGCAATGACAGCATTTCTCAACATTCTGTGGGCAATTGATGTGTCACCCCTACCATCGGATTATTCCCCCTTGTGGAAATCTCCCTTGTCAAGTCCCAATTTTTCATCGTTCTATCCATGGTCTGTGGTTTTTTTGACAGCCGGAAAAGTGGGGAATTTGTCGAAACAGGACGAGGAATGTTATGTTGACCAAAAATGGATATCACCATTCTTTCCCCTGTGGAAAACCCCTGTGGAAAAACCTGTGGAGATTGTGGAAAAGTTCGAGTTTTCCACAGGTATTCCGGCATTTTCAAAGCCGGACCCCTCCGCAAAAAGTGCATAAGTCTATGGATAAACGTTTCCAATAATTAAGAAACAGGGTGTTACGTCACCATCGGAACCCCTTCGGAATTTGGCCGTTTTTCTTGAAAAAGTTCAAATCCCCTGACCGCTCCCCCTCCCCTTTTGGGTTTTTCCCACGAAGGAGGCCGGAATTTTTGTGAATTCCTCCAAATCGCCGGCGGCGTATGTTTGCCCGCCAGATGGAGATACTAGCAAAAAAAGGAGGGACACCATGCAGGGAAAAGTAGAGATCTGCGGCATCAACACCGCCCGGTTAAAGACCCTGACCCATGAGGAAATGGACACCCTGCTCCGGCTGTCGAAGGCCGGAGACAAAAAAGCCAGAGAAAAGCTCATTGAGGGCAACCTGCGGCTGGTTCTCAGCGTCATCGGCCGCTTCGATAAACGGGGTGAGAGCCCCTACGACCTGTTTCAGGTGGGCTGCATCGGCCTGATGAAAGCCATCGCCAACTTCGACCCGGACAAGCAGGTGAAATTCTCCACCTATGGGGTACCCATGATTGCGGGGGAAGTCCGGCGGTATTTGCGGGACAACAGCCCTATCCGGGTCAGCCGGAGCATTCGGGATGTGGCCTACCGGGTGCTGCAATGCAAGGAGGCGCTGCTGCTGCGGCTGGGCCGGGAGCCCACATTGGAGGAGATTGCAAAGGAATTGGAGCTGCCCGTGGAGGATGTGAGCCAGGCCCTGGACGCGGTCTGCGCTCCGGTGAGCCTCTTTGACCCGGTGTACTCCGACGGCGGCGACCCCCTGACTGTCATGGATCAGGTCCGGGACACCAAAAACACCGAGGGAAACTGGATGGAGCACATCGCCCTGCGGGATGCGTTTCGGGCGCTGGGGGACCGGGAGAAGCAGATCCTGGCCCTGCGGTTTTACGACGGAAAAACCCAAATGGAGGTGGCCGGGGTCCTGGGCATCTCCCAGGCCCAGGTGTCCCGGCTGGAGAAGGGGGCCATATCGGCCATGCGAAAAAGCGTCAGTGTTTCGTAATTTGGGTTGTACCACAGGTGTATTTGTGGTAGAATAAGTGAGAAATTGATTGAGATGGTAAATGATTGTTTAGCGGTGCGTTTGAATTGCGGTGGCCTACGGCCACCGAGCGCCCCGAAGGGGCGCCATGGCTTCCCCCGGGGGGAAGCTGTCGCCGCCGCAAGGCGGTGACTGATGAGGAATGCGGGCGGAAATGT
>JAZQHH010000189.1:0-22923 GCA_045540495.1 Faecousia sp.
AACACATTACCATCAATCCCAATGGCCCCACAGTGGTCATGCTGGTTGGCCTCCAGGGCGCCGGTAAGACCACCAACGGCTCCAAGCTGGCGGGCCTGATGAAGCGCCAGGGCAAGAACCCTCTGCTGGTGGCTTGCGATATCTACCGCCCCGCCGCTATCACACAGCTGAAGGTCTGCGGTGAGAAGCTGGGCATCCCCGTTTTTGACCGGGGCACCCAGAATCCTGTGGAGACCGCCAAGGAAGCTCTGCTTTACGCCCGGCAGCACGGACACGACATGGTGTTCCTGGATACCGCCGGCCGTCTGCACATCGATGAAGCCCTCATGGAGGAGCTGAAGAATATCAAGGCCACCGTCAAGCCTGACGAGATCATGCTGGTGGTGGGCGCCATGACCGGCCAGGACGCAGTAAACGCGGCCCAGAGCTTCAACGAATGGCTGGACATTGACTCCGTCATGCTCAGTAAGCTCGACGGCGATGCCAGAGGCGGCGCAGCCCTGTCCGTCAAGGCCATCACCGGCAAGCCCATCAAGTTCGCCGGTATGGGCGAAAAGCTGGAGGATATCGAGCCCTTCCATCCCGACCGGATGGCGAGCCGGATTCTCGGCATGGGCGATGTGCTGAGCCTCATCGAGAAGGCCGAGAAGGCATTCGATGCCAAGAAGGCCGCCGAGATGGAGGAAAAGCTGAAATCCAACCGCTTTACTCTGCAGGATTACTACGACCAGCTGGTTCAGCTGAAATCCATGGGCTCCATGGAGCAGATTCTGTCCCAGCTTCCCGGCGGTGCCAACCTGAAGAATGTGAAGGTGGATGAGAAGGCCATGCAGCGCACTGAGGCCATCATCCTGTCCATGACTCCCAAGGAGCGGGAAAATCCCAGCATCATCGGCGCCAGCCGCAAAAAGCGCATCGCCCTGGGCTCCGGCGTGAAGGTGGAGGATGTCAATAAGCTCCTCAAGTCCTTCGAGCAGATGCGCACCCTGATCCGTCAGTTCTCCGGCCCCGGCGCGGGGAAGAAGATGAAGCGGATGAAGGGCCTGGGCGGCTTCGGCGGAGGCTTCCCCGGAATGTAAAAGCAATGTCATTGCGAGGAGCGAAGCGACGTGGCAATCTCCCGGATAGTTCCGGAAATCGTTACACCGGTTGGCGCTACTCTTTGGGATGACAGAAGAATCTATTGTGTTCGCTGAAAGCAAATAGCTTTGCGATATAGAAAAGAATTTTTTGGAGGTGAACTCTCATGGTTAAGATCAGACTGAGAAGAATGGGTGCGAAGAAGGCTCCTTTCTACCGTATCGTTGTTGCTGATGCCCGTTCTCCCCGTGACGGCCGCTGCATCGAGGAGATTGGCACTTACAATCCCCTGACCGAGCCCGCTGTCATCACTGTGGATGCTGAGAAGGCTCAGACTTGGATCAAGAACGGCGCTCAGCCCCCCGACACCGTTCGTGGCCTGCTGAAGAAGGCTGGCGTGCTGTGATTGCCCTAAAGGAGTTATCGAAATGAAAGAACTTTTGCTGTATAAGGCAAAAAACCTGGTCGATAACCCCGACGCTGTCACCGTCACCGAGATTGATGACGAGGACGGCAAGGTCCTTGAGCTCCGTGTTGCCGAGGGCGACATGGGCAAGGTCATCGGCCGACAGGGTCGGATCGCGAAAGAGACCCGCACCATCGTGAAAACCGTTGCCCAGCGCACCGGCGAGAAGGTCACGGTCGAAATCGTGGATTAACGGCTTATGCGTGGCGCTGCGGCGTCACGCATTTTTCGTTTAATCCTCCCTTTGAGGGGAGGTGCCCCGAAGGGGCGGAAGGGTGTGTGATTTGCAGAGCAAATCACATCAACTGCTTGCGTCGCAAGCAGTTGAATGACCCCTCAGTCACGGCTTACGCCGTGCCAGCTCCCCTGAAAGGGGAGCCATTACAGGAGGTACGTAGCATGAAACTCCAATTTATTGAAGCCGGTGAAATCGTCACCACCCATGGAATCAAGGGCGAAGTGAAGGTGCTGCCCTGGCTGGATTCACCGGAGGATCTTTGTGATTTTGAACGCTGCCGCATTTGCGGAAAGGAATATACCATCGAAAGCTGCCGGATTCAGAAAACCTGTAATCTGGTGAAGCTCTCCGGCATCGACACCATGGAGGCCGCCCAGGCCATGCGTGGCAAGATCATCGAGCTGTACCGGGAGGATATCGATGACGAGGTGATTTTCGCCGCCGAGCTGATCGGGGTTGAGGTCTTTGCGGAAGGGGAATCCATCGGCAAGATCACCGAGGTGATGGATTATCCCGGAAACAGCGTGTACGTGGTCGTGGGGGAGCATGAATATATGATCCCAGCGGTGAACCAGTTCATCCTGTCTACGGATGTTGAGGGCAATCGCATGGAAGTGAAGCTGATCGAGGGGATGCGAACCGATGAGAATTGACATCCTGACCCTGTTCCCGGAGACCCTGGGGGATGTTTTGTCCGAAAGTATCCTGGGCCGGGCCCAGGAGCGGGGGTATATTCAAATCGATACCCATCAAATCCGGGACTACACCGCCAACAAGCAGAATCAGGTGGATGACTACCCCTACGGCGGCGGCCGGGGTGCGGTGATGACCGCGGACCCGCTGTACCGCTGCTGGGAGGCGGTCCGCGACGAGGCCGGTGGCCCGGTGCATACCATTTATCTTTCACCCTGCGGCCATACCTTTAAGCAGGCGGACGCCATTCGGCTGAGCAAGCTGGACAATATCATCCTGGTCTGCGGCCACTATGAGGGCATCGATCAGCGGTTCATCGATGAATGTGTGGATGAAGAGATTTCTTTGGGGGATTTTGTCCTCACCGGCGGAGAAATCGCCGCCATGGCGGTGACGGATGCGGTGTGCCGCATGGTGCCCGGTGTGTTGGCGGACCCGGAATGCTTCGAGGACGAGAGCCATTTCAATGGCCTGCTGGAATACCCCCAATACACCCGCCCCGCCGTCTGGCATGGACGGGCGATTCCGGAGATTTTGACCTCCGGCAACCACGAAAAAGTCCGCCAGTGGCGCAGAAAGCAGGCCCTCCGCCGCACAAGAGAACGCCGCCCGGATATGTACGAAAAGCTGGACCTTTCTTCTAAGCAGGACAAAAAACTGCTGAAGGAAATGGAGGAAGAGGATGCTGGAAACGCTTAAAAAATGGATTGGGGAAAGTAGACGAATTGTATTTTTCGGCGGAGCCGGGGTGAGTACGGAATCCGGTATTCCGGATTTTCGGAGTGTGGATGGTTTGTACAGCCAGAAATTTGATTATCCGCCGGAGCAGATTATTTCCCACAGCTTCTATGAGCGCAAGCCCGATTATTTCTTCCGGTTCTACCGGGAGAAGATGCTGCCCCTGGGCTTTGAGCCGAATGTTACCCACAAGGTGCTGGCAAAGTGGGAAGCGGAGGGCAAGTTATCGGCGGTGGTGACCCAGAATATCGATGGGCTCCATCAAAAGGCCGGCTCCAGGCGGGTCTATGAGCTCCACGGCTCTGTCCTGCGGAATTACTGCACCCGCTGCGGTGGGTTCTTCCCTGCGGAATTTGTGAAGGACAGCGACGGCGTGCCGAAATGCGACTGCGGCGGCATCGTGAAACCGGATGTGGTGCTTTACGAGGAAAGCCTGAATCAGAACACCATCGAAAAAAGCGTCCAGGCCATCGCCAATGCGGATCTGCTGATCGTGGCAGGCACCAGTCTGACGGTGTATCCTGCGGCGGGGCTGATCAACTACTACCGGGGCAACCGCCTGGTCCTCATCAACCGGGATGCAACTCCCTACGATAACCGGGCAAATCTTGTCTTTCACCAAAGCCTGGGCGAGATTTTTTCTCAACTATAAAAATTTGGGCACCCAACCGGGTGCCCAATTCTTATTTTTGGGGACGGGAATACCACATCCGAACGGTGGTGGACACCAGTAGGATGGCCACGGCCATGATGCCGGCGATGGCGGCGGTGTGCATTCCCTGGGAGGCGAAGCGTTCCATTTCGCCCTCTACTGCGTGGCGCATGGTGTAGTAAACGCCGGCACCAGGAATCAGGGGGAAGATGCCTACCACCAGATAGCCGATGGCGGGACATTTGCGGACCCGGGCCATGGTTTCGGAATAGGCGGCGGAGAAAATCGTGGCCCAGAAGTAGCCGGTCAGGTCGCTGCAGCCGAAGTGGATACACAGGCTGTACACCAGCCAGGTAATCACACCGCCGATGGCACAGAGGATGGAACCGGCGCCGTGGATGTTGAACAGAATGCTGAAACCGAAACAGCCAATGAGGCAGGGGAGCAGACTTGCCAAAATGCCAATGCCCGCAGGGCCCTCCACTGGGTGCCCCCAAAGGAGGGCGGCGGTATTCCAGGCCGCGGCGGTGCCAAGGGCGATGGCGGCGGCAATCAGAAGCACCTGAACGATGCGGTTGGTGCCGGAGTTGGTGTCGCCGAAAATGATGTCCCGCATGGCGTTGGTAAACAGCAACCCGGGCACCAGGATCATCAAAGCGCCGATGGTGACCATGTCCGCATTGTGACACAGCCCCACCGCCCGCATGGCGTAGGCCAGCAGTGCCATGGGAAAGGCGGCAGCGATGGTGCGGAAGAATTGGTTGGCTTTCAGCCTGCCCATGAATTTGTCGATGATGCCAACCAGCAGACCGCAAACGCCGGAGCAAAGACCGTCGATGATACTGCCACCAAAGACCATGGCAAAGCCAAAGGCCCCAAGAAAACTGCCCAGCAGATAAATGAGCAGACTATAGCTGCGGCGGCTGCGGCGCACCAGCTCCAGCCATTGCTTACCCTCGGCGGGCTCTGGTTTGCGGCTGCACAGGGCCCGGCTCAGACCGGCGAACCGCTCCACGCCGTCGATGTCGTTGCCGTGGAAGCCGATGCGGCGCATGCGGGTCATGGGCTTGCCCTCGGCAGTTTCGATGCTCACTGTCAGGCAATTGGGAATGGCAAAGACCTCGGCCTTGACCCCGTAGCTCTCCAGCACCCGGCCGATGCTTTCCTCCACCCGGAAGGTCTCCGCGCCGCACATGGCCAGCTCGTAGCCCAAGTCCGTTGCCATATCCAAAAGGGTATTGTAGTCCATAATGTTCCTCTGCTTGTCCGTTTTCCTCAAGTATAGCACAGCTTTGGAGAAATACAAGAGAAAAAAATAACACCGCCGGTGATTCCGGCGGTGTATCAGTCTTACTTTCGGACAAACAGAACGCCCAGGGTGCCGGGGCCGCAGTGGCAGCTGACGGTGCAGCCGGCATCGGTTTCGTAGGTGGTGGCGAAGTTGCCGTATTCATTGACGGCCTTCATAACAGCGGCATAGGCCTCGTCACTGACGGGGGTCTTGGTGACGAACAGAGTGTCACGAACCAAATCTTCCCGGTTTGCCAGCCGGTCCTTGACATACATGGGCAGGCACTTTTCAAAGCTGCCCCGATACTTTTTGACCACGCTCATCTTGCCGTCCTTGACCTCAATGCAGGGCTTCAGGTTCAGCAGATTAGCGCCCAGGGCAACAACGGAGGAGCAGCGGCCGCCCTTGACCATATAATTCAGCTGGCTCAGCAGGAAACTGGCTTCCACCCGGCCGGTGAATTCCCGGAGGGCGTTGGCCAACGCATCCAAATCGGTTGCATCCTTGGCCAGACGGCAGGCCTCCAGCACCACCAAACCCTGACCGGTGGACAGATTTTGGGAGTCGATGACCCGGACGTTGGGGAAATCCTCAGCGGCCAGGCAGGCGTTCTGGTAGCAGGAGGAGAAGCCGGAGCCGATGTTGATGTGGATGACGCCATCGTAATCACCGGCGTATTTTTCAAACCATTCTGCGTATTCTCCCATGTTGTTGGCGGTGGTGCTGCACAGATCGCCGCCGCCCGCAACGTGCTGGAAGATCACATCAGGGGTGATGGATACGCCATCCTTAAACTGCTCATTGTTCTTGATAACGGTCAGAGGTACCAGGGTAATATCGTTGGCCGCAAGGATTTCTGCGGACAGGTCGCAGGTGCTGTCGGAGAGGATTTTGATTTTCATATCTAAATTTCCTTTCGTTAATCGTTTTGAAGAATCGGTTCGCTGCTTACCATAAAGCAGTCGGGTTCAACGGATTTGCTGCGCAGATAACCGGAGCCCCAGTCCCGCATGGCAACCAGCAGTGGCATCAGGCTCTTACCGAGATCAGTCAGGGAATACTCCACCTTGGGGGGCACCACGGGGAACACCTCCCGATGGATCAGGAGTTTGGATTCCAGTTCCCGCAGCTGCTGCGTCAGCATTTTGGGCGTGACGCCTTTGATCTGATCCCGCAGCTCGGAAAAACGGAGCTTTCCTTCGGACAGATGCCAAAGAATCAGCGCCTTGTACTTACCGCCGATCAGCTCCAGCGTGGCCTCCACAGGGCAATTTTCATTGTGCTGCATGGCTAACCTCCTTTAGTATCGAAAAGGATAGTATGGCACAAAAAAGTGCATACTTGCAAAATTGCTATTTGCATAGTATCATAAAGATACTAATGTGTCAATGGGGAAATATACTGGGAATGTATTTTCAGCCCACGAAGAAAATAGTGTCATTGCAAAACCATTGTACAATCTGAGAAAAGGAGTATCCCATGAAGCTGAAATTTGATGTGACCGGCATGACCTGTGCGGCCTGTTCGGCCCGGGTGGAGAAGGTCACCAGGGCTGTTGCCGGTGTTGAAAAATGCGAGGTCAATCTGCTGGCCGGTTCCATGGTCGTGGAGGCCAAGGATGCATCTGTCCAGGCGGATATTGAAAAAGCCGTCCAAAACGCCGGTTACGGCGCCAGTTTGGCCGGTCAAAAGAAGAAAGAACAGCCCAAAGATGATGCCTTGAAACAGATGAAGAGGCGCATCATCTGGTCCGCCGTCTTTCTGGTGGTTTTGATGTATTTCACCATGGGCCACATGGTGGGCCTCCCCAGTCCCGGGTGGTACCACGGCATGACTGCGGCGCTGCTGCAATTTTTCCTGACTCTGCCGGTTATCTGCCTGAATCGCAGCTACTTCAGCCGTGGTCTGAAGGCCCTGTGGCACCGCAGCCCCAATATGGATTCCCTCATTGCGGTGGGCTCCGGCGCGTCGCTGATTTATGGTGTGGCGGTGCTGTTTCTGATGTCCGCCGCCATGGAGCGGGGGGACTGGGCTGCGGTGGCGGCGTACAGCCATGATTTGTATTTTGAATCCGCAGCCATGATTTTGACTCTGGTGACCCTGGGCAAATTCCTGGAGACCCGGGCCAAGGGACGCACCGGCGATGCCATCCGCCAGCTGATGGACCTGCGGCCCAAGACCGCCACCGTGCTGCGCAACGGCGTTCAGACGGAGATTGCCGTTGAAGATGTAAAGGTGGGCGATATTATCATCGTTCGCTCCGGCGACAGCATCCCTGTGGATGGCACCATTACCAAAGGCCGGGGCGCCGTGGATCAAAGCGCCCTGACTGGCGAAAGCCTGCCGGTGGAACTGACCGTCGGTGATACCGTGGCAGCGGCTACCATCAATACGGAAGGCTATCTGGAGTTTCGGGCCGAGAAGGTGGGGGAGGATACCACCCTTTCTCAAATCATCCGTATGGTGGAAGAGGCCGGCGGCTCCAAAGCCCCCATCGCCCGTCTGGCGGATAAAATCGCCGGTATTTTCGTACCCACGGTCATGTCCATTGCTGCGGTTGTATTTGCCATTTGGATGCTCGCCGGGCAGACCCTGGAATTTTCGCTGACCTCTGCCATTGCGGTGCTGGTGATTTCCTGCCCTTGCGCGTTGGGCCTGGCGACCCCGGTGGCCATTATGGTGGGCACCGGCCGGGGAGCCCGGATGGGCGTGCTGTTCAAGAACGCGGCGGCCCTGGAGGGTCTCCATCGGGTGGATACGGTGGTGCTGGACAAGACCGGCACCCTGACCACCGGCAAGCCCGCTGTGACGGATATTTTGGGGGATGCATCCAAATTGCTGCCCATTGCGGCGGCGCTGGAAAGCCCCTCGGAGCATCCCTTTGCCAAGGCGATTCTGGAGCGGGCGAAGGGGATTGACCATCCCGAGGCGGTGGATTTTGAAACCTTGCCTGGCCGTGGCGTGTCTGCGGTGATAGATGGCGTGCGCTGCTTCGGCGGTAACCGCCGGCTGATGCAGGAGCAGGGGATTCCGGTTCCGGATTATCCCCAGTTGGCGGAGCAGGGAAAGACCCCCCTGTATTTTGCCGCCGGGAAGGAATACCTGGGTGCCATCGCTGCGGCGGATGTGCTGAAAAGCGATTCCGTTGCGGCTGTGGAGGCTATGAAAAAATTAGGGCTTGACGTGGTGATGCTCACCGGCGATAATGGTAACACAGCCAAAGCCATTGCCGACAAGTCCGGCATCACCCATGTGATCGCCGATGTGCTGCCCGGTGACAAGGCCGGTGCGGTGAAATCCTTGCAGCAGCAGGGCCACGCCGTGCTGATGGTTGGCGACGGTATCAATGATGCGCCGGCTCTGGTGACGGCGGATATCGGCATGGCCATCGGCGCCGGTACGGATATCGCCATGGATTCGGCAGAAATCGTGCTGATGACCGGGTCCCTGACCGGCGTCAGCGGCGCGGTAGAGCTGAGCCGGGCCACCCTTCGCAATATCAAGCAAAATCTTTTCTGGGCGTTTTTCTATAATGCCCTGTGTATCCCTGTGGCGGCAGGCGCCCTGTATCCGGCCTTCGGCTGGCAGCTCAGCCCCATGCTGGGTGCGGCGGCCATGAGCATGAGCTCCGTATTTGTGGTGAGCAATGCTCTGCGGCTGCGCTTTTTCAAGTCGAAAACCGCCGTTACTCCGGCGGAAAAACCCATTATCAAGGAGGAACCGAAAATGGAAACTGTTATCAATGTCAACGGCATGATGTGCCCTCACTGCAAGGCCATGGTGGAGAAGGTCTGTAAGGCCGTCCCCGGCACGGTGGATGCGGTGGTGGATCTGCAGGCGAAGAATGTTACCGTCACCGGTGATGCGGATCTGGAGGCCCTGAAGAAGGCCATCACGGACGCAGGCTACGAAGTGGCGTAAAGTACGTTTTATTGGACATATCGGCAGGTAATATATAGCCATAAAGAACGAAAGGTTGATGGCTATGTTTTCGATGCGTTATGTTCAGGGGCACGTTCAGGTGTATGATGTGAATGGAAAGTTCCTGTTTTCCGCGGACAATGAGCGGGAGGCACGGGCGGAATTGGAGGAGTATGCGGAATCTGCGGCTTGATATCTGCTACGACGGCACCCGTTACCGGGGCTGGCAGCGGCTTCCCGGGGTGGAGAACACCATCCAGGGCAAGCTGGAGCAGGCGCTGACCCGTATTTTGGGGGAGCCCATCGAAATATCCGGCAGCGGCCGCACCGATGCCGGGGCCCATGCCCTGGGGCAGGTGGCGAATTTTCACTGCCACAGCACCATGGCCACCGGGGAAATTTTGTGCCAGCTGCGGCGGTATTTGCCGGAGGATATCGGCATATATTCCTGTAAAGAGGCTTCGGAGCGGTTCCATGCCCGGCTGAATGCCAAGGTGAAAACCTACCGCTACCGGATCTGGAATGCCGAAACGCCCTGTGTCTTTCAACGCAGGTTCGTTGCGGTGCTGCCGGAGCCGCTGGATGTGGCGGCCATGGAAAAAGCGGCAGGATTTCTTCTGGGAGAGCATGATTTTTCCGCATTTTGCGCTGCGAAGTCCAAGAAAAAGTCCACAGTTCGTCGAATTGATTCTATTACGATCCGCAGGGCAGGGGAGGAGCTGCAATTCGATTTCACCGGCAACGGCTTCCTATATAACATGGTGCGTATTCTGGTGGGAACGTTGGTGGAGGTTGGTCTGCACCAAAGGACACCGGAATCCATTCCGGCGTTATTCGGCGCGGAGCGGGCGAAAGCCGGGATGCTGATGAGCGCCCAGGGGCTCTGCCTGATGGAGGTACAATATTGAATATTCAGATTTTTGGAAAATCCAAGTGCTTCGACACCAAGAAAGCGGAGCGGTGGTTCAAGGAACGGCGGGTGAAATTTCAGTCCGTGGATTTGCTGCGGTTCGGCCTGTCCGGGAAGGAATTTGACAGTGTCCTCCGGGCAATTGGCGGCATCGATAACCTGATTGACTGGGATAGTAAGTCTGAGCAGGTGACTCTGCTGAAATACATGGACGACAAGCGGGCCAAGGAGGACCGGGTATTTGACGATCCGGCCTTGATGAAGACCCCCATCGTCCGCAACGGCAAGCAAGCCACCGTGGGCTTCTGCCCGGAAATCTGGGCCACTTGGGAATAATTACGAAAGCAGTCTCTCAATGCAGAGACTGCTTTTTTGTGAAGTATAATTTGCTGAAGGAAGTTCACAGATATGTCATCCTTCGACTTGCTAACGCTCGCTCAGGATGACAGAGCGAAAGGTATATGCGTTGAATGATAATTTGCTTCGCCAGAGGAGATATAAAAATATTTCTCTTGCAAGAATCGGGATTTAGTGGTATGCTAGGGAGGTACTATGGGCGAATTTCTGGAAAAGGCCTATTCGTTGGTGTGGGGGGTTCCCGCGCTGGTGATGATTTTGGGCGTGGGAATGTTTTTGAGCCTGCGCACCGGATTCGCCCAGATTCGACTGTTTCCCGCAGCCTGCCGGGATTTCTGGCATCGTCTGACCGGAAAAAAGGAATCCTCCGAAGGGGTTTCGCCCTTTCAGGCCCTGTGTACCGCTTTGGCGGCCACTGTGGGCACCGGGAATTTGGCCGGTGTTGCCGGGGCCTTGGCCATTGGTGGCCCGGGGGCCATTTTCTGGATGTGGGTCTGCGCCCTGCTGGGGATGGTCACAAAGCTGGCAGAGGCCGCCTTGTCTGTTCATTTCCGAGTTTCCCAAAACGGCGAATGTTTGGGCGGTCCCATGTACATCATTTCCCGGGGAATGGGAAGAAAATGGGCCTGGCTCGCCAGTGTCTACAGCTTTTTCGGCATCGTTGCCGCCTTTGGGGTGGGGAATGCCACCCAAATTAACGCAGTGATTACCGGTATCGACGATTGCATTCTGGCCTTCGGCGGCAAAGTCAGCCCGGCGCTGAATTTGTGCATGGGCATCATCCTGGCGATGATTGTCCTAGCTCTGCTCCTGGGCGGGGCGGGGAGAATCGGCCGGGTAACGGAACGGCTGGTGCCTCTGGCGGCGGTTGGATACCTGCTCCTGGGCAGCCTTGTTCTGATTCTGCGCTTCGATGCGGTGCCAACAGCCTTTCGGACGATTCTCCAGGGAGCCTTTTCTCCCAGAGCAGCCACCGGCGGCATGGTGGGCTCCGTTTTGACCACGCTCCGCATCGGTGTTTCCCGTGGGGTTTTTACGAACGAGGCCGGAATGGGCACCGCCGGAATCGCCCATGGCAGCGCCAATGTGTCCCACCCGGTGGAGCAGGGGCTCATGGGCATTATGGAAGTGTTTCTGGACACCATCCTGATTTGTACCATGACGGCCCTGGTGATTCTGGTCAGCGGCGTATCCATTCCCTATGGCCTGGATGCTGGCATCGGCCTGACAGCGGATGCCTATTCTGCGGTGCTGGGGGACTGGGTGAAGGTCTTTATCGCCGGTGCATTGTGCCTGTTTGCTTTTGCCACGGTGCTGGGCTGGGGACTATACGGTGCCCGTTGCGCTCAGTATCTGTTTGGACAGAAGGTCTGGAAAGAGTTCGCACTTCTCCAGGGCGCCACGGTCATCCTGGGTGCGGTGCTGCGTACCGGCATCATTTGGCGGCTTTCCGAAATCGTCAACGGCCTGATGGCCATTCCGAATTTGATCGCGCTGGCGGCATTAAGCCCTGAGCTTTGCCGTCTGCTTATAGAATTTACGAATAAATCCGGCAAATGCGCCGGTGGAGGTTACCAATGCAAATTTCAATCAATGCCAACCGCTGTGAGCCCTCACCCATGCGGAAATTCCACCCCTTCGCGGTGGCGGCCAAGCAGCAGGGCAAGAAAATCTATCACCTGAACATCGGTCAGCCGGACCTGCCCACTCCCCAGGCTTACTATGAAGCGGTGCGCTCCTTCGATGCGTCCACCCTTGAATATGAAGCTTCTCCGGGTATGCCGGTGCTGATCAATGCGGTGCAGAATTATTACAAGGAGCTGGGGGTTGACCTGGATACCAAGGATATCCTCATCACCACCGGCGGCAGTGAGGCGCTGCTGCTGACCTGCCTTTCCATTCTGGACCCCTATACCGAGGTCATCATCCCGGAGCCATACTATCCCAACTATACCACCTTCGTCCATGCGGCAGGCGGTGTTATCCGGGCCCTGCCCACCAACCCCTGGGAGGGCTACCGCTACGCCAAGCGGGAGCGAATCGAGAGCCTCATTACCAAGAATACCCGTGCCATCATGATTACCAACCCCGGCAACCCCACCGGCGTGGTGCTGGATCAGGAAGAGATGCGGATGATTGCCGACATCGCCAAGAAGCACGATTTGTTCCTGATTTGCGACGAGGTTTACCGGGAATTCTGCTATGACGATAAGTTCGGTGTGCCCACCATGGCCCGGTTTGATGATATCGATGACAATCTGGTCATCATCGACTCTGTTTCCAAGCGGTTTTCCGCTTGTGGCGCCCGCGTGGGCTGCGTGGTGACCAAGAATAAGGAGCTGCAGGCTGCGCTGCTGAAATTCTGCCAGTCCCGTCTGGCGGTGGCCACTATCGACCAGCTGGGCGCTGCGGCCCTGTACGATGTGGACCACGAGTTCTTCCGCCGCTGCAAGGCAGAGTACAGAAAGCGCAGAGATACGGTGGTTTCCCGGCTGCGGCTGATTCCCGGCGTGGTGGTGGAGGAGCCCATGGGTGCTTTCTATGTCATGGCCAGCCTGCCGGTGGATGATTCCGATAAGTTCCAGCGGTGGCTACTGGAGGAGTTTGACGATCATGGCGACACCGTCATGTTCGCCCCTGGCGCACCCTTCTACGAGACCCCCGGCAAGGGCATCAACGAGGTCCGGATTGCCTACGTCCTCAAGCAGGAGGACCTGGAGCGGGCCATGGAAATCCTGGCCAAGGGTATCGCCCAGTACCAGCGGGAAGTTTTGCAGAAATAACATGAAAAGGACGCATCCGGCGTGGATGCGTCCTTTTTGAAGTTATCCGTGGGCCAGGACGATGGAATCGCCTTCGGCGTCGTAGATGATGAAGGCGGAAACCTCCTGGGAGCCGCTTCGATAGCGCAGCTGCAGCACATTGGTGGGGTCTGACAGATCGGCGTAGACCACGATGGCCTCGCCCAGGGCCACGGTATCGGCACAGAAAACCGTAGTTTGGGTGGTATAGCCGGAGCCGTCAGCCATTTGGGTGCCGACCTCAAGCCGCAGGTCAGCCACCGGGGCGTCGGGGTAGAGCAAAATCTTCTTTCCGGCACTGTCCAGCTCGACGCTTACAATGTTGGTAAACCGCTCGCTGTCATCAACAATGTATTCCTCGGCATAGATGCTGCCGGAGGCGGCGGTCGCTTCAGGAAGATATTTTTCCCGGAGCAGTTCATTCAAACTTCCGTAAGGAACCTCTGCGGTAACGATACCCACAAAGGTGGGCGCAATGTCACTGGGGGAGAAGTGGAATGTCAGTCCGTTGCGGGTGAAGTACCAGCTGGTGATGCTGTCGGCGTTGTTGGTGAACCGGTCGGTGATGACATCTTTGTAGTCGCTGTAGAGTTCCCCGGCCATATCTGCCAGGGACTGGCATACCAAGCTGGCCATATTTTCGCCGGAATAGCCCTCCACCAGAATATCGCCCAGGGTCAGAGCGGTGCCGGTGCTGAGGTCGTAGGTGACAGATTCGGTGCCGCTGGAGGGATGGCTTTCTCCGCTGTAGCTGGAGTGCTGGCCATAGAGGCTCAGCACATGGTGGTCAATGCGGGTGGGGGTGTAGCTGACGCTGACATAGTAGGGAGCCCAGTCTGTCTGGCCCACATAGTCTGCTCTGGCGTAGGATTCGATATCGGCGGCGGTGGACAGGAATGTATCCATCCGGGCTAGCAAATCCTGACCGACGGTTTCGCCTACATCGGAGCTGTTAAAAATCAGCCGGAAGCGCTGATAGCTTTTGGTAAAAATCAGCGTGCCGTCTTCATCGAGGGAGGTTTCCTGCACTGGAGGCATCATAACGGCGTGCATGGGATGCACCTCCGGCGGAGTTATGATGATTGGCTCAGTGGGAGCCACAATCACAACATTGTTATTGGCTGTGGTGGCCGGAATCGCCGTGGGGGTGGGAGGCTGCGCGATGGGGTCGGCACTGCAGCCAGCCGCCAAAATCAGGCACAGGCAAAGTGAAATGGCGCATATCTTTTTCATAACAGTTCCTCCTGTGTGCTTTGTCACATTATAGCATAATCCCACGGGAATCGCAACGACTAATTGTAAATATACGTTGAACGTTTACTTGACAAGTCGGCGGCAGAAATGGTATGATACATCTAATAGAATATCGCGTTGAACGGAAAGAGTAGCGAAATTCCATCCCACAGAGAGTCAGGGCCATTGGCTGGGAGCCCCGGCGGAGGGGATTCGTGAAAGTGCGTCCGGGAGCGAATTGTTTTGAGTGATAAATGAGAGTGGAACCGCGAGTCGCCAGACCCGCCTCTTGTGCCGCAGGGTATAAGAGGCGTTATTTTTTTATAAACTACCTTTGGAGGTTACGAATATGTATCTTTATAATTCCCTTTCTCACAAGAAGGAGCTGTCCAAGCCCAATTCTCCCGATGTGGTGAAGATGTACACCTGCGGCCCCACGGTGTACCATTTTGCCCACATCGGCAACCTGCGGACCTACATCATGGAGGACGTGCTGGAGAAGGCCCTGCGCTACCAGGGCTACAATGTGAAGCGGGTCATGAATATCACCGACGTGGGCCATTTGGCCTCCGATGCGGACACCGGCGAGGATAAGATGCTCAAGGGCGCCAAGCGGGAAAATAAGTCCGTCATGGAGATTGCCAAGTTCTACACCGATGCGTTCTTCGCCGACTGCGAGAAGCTGAACATCAAACGCCCCGATGTGGTGGAGCCTGCCACCGACTGCATCGGCGAGTTTATCAAGATCGTGGAGGGCCTGCTGGAGAAGGGCTTTGCCTATGTGGCCGGCGGCAACGTGTATTTCGATACCTCCAAGCTGGAAAAATACTACGTTTTCAACGACCACGACGAGGAGGATTTGGCCATCGGCGTCCGGGAGGGCGTTGAGGAGGATACCAACAAGCGCAATAAGAACGATTTTGTGCTGTGGTTCACCAAGTCCAAATTCGAGGATCAGGCCCTGAAGTGGGACTCTCCCTGGGGCGTGGGCTATCCTGGCTGGCACATCGAATGCTCCGGCATTTCCATGAAGCACCTGGGCGAGGATCTGGACATCCACGCCGGTGGCATCGACAATGCCTTCCCCCACCACACCAATGAAATCGCCCAGTCCGAGAGCTTCCTGGGCCACAAGTGGTGCAATTACTGGTTCCATGTCCACCATCTGAATACAGATACCGGTAAAATGTCCAAATCCAAGGGAGAATTCCTGACGGTTTCTCTGTTGGAGAGCAAGGGCTACGACCCCATGGCCTACCGGCTGTTCTGCCTCCAGAGCCACTATCGTCGGAATCTGGTTTTCTCCTGGGAGAACCTGGACAACGCTGTGGTCGCCTACGACAAGCTGATTGCCAAGATTGCCACCCTGAAGGATGGCGGCGATGTGGATGCTGATGCACTGGCGGCCCTGAAGGAGAAGTTCAATGGCGCTCTGAACGGTGACCTGAATACCTCTCTGGCGGTGACGGCAGTTTACGATGTGCTGAAAGCCAAATGCTCCGACGCCACCAAGCTGGCGGCCCTGGCGGATTTCGACACCGTTCTTTCTCTGAATCTGCTGTCTGCCGCGGAAAAGCTCCGCCAGAAGCAGGCCCAGGAGGAGGCCGCTTCCGCCGATCCTGAAATTGATGCCATGGTCGCCGCCCGTACCGAGGCCAAGAAAGCCAAAAACTGGGCCGAGGCGGACCGGATTCGTGACGAACTGAAGGCCCGGGGCATCGAAATCATCGACACTCCCCAGGGTGCCAAGTGGAGAAAAGTATGAAATTACTGATTTTAGACGGTAATTCTGTAATCAATCGCGCCTATTTTGGAGTAAAGCCCCTTACCAATCGGGAGGGGCTTTATACCCATGCCATTTACGGCTTTCTGAACATCCTGGAACGGATGCAGAAGGAGGAATATCCGGATGCGGTGTGCGTGGCCTTCGATTTGCATGGGCCCACCTTCCGTCATCTGCGCTACGATGGCTACAAGGCCACCCGCCATGGGATGCCCGAGGAGCTGGCCATGCAGATGCCCATTATGAAGGATGTCCTTCGGGCTATGAACATTCCCATCTACGAATGTCAGGGCTGGGAGGCCGACGATGTAATCGGCACCGTAGGCCGCATTTGCTCCAACAACGGCTGGGAGTGTGTGGTGGTCACCGGCGACCGGGATTCGCTGCAGCTCATCGATGAAAATGTCCATGTAAAGCTGGTGATCTCCCGTCCCGGCCAGACCATGGCGGAGCTGTACACCGAGGAAAAATTCCGGGAAGAATATGGCTTCGAGCCCAAAAAGCTCATTGACCTGAAAGCCCTGATGGGCGATTCTTCCGATAACATCCCCGGTGTCAAGGGAATCGGCGAGAAAACCGCCAAGGGCTTGATGGCGAAGTTTGGAAGCCTGGATGCTGTGTACGAAAATCTTGATGACCCATTCATTAAGCCCAAACAGCGGGAAAATTTAATCAATTATAAAGATAATGCCTATCTTTCCTACGAACTGGCCACCATTCGCCCCGAAGCCCCCATTGATTTCGAGCCCAGGGACGCCATCGTCCAGCCCTATAACAAGGTGGCTCTCTATGAGCTGTTCCAACGGCTGGAGTTTGTGCGGCTCATCGATAAATACGGCCTCCGGGGGGCAGCTGCGGAGGCATCCAAGCCGGAGAAAAAGAAAATTTCTTCGCTGCCCCGGTTGTCCGACCTGCCGGAAAGCGGTATCCCCTGTGCGGTATACCTGGCGGAGGATGGCTCCCTGGGCATCGCCTGGGAGAAGGGCGTTTGCACCCTGACTCCCATGGAAGCCCAGATGGCAGGGGACTGCCTGACGGGGCGGCCGGATTGCATCTGCCACGATATGAAGACCACCATGCACCGCCTGGACGAGATGGGCCTTTCCTTTGGAGAATTTGGCTTTGATACTGCCCTGGCGGCCTATGACCTGAATCCCTCCCAGTCCGATTACCCGGTCAGTAAGCTGGCCACCAATTTTCTTGGCATCAGCGTGGAGGATGGGGATGCGGCGGCCTGCGCCGAAGCGATTTGGCATCTTCGTCCGGTTTTGAGGGAGGAACTTTGCAAACAGGGAATGGAAAAGCTCTACTTCGAGATGGAGCTGCCCCTTTGCTCCGTCCTTTACCGGATGGAGAAGGCCGGTGTTGCCATCGACCGGGAACAGCTGACCCAGTTCGGTGAAATGCTGTCCCAGCGGATTGCCGATTGCGAGGCCCTGATTTTCTCCTATTCCGAGGGGACCTTCAATATCAATTCCACCAGGCAATTGGGAGAATTGCTCTTCGATAAGCTGGGCCTGCCTCCGGTGAAAAAGACCAAGACCGGCTACTCTACCAACGCCGACGTGCTGGAAAAGCTGAAAGGGAAGCACCCCATCATCCCTGCCATCATGGACTACCGGATGTTGACCAAGCTGAAATCCACCTACGCCGACGGCCTGCTGAAGGTCATCTGCGAGGATGGACGCATCCGCACCACCTTCCAGAACCTGGTCACTGCCACCGGCCGGCTGTCCTCCACAGAGCCGAATTTGCAGAATATCCCAGTCCGTACCGATTTGGGTGCGGAGATTCGGAAAATGTTCGTGCCCAAGCCCGGCCATGTGCTGGTGGATGCGGACTACAGCCAAATTGAGCTGCGTGTACTGGCCCATATTGCTGGGGATGAAACCATGCAGAAGGCCTTCCGGGATGGCATGGATATCCACACCGTCACCGCTGCCCAGGTCTTTGCTGTTCCCACAGACCAGGTCACGCCCCTGATGCGGCGCCATGCGAAAGCCGTCAATTTCGGTATCGTCTACGGCATCTCCGAATTCTCCCTGGCGGAGGATATCGGCGTTTCCCGCTGGGAGGCGAAGGATTATATTGAAAGCTACCTGGCCAATTACCGCGGCGTTCGGGAATATATGAAAAACGTGGTGGCCGATGCCCGGGAGAAGGGCTACACCGCCACCATGTACGGCCGCAAGCGGTATATCCCGGAGTTGACCAGCAGCAATTTCAATATCCGCAGCGGTGCCGAGCGAATCGCCCTGAATACCCCCATCCAGGGTACGGCGGCGGATTTAATAAAGCTGGCCATGATCCGGGTGGATGGGGCTTTACGGAAAAACTTCCCGGAAGCGGTGCTTTTACTGCAGGTTCACGATGAATTGATTGTAGAATGTCCCGAAAACATCGCTCCCCAGGTGGCGGCGCTGGTGAGCCGGGAAATGGAGCAGGTGGCAGCCCTGAATGTACCCTTGACCGCCGAGGCTAAGTGGGGAAAGAGCTGGTTCGACGCAAAATGAATATCATCAAAATGAATGCCGACCATGTTCCCCAAATTGCGGCACTGGAAAAGCTGTGTTTTTCAGACCCCTGGAGTGAGAAAAGCATCGCTTCGGAATTGGATAACGAACTCTCCCTGTGGCTCGTTGCCCTGGATGGGCCCCGGGTGGCGGGGTATGTGGGCTCCCAGTCGGTGCTGGGGGAGTCGGATATGATGAATGTGGCGGTGCATCCGGATTACCGCCGACAGGGCGTTGGCAAGGAGCTGGTGACGGCGCTGATTACCTGCCTGAAAGAAAAGGGCAATTATCAGCTGACCCTGGAGGTTCGTGCGTCCAATATGTCCGCACAAAAGCTCTATGAAAACCTGGGCTTTGTGGAGATTGGCCGCCGGAAAAACTATTACCGTGCCCCGAAGGAAGATGCTTTAATCTTGCAGAAAAAGTTCTGATAATGACTGTTATGAAGAAAAAGAAACTGATTTTAATGTCGATTTGTGCCCTGTTAGGCCTGTGCCTGCTGGGGCTGCTGCTGGTGGCGGGCTTCAATCTGGCGGTAACGGCTACGGCGGACAAGTATATTCTTTCTGCCGAAGATGCCGCTTCCCTGGGGGATGTTGATTGCATTCTGGTTCTGGGCTGCAAGGTCCATGGGGACGGCGAACCCAGCGATATGCTGGAGGACCGTCTGCTCCAGGGCGTTGCACTGTATGATTTGGGTGCTGCCCCCAAGCTGCTGATGAGCGGCGACCACGGCCAGACCAACTATGACGAAGTGGATTCCATGAAACATTTCGCTGTGGACCGTGGCGTTCCCACCGCCGATGTGTTTATGGACCATGCGGGCTTTTCCACCTACGAAAGTATGTACCGGGCCCGGGATGTGTTTCAGGCGAAGAAAATAATTATTGTTACCCAGGGATATCATTTGTACCGGGCGGTATATATCGCCCGCTCTCTGGGACTGGATGCTTACGGCGTTTCTTCGGATTTTCGGAATTATTCCGGCCAATCCGGTCGGGATTTCCGGGAATTGCTGGCCCGGGTGAAGGATTTCTGGGGCTGCATCTTCAAGCCGGAGCCTACATATTTGGGTGATCCCATCCCGATTTCCGGGGACGGGAACCTGACCAACGACGAACAGTCGGATTTTTCGTAAGGAGTGTGTGTTATGAATATCTTGGCTGTGGAATCCTCCTGCGATGAAACTGCCGTGGCCATCGTCCGGGATGGGCGGGAGGTTCTGACGGATTGTATCGCTTCTCAGGTGGAGCTGCACCGGATTTACGGCGGTGTCGTGCCGGAAATCGCCTCCCGGATGCATATTGAGGCCATTTACGGCCTTGCGGACCAGGCATTGGCTCAGACCGGCTTAAGCCGTGGGGATATTGACGCCGTGGCGGTGACCTACGCCCCGGGCCTGATCGGCGCGGTGCTGGTTGGGGTGAATTTCGCCAAGGCGGCAGCCCTGGCACTGGATAAGCCTCTGATTCCCGTGCATCACATTCGGGGGCATATCGCTGCCAATTACCTGGCTTTTGCCGATTTGGAGCCGCCGTTTTTGTGCCTGGTGGTCTCCGGCGGTCATACCATGATTGTGGATGTGAAGGATTATACCGATATGGAAATCCTGGGCACCACCCTGGACGATGCGGCGGGGGAGAGTTTTGATAAAGTGGGCCGTGTGCTGGGGATGCCCTATCCCGGCGGTGCGGCGGTGGACAAGGCCGCCCAGCGGGGGGATGATACCAAATACCCTTTGCCCAGGAGCAAGCCCGGCGAAAATCCCCATGATATGAGCTTTTCCGGCCTGAAAACCGCGGCGCTGAATCTGATTCATCATGCGGAGCAGGTGGGGGAGACGCTGGATATCGACAGCCTCTGCGCTTCGTTTACGGCGGCGGTGTCCGATAATCTGGTGCCCCGGGTGGTCAAAGCCCTGGAGCAGACCGGGCGAAAGCGGCTGGCGGTGGCGGGGGGCGTTGCGGCCAATTCCCGCATCCGGGGGGATATCCTGGCTGCTGCCGAGGCCCTTGGGGTGTCGGTGTATCTGCCGCCTCTGAAGCTCTGCGGCGACAATGCAGCCATGATCGGAGCCCAGGCCTACTACGAATTTAAGGCCGGTAACCTGGCGGATATGAGCCTGAATGCCTATGCCACCAAGTCCATACTGGGGGAGACCCTGTGAATAAAGTGCGGAAGCCTAAAAAACTTCCGCACTTTTTCGGTTAAAATGGGGTATGTATGAAAATAATGCATATTAGATTTATGTAAATTATAAATCCTGGCATTTTTAGAGGGAAAAAGTTCTGAAATTACCTTATTTTTATGGAGCCGACATAATTCGACAAGGGATTTACCCACCGCTAACCTGTGGAAAAACCTGTGGAAAGTGTGAATAACTTTTTGAATATTTACCGGTATCCACTGTTATGGAAACCGGATTCTGTAAACCGCCTGTCGAAAGTGCCAACTTTTTGGGGTAAAATGACCCCTGGAGGTTGACAAGCCACCGGTAAGCTGATAAGATTTTCACAGCCAGGAGGTGATACCATGCTGCTGCTCATTCGCTCCATGAAGGATTTGCATTTCGGAAAACTGACGCAGGTTTACGAGGAATCCTGCCCCACGCTGGATGCCCAATCGGATTTCTACCAATACCTCCGGCAGGTTTTCTTCAGAACCTCCGGCGCGGTGTACTGCGTCTGGCAGGAAGGGGAGAACTATACCAGCGCCCTCCGCCTGGAACCCTACCGGGACGGCCTGCTGCTCAACGGCCTGGAAACGGCCCCTGCCCATCGACGGCAGGGATACGCCGGAACACTGCTGGACGCGGTGCTGGCAGCTTTCGGTGATGCGAAGATTTATTCCCATATCGATCAGAAAAATCAACCCTCCCGCGCCCTCCATACAGGGCGGGGCTTCGAAAAGCTTTTGGATTGTGCCACATTCCTGGACGGTTCCGCATCGAACCAATCGGCAACCTATCTATGGCAAAAATAAAGGCGCACTGCGGTTTTGTAGTGCGCCTTTTATGGATTATACAGTCATAGACGGCCGGAGGATGGCGTAGCGGTCGTAGGATAGCAGGGTGACGAGGATGTTGGAGCTGGTGTATTCATCGCCGGTGATGGTGACCAGGGCGCAAACGCCGGAGCTGCTGGCCTGAAGCAGGGTGCCGTTGCCGATGTAGAGGAAGACGTGACTGATGTCGTCGTATTCCGCCACGATGATATCACCTGCCGCCAGGTAATCCTCCAGGATCAGACGGGCGCGATCGTTGTCGGTCAGGAAGCCTTTCTTGATATCCAGGCCGCCGTAAAGGTGGGGGACAAGCATCCCGGAAAGGGCTCCGCCGGTGTTGGCGGTGGTGTTTTCCGAGTCAATCACATCGTCCAGCATCTCCAGTGCGGTGGTATACTGGAAAACTGTGGTGCCCAGGGCGTTTTCATAGGCGGTGACCGCCATTTGAATGGGGTCGGAGAATGTATCGCCGGCCAGCGCTTCCGCTTCCGCTGCTACCTGGGACAGCTCCCCGGCGGTATAGCCGGAAACCGTCAGCTGGGGAATGGGGCGGGTCTGTTTTCCGTTGGAGCAGATTGTGCAGTGGCGGTATTCGACGCCGGGAGAAGACAGGGTAGCGGGGCTTTCGGTGAACCATTCGTCATTGTAAAGATGCCCGCCGCCGGTCAGCAGAGCATTCATGGGGGAATCGATATGGTAATCAAAATACGTCTGCGCTGAAGTAGACGTTATACGCAATGGCCCCCTCAAAGGCCAGGGCGCAGCCCGTCGGCGTGATGACCGTTCCAACGGAGTCGGCTGACGCAGGCATGGTAAACAACGCCACCGCCAATAAAATGGTCAACAGGCACAGAATTCATTTTTTCATATTGCTCCATTCCTTTCGCAATGGGTTTGATTATATTCATTTTACCATTGTTTTCACGTTATATCAAATTAATAGGGGCGTCTTTTTGATATATCGTGAAATCGAACGAAAAGGAATGTCTGGAATGGTATAAAATGTTGAGAAAAATAAAAAAGACCAGAAACCTTTCGGTTTCTGGTCTTGGTCCGAGTGTCGAGATTCGAACTCGAGGCCTCTTGAACCCCATTCAAGCGCGATACCAAACTTCGCCACACCCGGATATTTGCTTGTGTCTCTTGACGACTTCGATATATTAACACACATCTTCAAAAAATGCAAGCATTTTTTTCATTTTTTCACAAAAATTTTTTATTAAACTTTGACAGGCCATTTTTTA
>JAZQHH010000190.1:0-4875 GCA_045540495.1 Faecousia sp.
TATTTCGCATAATCTAAAGCAACAATGTCATTGCGAGGGCCTGACGGCCCTCGCAATGACATTTGTTTTTTGCCTGCCCTAAAAAACTGTCATCCTGAGCGAGCGACAGCGAGTCGAAGGATCTTGGCACCAATTGACCCAGCAGGGCCCGTTCATGCGTAGATCCTTCGACTCGCTTTGCTCGCTCAGGATGACAATATCTTTACATTTTCGGCTTTCCGATTCCGGGGGAAAGGAAACGGATTGCCACGGGCCTGACGGCCCTCGCAATGACATTAATTTTTTGCTCGCTCAGGATGACAATATCTTTACATTTTTCGGCTTTTCAATTCCGGGGGAAAGGAAACGGATTGCCACGGGCCTGACGGCCCTCGCAATGACATTTATTTTTTGCTCGCTCAGGATGACAATATCTTTACGGTTTGCAATTTTCCAATTCCGGGGGATAGGGAACGGATTGCCACGGGCTTCGCCCTCGCAATGACATTCTATTTTACGTTTCAAAATAAAAATTCCCGAAGGAATCTTCCTTCGGGAATTTTGTTGTGGCAGAAATCAGCCAGCCACGACTTCGGCTTTGATGACGCCGGTGGTGGCGGAGAGGACACGGAGCATCTCGTCCAGGTTGGCGCTCATTTCGTGGGTCTCGGCGGAGATGGTCACCAGGGCACAGCCGTTGGTGGGGGTGATGGAGTTGATGGTCAGAATATTGGTGTGCTGCTGGGTAAATTCCGTCAGAATGTTGTTCAGCACGCCGGGGGCATCGTGGAGCAGGAACTGGAAGGTAATCACCCGGCTCATATTCATCTTCTGGAAGGGCTGCACCGCATCCCGGTACTTATAGAAAGCGCTGCGGCTGATGCCGGTGAGTTTGGTGGCCTCGTTGACGGTGGCGGCCTGCCCGGTGGCAATGAGCCGCTTGGCCTCGGCCACCTTCAAAAAAACTTCAGGAAGCGCGGAGGCCTCCACAATGTAGTATTTGGGACTGCTGTTCATTTTACGTCCTCCCTATGGATCGGTGTGGTCGTCAATATTGTACCATATATTTGCCAAAATGCAAGCATTGTTTTTGGCTGACGGAAAAATGTTCTTGCAGCGCGTTCAGGATGCACTGAAATTTGTCAAAAATGTGAAATTCCCACTAGCTATACGGCGCATCCTGTGCTATAATTACCATGAATCATTCTGTAAGGAAGGTGACAAATTGGAAAACTATACGAAGTATCGGTTGAAGGCTGCCGACGAGCTGGCTCAGGTGCTCAGCGGCGTGGACAATGTGTTCGTGGTGGCCTGCAACAAGTGTTTCAAGGAGTTCGCGTCCATGACGGAGCCGGACCGGGCGGAATTTGAGAAATTCGCCGCCGCCCAGGGCAAGACCGTCACCGGCGGCGTGAATATCGATTTCCTGTGCAACAAGACCCAGACTGCCAAGCTGCTCCAGGGTCTCCCCGAGGGCACCGAAAATGTGGTGGTGCTGTCCTGCGGCCTGGGCGTTCAGACTGTGGCCGGCATCTACGACAAGCCCACCTTCGCCGCCTGCGACTCCATCAACTACACCGGCCATCACGGCATGGCCCTGACCACCAAGCGCTGCGACGCCTGCGCCCAGTGCTATCTGACCATGACGGGCGGCATTTGCCCCATCGTGGACTGCTCCAAGAGCCTTATCAACGGCCAGTGCGGCGGCGCCAAGAACGGCAAGTGCGAGGTGGACCCCAACAAGGACTGCGCCTGGGAGAAAATTCAGCAGCGGCTGGCCGCCCAGGGCCGGATCTCCGAGCTGACCGCACAGCCGGTGCAGCTGCGGGACTACAACAAGGTCAATTTCAAGGTCATCAATGACTATGTAAAGGCCATCCGGGCCACCCGTCAGGAGGGCTGGTACGGTGGCATCCACCCCGTAGAGGGCAAGGAGCCCACCGAGCATCTGCCTCTGGTGCGGTTCGCCGACCCCAAGATTGCCGTGTTCCCCATGTCCATGCACCTGGGTGCCCCCGCCAACCCCATCGTGGCCGTGGGCGACACCGTGAAGGTGGGCCAGAAGATCGGCGAGGCTGCGGGCTTCATTTCCGCCCCGGTCCATTCCAGCGTCAGCGGCAAGGTCATCGCCATTGAGGACCGGCCCCACGCCACCAGAGGCTCCTGCCTCAGCGTCGTGGTGGAGTCCGACGGCCTGAACACCCTGGACGAATCCATTCAGCCCAACAAGCCCCTGGAGGAGCTGACCCCCGACGAGATCATTGAGATCGTCAAGAATGCCGGTATCGTGGGCATGGGCGGCGCCGGCTTCCCCACTTACGTCAAGCTCAAGCCCAACAAGCCCATCGAGGCGGTGCTGGTCAACGCCTGCGAGTGCGAGCCCATGCTGACTGCCGACCATCGGATGCTGCTGGAGTTCGCTGACGACATCATCTTCGGCCTCCAGGCGGAGATGAAGACCGTGGCCGCCCCCAAGGGCATCATCATCATCGAAGAGAACAAGCCCGATGCCATTGCGCTGCTGCGGGAAAAGACCGCGAATCTTCCCGGCATCGAGGTGCTGGAGGTTGCCACCCAGTATCCCCAGGGCGGCGAAAAAATGCTCATCAAGCGGGCCATGGGCCGCAGCGTTCCCTCCGGTGGCCTGCCTGCGGATGTGGGTGCCTGCGTCAGCAACGTTTCCACCGTCAAGGCCATCGCCGATGCCATCAAGACCGGTATGCCCCTGATTGAGCGGGTCACCACCATCACCGGCCCCTATATCCCGAATCCCGGCAACTTCATCGTCAAGCTCGGCACCAATACTGCCGACCTGATCGCCCATTGCGGCGGCATTTCCGGCCAGGATGTGACCGTCAAGGCCGGCGGTCCCATGATGGGCTTCCCCCAGAGCGATCTGAATGTGCCCATTATGAAGGGCTCCAACGGCATCATCGCCATCGATACCGATGTGGCCGAGCCCCAGGAGTGCATCAAGTGCGGCCGCTGCGTGGACGTTTGCCCCATGGAGCTGAAGCCCCTGTACTTCGTCAAGTACGCCGGCACCTCCGACTGGCAGGGCTGCAAGGATAAGAACATTATGGACTGCATGGAATGCAGATGCTGCGAGTATATCTGCTCCTCCAAGCTCCCGCTGGTCACCATGATCAAGATCGGCAAAAATGGCGTAAGGGGGATGAAGTAAGATGCTGATTACCGAACTGAAAGCGAAGGAAACCATTCTTTCCCAGGCCACCGGCAAGGTGTTCCTGATTATCTGCCACGGCTGCAAGGAAGTCCACTTCCCCGAGGCCGCTGCCGAGGAGCTGAAGAAGGAACTGAGCCTCACCGGCTCCATCACCACCGACTACATCTGCAACCCCGACAACCTGAAGCTGCGGCTGGAGAAGCACGCCGCCGCCATCGAAGCGGCGGACTGCGTGCTGGTGCTGTCCTGTGGCGTGGGCGTGCAGACTGTGGCGGCGCTGCTCAGCGGCAAGAAGGTGATCGCCGGCTGCGATACCTATGCGCTGCCCGGCTTCCAGGGCGTAACCCCGCTGGAATATGATTGCCGCCAGTGCGGCGAGTGCTACCTGAACCTCACCGGCGGCATCTGCCCCATCACCGCCTGCTCCAAGAGCCTGGTCAACGGCCAGTGTGGCGGCGCCAAGGACGGCAAGTGCGAGGTGGACCCCAATATGGAGTGCGGCTGGGAGCGGATCATCCGCCGTCTGAAGCAGATCGGCCGCCTGGACGTGCTGAAATGTCCCATCCAGGTCCGCAACTACGGTAACGACGAACAGGTATAAATGAACGTGTCATTGCGAACCAGTCCGCAGACTGGTGTGGCAATCCCCTTGTTCTCCTTTTACCGGGAGATTCCTACGCCAGTATGCGCACTGGCTCGGAATGACAGCATAATATTAAGATGATTAGGAGTAATAATAATGAGAATTACCGAATTATTTGATAACGGCCAGTTTGTTGTGACTGCGGAAGTTGGCCCTCCCAAAGGCATTTGCGTGGATCATGTGGTGGAGGAGGCCAAGGAGTACCTTAGCGGTATCACCGCCGTCAACGTCACCGATAACCAGTCCTCCGTCATGCGGATGGGCAGCCTGCCTGCCTGTATCGCCCTGAAGAACGCCGGGCTGACCCCTATTCTGCAGCTGACCTGCCGTGATCGGAACCGGATTGCCCTGCAGTCCGAGCTGCTGGGCGCTGCCGCTCTGGGCATCGACAATATCCTGTGCCTCACCGGCGACCACACCAAGATGGGCGACCATCCCGGTGCCAAGCCTGTGTTCGACCTGGATTCCGTGTCCCTGCTGCACACCGTCTGCCAGCTGGAGAAGGGCGTTGACCTGGCGGGCAACCCCCTGGTGGGCGAGGCTCCCAAGTTCGCCAAGGGCGCGGTGGTTTCCCCCTGCTCCGACAGCGTGGATGCCCAGCTGGCCAAGATGGAGCGCAAGGTCATGGCCGGTGCTGAATATTTCCAGACCCAGGCTGTCTTTGATTCCGAGAAGTTCATCAAGTTCATGGAATCCGCCAAGCAGTTCGGCAAGCCCGTGCAGCTGGGCGTCATCATCCCCAAGTCTGCGGGTATGGCCAAGTTCATGAACAATAACGTGGCCGGTGTCCATGTGCCCCAGCACATGATCGATGCCCTGGCCGCCGACAAGGAGCGGGCCAAGGCCGGCATCACCGGCGTGGAGATCGCCGCTCAGATCATCAAGGAGTGCCGCCCCTACTGCCAGGGCGTGCATATCATGGCCCTGGGCTGGGAAGCCAAGGTTCCCCAGCTGCTGGAGCTGGCTGGAATCTAACCGAATATGACAAAGGCCGCTGCAAAAAAACGCAGCGGCCTTTGTTTGTGGGGTTGTGGAGTAAATGATTGTTTAGCGGCCTAAAACGACG
>JAZQHH010000191.1:0-10560 GCA_045540495.1 Faecousia sp.
CGGTCGATTTCATCTCCGAAAAATTCCACCCGGATGGCACGGCCCGACCAGTAGGCGGGGTAGATCTCCAGGGTATCCCCCCGGAGGCGGAATTTATTACGGGAAAAATCCAGGTCGTTGCGCTCGTAACGGATTTCCGTGTGCTTGCGTAGAATGTCATCCATGGGTCGCTCCTGCCCTACCCGCAAAGAGATGACCATGCTCTTATAATCGATGGGGTCGCCCAGGCCGTACAGGCAGCTGACGGAGGACACCACGATCACATCCCGCCGCTCGAACAGAGCAGAGGTAGCGCTGTGGCGCAGCCGGTCGATTTCCTCGTTCACCGAAGCATCCTTTTCAATGTAGGTGTCGGTGTGGGCGATGTAGGCCTCCGGCTGATAATAGTCATAATAGCTAATAAAATATTCCACCGCGTTATCCGGGAAAAATTCCCGAAATTCCGAGCAAAGCTGGGCGGCCAGGGTCTTATTGTGGGCCAGCACCAGGGTGGGACGGTTCAGTTTTTCGATGACCGAAGCCATGGTGAAGGTCTTTCCGGAGCCGGTAACGCCCAGCAGGGTCTGCTCCCGCAGGCCCCAGTTGACCCCGTTGACCAGGCCCTCGATGGCCCCCGGCTGGTCGCCGGAGGGCTGATAGTCGGATACCAGTTTGAAATGATCCATAGCTGCCTCCTAGTATTGCAGAGCACACTGGCCCGGTCGGTAGTAGCCGGATTGGACCATAGAGATATAGTCCCCATCCGCCACCACAACATGGTCGGCCAGAGCAACATCCACCGCCGCCAGGGCTGCGGCGATCCGGCGGGTGGTAGCCACGTCCTCAGCCGAGGGCAGGGCGATGCCGCTGGGATGGTTATGGGCCAGGACCACCGTGGTAGCATTGACCCCCAGGGCCGCCTCCACCACCCGGCGGACGGATACACTGGCACAGTTGACACTGCCCTCCACCAACTCCTGGCAGCACAGCACCTTGCATTTGGCATCCAGACATAGCAGCACCACCAGCTCATTGCTCCGGCCCAGAAGCCGGTTGGCCAGGTAACCGCCGCAGTCGGTGAGGCTTTTCAGAATTTTTGCGGTATTATTCTTATTTGACTGATAATAACGGCTCAGGCTGGGAATCAGATTCAAAAAAGTTGCAGCTTTGTCGCCGATGCCCTTGACCTTTTTCAGCTCCTCGGGACCCGTCTCCAATACCTGGGCCAGGGACCCGAACTGCTTGACCAGCTCGTGGGCCAGCACATTGGTATCCTGCCGGGGAATGCAGTAGAACAGCAGGAGCTCCAAAACCTGCACCTCGCTGAAGTGGTCCAGGCCCTCCTTGGCCAGCCGCTCCCACAGGCGCTGCCGGTGTCCGTCGTGTATCGACATATTTTTTACCTCCGGATGGGGATTCCCCTTGCTATTTTTTACATTTTCTATTAAAATGAGAGTAACGATTTTAGTCGAATCCGGACCTTGATAGTTTTCCGGTTTCGGCGCAAGCTATAGCAAGGAGGTTGCTTATGGAAACAAAGAAAGAATGCGGTATGCTGGAGCTGATCTCCCAGCCTGCTTTTGCCGTGGTGGACGGCGTCATTGTGAAAGCGAACCGCAATGTGCTGCCGATACTGCCCAACGCAGTGGGGCTGCAGGTGGCAAGCCTGCTGGGCGAGGATGCGCAGGAGTATGCCGATTTTCAGAGCGGCTGCCTGTGCATTACACTGCAGCTGGGATTCACCGGGATCCCTGCCACCATCCACCGTGTGGATGGATTTGATGTTTTCACACTGGAACCCGAGGAAGATCAGCCGGAGCTGCGGGCGCTGGCGCTGGCCTCTACTCAGATCCGTCAGCCCCTGTCGGATCTGGTGACCTTTGTGAATCAGATGGATCCGGAATCCCTGGAGGTGGCAAGGCTGAAAAAACGGCTGTTCCAGCTCAACCGGCTGGTGAATAATATGTCCGATGCCATCTACTGTGGCAACGAACGCATCGCCCATATCGTTTACGTTGACGTTTGCGATCAGTTGGAAGAATGGTTTGAACGGCTGGAAGTGCTGGTGGCCGCCTGCGGGCTGCGGCTGGAGTTTTCCCGGCCCCATCAGTCCGTGTGCTCCCTCATTGACGAGGAAAAGCTGGAGCGGGCTGTCAACAATATGATCTCCAATGCCGTGAAGGCTTCCCCGGCGGGCGGCACCATCCAGGCCCGGCTCACTTATCAAAATAACCGGCTGTATCTGTCCGTCCGGGATCAGGGTTCAGGGTTCTCCCCCGATGCCATCGGCAGCATTCACTGCCGGTACCAGCGGCAGCCGTGGCTGGATAGGGATGGATTGGGACTGGGAATGGTGTTCATCCGGGCCGCTGCCACCGCTCACGGCGGTACGCTGCTGATTACCCATCCCCAGGGCGGCGGCACCCAGGTCACCCTGAGCATCGCCCCCAAAAAGCCCCTGGGGGATCAGCTGCGCTCCCCGTCCGTTGGCTTCGATTACGCCGGTGAGCAGGATCACTGCCTGCTGGAGCTGTCCGAAGCGTTGCCGGATGAGCTCTATAAATAATGTTTGTCCTGCGGGCCGGTTTTCCGGCCCGCTTTCGCTGTCTTTGCGAGGGCGCAGCCCGTGGCAATGACAGTATAAAACAATCCTTTACCGCTTTACAAGTACGACTTCAAATATTGGCCGGTGTAGCTGCCATCGGTGGCGGCTACCTGCTCCGGGGTGCCGGAGGCTACCACATAGCCGCCGTCGGTGCCTCCTTCCGGGCCCAGGTCGATGATGTGGTCGGCGGTTTTGATGACATCCAGGTTATGCTCGATGACCAGCACCGTGTTCCCCGCCTCCACAAGCTGCTGTAACACTTCGATCAGCTTGTGGACATCGGCGGCATGGAGGCCGGTGGTGGGCTCATCCAGCACATAAATCGTCCGCCCGGTGGAGACACGGGCCAGCTCCGTGGCCAGCTTCACCCGCTGGGCTTCACCGCCGGAGAGAGTGGTGCTGGACTGGCCCAGCTTCACATAGCCCAGGCCCACATCCACCAGGGCTTGAACTTTCCGGCGGATTTTGGGCAGGTTTTCGAAAAATTCCAGGGCTTCGTCGGCAGTCATATCCAGAACCTGGGAAATATTTTTGCCCTTGTAGAGGACCTCCAGGGTCTCCCGGTTGTACCGGGCGCCGCGGCAGACCTCGCAGGGGACATAGACATCCGCCAGGAAGTGCATTTCGATTTTTACCAGGCCGTCGCCGGCGCAGGCCTCACAGCGGCCGCCCTTCACATTGAAGCTGAACCGGCCGGGGCCGTAGCCGCGAACCTTGGCATCGTTGGTGGAGGCGAACAGGTCCCGAATGTCGTTGAACAGCCCTGTATAGGTGGCCGGGTTGGACCGGGGGGTGCGGCCGATGGGGCTCTGGTCGATGTCGATGACCTTGTCCAGGTGGCTGGTGCCCTCCACACTGCGGCATTTGCCGGGGCGGGTCCGGGCGTGGTTCAGCCTGCCCAGGAGCGTTTTATTCAGCACCTCCCCCACCAGGCTGGACTTGCCGGAGCCGGAAACGCCGGTAACGCAGGTCAGGGTGCCCAGGGGGATAGATACATCAATATCCTTCAAATTATTCTCGGAAGCCCCGAGAACTTTCAGAAATTCGCCATTTCCGGCCCTTCTTCTGGAGGGAACCGGGATTTTTTTCACGCCGGACAGGTACTGGCCGGTGATGGAACGGGGCTCGGCGATGATTGCATCCAGGGTACCCGCAGCCACAATCTCGCCGCCACGGCTGCCCGCACCGGGGCCCACATCCACGATGAAATCCGCCGCCCGCATGGTGTCCTCGTCGTGTTCCACCACGATCAGAGTATTGCCCAGATCCCGGAGGCTTCGCAGAGTCCCCAGCAGCTTATCGTTGTCCCGCTGGTGCAGGCCGATGGAGGGCTCGTCCAGAATATACAGCACTCCCATCAGGGAAGAGCCGATCTGGGTGGCCAGCCGGATTCGCTGGCTCTCGCCGCCGGAGAGGGTGCCGGAGGAACGGGACAGGGTCAGATATTGCAGACCCACATCCATCAAAAATTGCAGCCGGGAGCGGATTTCACGCAGAATCTGCTCCGCCACCAGGGCCATATTGCCCTCCAGGTGAAGGCCGTCCACGAAGGACAGCGCCTCCCGGACGCTCATGCGGCAGAAGTCCATGATGCCGATGCCCCCCACCGTCACCGCCCGGGCGATCTCCGACAGCCGGTCGCCGCCGCAATGGGGGCAGGGCGCCGAGGCCATACATTCCTCCAGCTCCTTCCGGGCGGAATCGGACTGGGTTTCCTTGTACCGCCGGGAGATATTGTTCAGGATGCCCTCGAAGGGCTGCTCCAGCACGCCCATGCCGTTGCCACGGTTGTAGGTCATGCGGAGCTTCTCGCCGCCGGTGCCGTAGAGGATCACATCCAGGGCCTCCTTCGGCAGCTCCTTCACGGGGGCGGTGAGAGAAAAGTGGTATTTCTGGGCCAGGGCCTCGAAATACATCCGGAAAATCGAATCCGTCCGGGCGGAATTCCAGCCGGAAACCTGAATCGCCCCGTCAAAAATGGATTTTTCCCGATCGGGAATCACCAAATCCGGGTCCGCCACCAGCCGGAAGCCCAGACCCGTACAGCTGGGGCAGGCACCGGCAGGATTGTTGAAGGAGAACATCCGGGGCTCCAGCTCCGTCAGACTGATGCCGCAGTCCTCGCAGGCGTAGTTCTGGGAAAAGCTCAGCTCCTCCCCGGAGCCGGGCAGGTCGATGGTCACCAGACCGCCGGAATGGGCGCAGGCTGTTTCGATGGAGTCCGTCAGCCGGCGACGCTGGCCTTCCTTGATGACCAGCCGGTCCACCACGAGCTCGATGGTGTGCTTTTTATTCTTTTCCGGCTTGATCTCCTCGTTCAGGTCGTACAAAATGCCGTCCACCCGGACTCTGGCGAAGCCGCCCTTCCGGGCGTCCTCGAAGACCTTCTGATGCTCGCCCTTCTTGCCGCGGATCACCGGGGACAGGACGATGAACTTGGTCCCCTCCCCCAGGGCCTCCACCCGGTCCACGATCTGGTCGATGGTCTGGCGGCTGATCTCCTTGCCGCATTTGGGGCAGTGGGGAATGCCGACTCTGGCCCACAGCAGACGCAGGTAGTCATAAATTTCCGTCACGGTGCCCACGGTGGAGCGGGGGTTTTTGGAGGTGGTTTTCTGGTCGATGGAAATGGCCGGGGAAAGGCCGTCGATGGCATCCACGTCGGGCTTGTCCATCTGGCCCAGGAACTGCCGGGCGTAGGAGCTGAGGCTCTCCACATACCGCCGCTGGCCCTCGGCATAGATGGTATCAAACGCCAAAGAGGATTTTCCCGAACCGGAAAGCCCGGTAAAAACCACCAATTTGTCTCTTGGGATGGTCAAATCCACATTTTTCAGGTTATTTTCCCGGGCGCCCCGAATATGAATGGTATCACTCACTGCCCCCACCTCTTTCAAAAATGTTCTGTATATTATACCACGAATCCGGGGGCGGTACAAGAGGAAAGTTTCGAAGAATATGTTTTAGAGAAAAAGACTGGGAGATGATTGTTTCTCAGCGCGTTGATAAGGTGGTAAATGATTGTTTAGCGGTAAAAAAACGCATGTCATTGCGAGGAGCGAAGCGACGTGGCAATCTCCTGGATTTTCCGGGCACTTTGGTGGTTGTTTACACATTGTACGTAGCCATAGGAGATTGCCATGTCGCTTCGCTCCTCGCAATGACAGCTTTATCTTAGAGCGCTAAACAATCATTAATAAGCAATCGCCTTTTCGGCAGAATGAAAGGCCGCCTTGCGGCGGCCTTTGGGGTATCAGAGTCCTTTGTCCCGGAGCCACTTGTAGAGATCCTTTGCCTCCGCCTCGCTGTCGGCAAGGACGGAGCAATAATAGTCGGTTTCTGCATAATCGTTGATATAAACCGCCAGAAAATCAGGGTTTTCCGGGCAAACCACATAGATATATTGATAGTTGCACAGATGGTCTTTCTGCTCGGTTTTGGTGCCGGTGACTTTGCCCTCTTCGTCGGTCACGTCTACGGTCTCGGTGTGCTGGCAGGAGGGGGAGTAATGAATCTCATAGAATCCATTGCCCACGTCCATGAGAGTTGAATTGTGCGTGATGGTGCCGGTTTCGGACAGGGAGTAGCCCAACACATTCAAGTCGCCGTCGAAGCTCTTGTCAACCTTGGCAGAGCCCTGGGCGGTGACCGGAGTCTCGCCGATGATTTCGCCGGTTTCCACATCGAAGGTAAAGCCCGTGCCCTGCAGATTCACATAGAGGGTACCGTCAAACATATGCACACCGGGGCGGTTTTGCATATGCTTGTAGTACAGCAGACCGCCCACCAGCAGCGCAGCCACCACTACCGCCGCCACGCCGATCAAAATCCATTTCTTTTTCATAAAACCCACCGCCAGAAAAATTTTCAATTATTATATCACATCCCTCTCCAAAATGGAATAGCCAATTTGCATTTTCCGTTTTTTGTGGAATATGGTCGAATCGTTGGAAATCAGCCCTGTTTTTTTTCGTTTTTTCGGCGGTATTACCTTATTGGATGGTATTGCTTTTTACCGTCTTTCAATGCTATAATATGGTTACATCAGCCTGACGCCGCCGGCGGGGGGCACAATATAAATAAGCGAGGTATTTTTATGATCGCATACGGAGATAACGTGAAGATTTTCTGCGGCAACTCCAACCGGGAATTTGCCGAGACTGTCTGCAAAGAGCTGGGTCTGCCCATGGGCAAGAGCACCGTTAAGACCTTCGCCGATGGCGAGGCTTCTGTCTCTCTGGAGGAGACTGTCCGCGGCGCTGACGTGTTCCTGATCCAGTCCACCTGCAAGCCTGTCAACGATATGCTGATGGAGCTGCTGGTTATGATCGATGCCTGCCGCCGGGCTTCTGCCGGCCGCATCACCGCTGTCATCCCCTACTTCGGCTATGCCCGCCAGGACCGCAAGGCCAAGAGCCGCGATCCCATCTCCGCCAAGCTGGTGGCCAACATGATTACCGTGGCCGGCGCCGACCGGGTGCTGACCATGGACCTGCACGCCGCTCAGATCCAGGGCTTCTTCGACATTCCCCTGGACCATCTGCTGGGCGCTCCCTCCTTCGTGGAGTACTACCTGAACAAGTTCCCCGAGGACAAGTTCGATCACGATGAGTTCGTGGTGGTTTCCCCCGACGTGGGCTCCGTGGCCCGGGCCCGGAATTTCGCCCAGAAGGTTCACATGGGCCTGGCCATCGTTGACAAGCGCCGCCAGAAGGCCAATGAGTGCGAAGTCATGAACGTCATCGGCGATGTGAAGGGCAAGACCTGCATCCTGTACGATGACATGGTGGATACCGCCGGTTCCCTGTGCAACGCCGCCAATGCGTTGGTTCAGTTCGGCGCCAAGGAGGTCTACGCCTGCGCGACCCACGGCGTGCTGTCCGGCCCCGCCTACGACCGGCTGGAGGCCAGCGTCATCAAGGAGATGCTGTTCCTGAACACCATCCCCCAGATGGGCAACACCCCCAGCGGCAAGATCAAGTTCCTGGATGTGGCTCCCGTGTTTGCACGTGCCATCGAGCATATCCACGGCAGCACCTCCATCGCTGACCTGTTCTAAGCGGTGTTTGGAAAAAGCAACGAAAGCTGGCTGATCGTGGGCCTGGGGAATCCCGGCAAGGACTACGAGCGGACACGGCACAATGCAGGCTTCCGGGCCATCGATATGCTGGCTCAGAAATTGGGCTGCAAGATCGACAAACTGAAATTTCAGGGGCTCCACTGTCAGGTAAATGACGGCGGCAGGAAGATTTTTTTGCTGAAACCCCAGACTTACATGAATCTGTCGGGCCGGTCCGTGCTGCAGCTTTCTTCCTATTACAATATTCCGCCCCAGCGGATCATCGTCCTGTTCGACGATATCTCCCTGCCCCCCGGTCGGCTCCGGATTCGGGCAGATGGCTCCGCTGGCGGGCATAACGGCATCAAATCCATCATTGCCGAGGTGGGGTCCCAGGATTTCCCCCGGGTGAAGATCGGCGTGGGCGGCAAGGCCCATCCGGATCAGGATTTGGCCGACCATGTGCTGTCCGGTTTTTCCCCGAAAGAGGAGAAGGACCTGCTTTCCGCTCTGGAGCGGGCCGCGGAGGCAGCCCTGACCATTATGGACAAGGGCGTGCCGGTGGCGGCAAACCGGTTCAACGGCAGTACACCGTAAAATTTGTCATAATCACGGAAAGGGGGTAGCTTGCCCCCTTTCCGCGTTGTTGCGTGGAGCGAAATCCCCCTGTATGGGACGGATTGCCACGTCGCCTTCGGCTCCTCGCAATGACAGTTTATCTGGAGGATATCCCATGGAAAAACTGCTATCCGCACTGAAGAATATTCCGGAATACAAGGCGCTGCTGGGGGCTGTGGAAAAGAATCAGTCCGCAGCGGTGACCGGTATTGGACAAATCAACCGCAGCCACATGATTGCCGGGCTGCGGCACCATTGCCCCCGGCCCATTGTGGCCCTGTGTCAGGATGACATGGCCGCCAAGCGGCTCCAGGAAGAGCTGAAATGCTTCCTGGGGGAAACGGCCCCGATCCTCCCCAGCCGGGAGCTGACCCTGTACGATACGGCGGTGGTATCCCGGGCCTGGGAGCAGAAGCGGCTGCGGCATCTGTTCGACCTTTCCAAGGGCCTGACCCCCATTCAAATCATGAGCTGGGATGCCATGAGCCAGCGAACCATGCCGAAAGCCACCCTGCTGCGCTCCGCCTTTACCCTGGCGGTGGGGCAGGAATACGAGCTGGACGGTCTGCTGGAGAAGCTGACCGGGGCGGGTTACAGCCGCTGCGCCATGGTGGAGGGCCCCGGTCAGTTCGCCGTCCGGGGCGGCATCCTGGACCTATACTCCCCTGCCGCCGACCGGCCCATCCGGGCAGAATTTTTCGGCGATGAGCTGGACACCATGGGCTACTTCGACCCGGACACCCAGCGGCGCACCGAGAATATCGAGCAGGTGGTCATCCTGCCCGTGGGCGAGACCCAGCCCCGGCTCCATCCCGGTGGCATCGACGGCCTGGCCCGGGACATCGCCACCCTTATCGCCCGGCAGAAACGGCGGAAAAACATCAACGAAAACCTGGTCAAAACCCTGGAAAAAGATCTGGAAAAATATCAAAATGGCCTGCAAAATCCCGCATCCGACCGGTATATGTCCTTTATTTATCCGGAATTTGCCACTGCCATGGACTATATCCCCGACAATGCCATCCTGATTCTCTGTGACCAGAACAATCTGCGTCGCCGGGCCCACACCCGCACCGAGGAGATGGGAATGCAGCTGGACAGCCTGCTGCAGGGGGGCATCGTGGCCGGGGAGCTGTGCGACTATGTGTGCCAGTGGGAGGATTTCTGCGCCGGTCTTGCCGGGCGCACCGCCGTCTACATGGATGCCTTCGGCGGCAGCTCCTATCCCGAGGAGAACCGGCCCAAGCAGCTGCTGCCCATGACCGCAAAGCAGCTGCCCAGCTATGGCGGCAGCATGGACACCGCCGCGGCAGACCTGGCCCACTATCAAAAGCAGGAATTTTCCTGCCTCGTTCTCTGCGGCAGCCGCCGGCGGGCGGAGATGCTCCAGGAAATGCTGGGCACCAAAAATCTTTCCGCTTTCCTGTGCATTCCCCTGGAAACAATGCCGAAGGCCGGGCAGATCCTGCTGACCGAGGGCACCCTGCCCTATGGCATGGAGTATCCCGACAGCAAGCTGGCGATCCTCACCGAGGGCCAGCTCATCGCCAAGCGGGAGGCCGCGCCCCGGAAAACCAAAAAATCCGCCACCAACCGGCAAAAACTTAACTCCTTCACCGACCTATCCCCCGGGGATCTGGTGGTTCACGAAAACTACGGCATCGGCCGGTTCGTGGCCATGGAGCGGATTCGGGTGGATGGGGCCATCAAGGACTATATCAAAATCGCCTACCAGGGCTCCGACACCCTCTTCGTCCCCGCCACCCAGCTGGATATGGTGGGCAAATACATCGGTGGCGGCGGCGAGGATGCCAACGTGAAGCTGAACAAAATCGGCTCCGATGCCTGGCAGAAAACCAAGGCCAAGGCCCGGAAGGCCGCCAAAGATATGGCTGGAGAGCTAATCAAGCTCTACGCCGCCCGGAAGCGGCAGGAGGGCTTCGCCTTCGCCGCCGACTCCCCCTGGCAGAAGGAATTTGAGGACAATTTCCCCTACCCCGAGACCGACGACCAGCTGCGCTGCATCAGCGAGATCAAGGGGGACATGGAATCCCCCATCCCCATGGACCGGCTGCTGTGCGGCGACGTGGGCTTCGGCAAGACGGAGGTGGCTCTCCGGGCGCTGATGAAGTGCATCCTTGACGGCACGCAGGCCGCCATCCTCGTGCCCACCACGGTGCTGGCCCAGCAGCATTACCAGACCGCTCTGCAGCGCTTTTTCGGCTTCCCGGTGGAGATCGCCGTGCTCAGCCGCATCAAGACCGGCGCCGCCTCAAACCGGGCCCTTGCCGACATCGCC
>JAZQHH010000192.1:0-4765 GCA_045540495.1 Faecousia sp.
GGTAAGATTCAGCAAGTCTTTACGGATTCGTCATCTCAGGTGATCGCCCGCATTCCTCATCCGACCCGGCTTCGCCGGGCCACCTTCCCCCCGGGGGAAGGCATGGGCGCTCCCGCGCCAGTTCGTTAAACAATCATTTACCGCACCACAAACGACCTTGTCTGGAAAAGAAGGTGATCGATTGCAACAGTTTACAGCCGGAACGCGGATTCTCTTTGGCCTGGAATCCCTGGCTGCCATGGACCTGGGGCGGCTGCTGGTGGTGACGGACCCCTATTTTTACAAGGACGGCACCGCCCAGAGCCTGGCCCGGGGCGCTGCGGAGGTTTCTTATTATTATAATGTATCCCCCGACCCATCGGCCCGGCTGGCGGCGGAGGGGGCTGCGGCGGTGAAGGCGTTTCAGCCCGATACCATCCTGGCCCTGGGCGGCGGCAGCGCCATGGGCTGCGCCAAGGCAATGGCCTATTTTTCTGGCACCAGGGCCCGGCTCATTGCGGTGCCCACCACCTCCGGCTCCGGGTCGGAGGTGACGGATTTCGCCATTTTGACCCACGATGGGGTGAAGCACCCCCTGGTGGACCCGAAATTGCGCCCTGAGGTGGCGGTTTTGGATGCCAATTTGGTGGCAAAGCTCCCCAAAAGCCTCATCGCCGACGGGGGCTTTGATGTACTGACCCATGCGCTGGAGGCCTTCGTGGCGAAAAACGCCACCCCCTTCAGCGATGCCCTGGCGGTGGCGGCGTTCCGGGAAACCCTGAAGGGGCTTCTGCCCTCCTGCCGGGGGGATTTGCAGGCCCGGGCCCGGGTCCATTACGCCGCCACCATGGCGGGCCAGGCCTTTACCAATGCCGGGCTGGGCCTGTGCCATGCTCTGGCCCACAGCCTGGGCGGCGCGTTCCATGTCCCCCACGGGCGGCTCAATGCCATCCTGCTCCCGGCGGTGCTGGCCCATAGCCCCTCGCCCAAATATGGGGAATTGGCCCGTCTGGCGGGGCTGGAGGGCAGCGCGGAGGCGGTGGCCCAGCGAAATTTGCGGAACGCTTTGGTGCGTCTTCGCCGGGAGCTGGCGCTGCCCTCCACCCTGGCGGAGGCGGGCGTTTCTCCGGCAGAAGTTCGGAAAAATGCGGAAAAAATCATAAAAGCCGCCATTTCCGACCCCTGCTGCGACACCAATCCCACCCCGGTGACGGCGGAAATGGCCCGGGCGGTCCTGGCGGAGGTCACGGGCCATGGCTGAGCTGATCAGCGTGGGCCTGGATGTGGGCACCACCTCCACCCAGATGATCGTGTCGAAGCTGGCGGTGGAGAACCGGGCCGGGGCCTTTGCGGTGCCGGAGCTGGCCATCACCGGGCGGCAGATTTTATACCGGAGCCCGGTGTATTTCACTCCATTATTGGGAGAAAACCTGGTAAATGGAGAAAAAATCCGGGAAATCGTGGCGGAAGAATACGAAAAAGCCGGACTTCGGCGGGAATCGGTGGATACCGGGGCCATCATCATCACCGGGGAAACCTCCCGGAAGGAGAACGCCCGGTCGGTGCTGGAGGCCCTGTCGGACTTTGCGGGGGAATTTGTGGTGGCCACGGCGGGACCGGAGCTGGAGAGCGTGCTGGCAGCCAAGGGGGCCGGGGCGGTGGCGCTGTCGGAACGGACCGGGAAACGGGTGCTGCACATGGACATCGGCGGCGGCACCAGCAATCTGGCCTGGATCGAGGACGGAAAAATCACCGCCACCGGTTGCCTGAACGTGGGTGGCCGGCTGGTGAAGCAGGACAGCCAGGGAAAGGTTACCTATGTATCCCCGGCGTTGAATGGCCTGACTGATTTGAAAATCGGCGACTTTGCCGGTGAAAAACTAAAAATCATTTCGAAAAAGTTGGTAAATGCTCTGGAAATGGCCGCCGGCCTCCGGGAACCCACCCCCTTGCTGGAACAGCTGTGGACGAAGGAGGCTGCCCAAACACATATGTCATTGCGAGACCAGTCCGCAGACTGGTCGTGGCAATCTCCTGAGGTTTTGGATATCCATAGGAGATTGCCACGTCGCTTCGCTCCTCGCAATGACAGGGAAACGGATTGCCATGGCCTGGGGTATCGCAATGACAGGGGTTGGGTCATCTCCTTCTCCGGCGGGGTGGCGGATTGCATTGAAACGGTCCATCCACCTCTGAAATTTGGGGACATGGGGCCGGTTTTGGGACAGGCCATCCGGAATAGCCGCCTGTGCGCCGGGGAGTATGTGCTGGGTGCCGAGACCATCCGGGCCACAGTCATCGGCGCCGGATGCCACAGCGCCCAGCTGTCCGGCAGCACCGTTTACCACCGGAATGTGGATTTCCCCCTGAAAAATCTCCCGGTTTACCTCCTGGGGGACCCGATGACGGAGAAAATCGGGGTGCTGATTCTTGGGGAATATCCTCAAAATTACGGCGAAATCACCAAATTAGCGGAGCGGATTTTAGCCAATTATCCCAAAGGCCCCCTGTGCCTCGCCATGGAACAGGACATGGCGAAGGCCCTGGGCCAGGCCCTGGCGCTGCGAATGGAACCCAGCCGCCCGTTGCTGTGCCTGGACCGGCTGCACCTGGAGCCGGGGAGCTACCTGGATGTGAATGCCCCGGTAGGCCCCGCCCTCCCCGTGGTCATCAAAACCCTGGTGCTGGCAGACGGAGGACACGGGAAATGAGTGAATCCTTCCCCCTGGGGGGAAGCCGGGCGCTTCCGCACCATACCCAAACAATGAAAGGAAGTAACATTATGGACACCAATTCTTTAGGTATGATCGAAACCAAGGGCCTCATCGGGGCTATTGAGGCGGCGGATGCCATGGTCAAGTCCGCCAATGTCCAGCTGGTGGGCAAGGAGCAGGTGGGCGGCGGTCTGGTGACCGTCATGGTCCGGGGTGGCGTGGGTGCCGTGAAGGCTGCCACCGATGCCGGTGCCGCCGCGGCGGAGAAGGTGGGGGAGCTGATCTCCGTCCACGTCATCGCCCGGCCCCACACCGAGGTGGACGCCATCCTGCCCAAATCCCCCAAGTCCGGCCCCGCGCCTAAGGGCTGATGCTCTACACCGAAGAGAACGTCCGGGCCAATATCCGCAACCGGCAGGGCCAGCGGGTCTTCTTCCTGGGGGAGAAGGACACCCTGACCCCCGGGGCCCGGGATTTTTTGACCCGTGAGAAAATCCCCATTCGCCCGGCGTCGGAGGCCCCCATCGCTGAATACCGACTTCCAAATGGGGCGGTTTTGACGGAAAAACCGGAGCATATGACCCACCTCCATGGGGATGTTCTGGTGCTCAAGACCCACCCGAGAATCGCCTTCCGGGGGGCGGTGGATGCGCTGGAGGCGGAACTTTTGCTCTGCCAAAATGCATTAAATAAACCATATTCAGGAGAAATCGGAGAGATTTTATCTCTTGCCAGACAGCTGATACGCTGCGAGGTGCTGTCGGAAAAGGTAAAATGCGATAAGCTCTGCGGCCTGTCGGCGGAGCAGATTCGGGCCCGGAGCCATCATCCGGCGGACTACTACGGCCAGCCCCATTTCATGCCCGAGGCCACCGACGGCGAAGCGCTCCTGCGGCTGAACCGATGCCGCTGTGCCGTCCGCTCGGCGGAGCTGGCGGCGGCTCACGCCTTTACGGATTCCGAGGGAAATTGCACCCGACCGGACATCCTCCAGGCTCTGAACCGCATGAGCGGCATGGTGTATATTTTAATGATTCGGATGAAGAAGGATTTGGGGTAGTGGTTTGTTTACGGTAGCACCCCTTGCGAAACAACCATTTACCTTCCAAGGAGGGAAGCGATGGAATCCAGGAATCTTGATGCACTGGCCCAGGCGGTGCTGGGGCGGCTTTTTGTGCCCATTGAGGTGTCCGGGCGGCATGTGCATCTGACGGAAGCCCAGGCCCAGGTGCTGTTTGGGCACAAGCTGACGGCGGAGCGGCCCCTGTCCCAGCCGGGGCAGTTTTTGGCCCGGGAGCGGGTCACGGTGGTGGGCCCCAGGGGCACATTTGAAAATGTGGCGGTGCTGGGGCCGGAGCGGGGGGAGGCCCAGGTGGAAATTTCCCTGACCGATGGGCGAAAGCTGGGCATCCGGCCTCCCGTCCGGCTCTCCGGCAAGGTGGAAACCACCCCCGGGGTCACTTTGGCGGGGCCCATGGGAAAGGTGGAATTGAAGGCCGGGGTCATGGCTGCCCGGCGGCACATTCACCTGTCCCCCCAGGAGGGGGAGCGTTTCCGAGTGGCGGACAAACAGGTGGTGCGACTGCAAACTTTTACCGACCGCCCGGTGATTTTTGAGGATGTGGTGGTCCGTATCCACCCGGATTTTCGGGCCGCCGTCCATCTGGATACCGACGAGGCCAACGCCTGCGGCCTGCAAGAGGGCTGCTTCGGGAGGATTTTGCCGTGAGGAACGCCTTGCTCATCGGCACCGAACCGGCGGCGGAACTTGGATTTTCCTACGGAAAGGAGCCCTATGACGCGGTTGTCATCGGCTCGCTGACGATCGGGGAGCTTCTGTGCTTCCGGGATGAACGGGTGCTGTCCGCCCTGGCGGAGGGGAAGCCGGTGTATTTGTACACCCCGGGCCTGCCCCAGGCGAAGAACCGGGCCCTGGCATCCAGCTTGGCCACCGCCCAGCGGGAGCTGAAGAATTGGGGGGTACTGTTCACCGACGGCGGACGGCGGCGGCTCATCACCGCCCAGGAGGCCAGGGCCCTGCGCCAGGCGGGCCAGCAACCCGGCCCCGGGGC
>JAZQHH010000193.1:0-3719 GCA_045540495.1 Faecousia sp.
ATCTCCTGGTACAACTTTGGTCCTAATTCGCACCAAAATCTATGGATAATCCCATTCTACATTGTACGTTCATCGAACTTTTTCCTTATCGTAGATGATACCGGGAGATTGCCACGTCGCTTCGCTCCTCGCAATGACAGCTTGATCTTAGTTCGCTAAACAATCATTTACACACATTAAAACTCTTTCGATAGTCAAAAAGCCACCGCCAAGGCGGTGGCTTTTGTTGAAAGATCAGGCGAAGCTGACGGGGGCATCGGTCTTGACCACGGCGGCATAGGTGTTGCCGACGCCGAAGGTCAGGGGGCTGCCATCGGTCAGGGTGAAGGTGAAGGGAGAATTGGTATCGCTGCGGCTCCAGCGGATGGCCACATACTCGCCGCCGCAGGCAAAATAGCCCTCGCCGCTGCCCTCCAGCTCCACGGCCAGATAGCCATAGCCCGGCAGGACGCTGACATCCGCCTCCAGGATCAGCACATTTTCAAAGGTCACTGCCTTGCCGTTGTTGGCATCGGTGTAGACCTGGCCGAACTGCTGCTTCATGTACTTGCCCAGGTCGGCATCGTACCACAGCTCGCTGCGGCGGCCGCCCTTGGTGAAGCGAATGTCGATATAATCCGCAGCCTTGCCGTCGGGGGTGCCATCCTGAGCGAACGTCATGCCATAGTCCACAACCTCGCCACGGCTGGTGGTGATGCCCTTATTTTTGATAGCTTTTTTCACATTTTCGGAGGTGGTGAACATGGTGTGCCAGCTGTCGATGCCGCTTTCCAGCCGGGTCTTATCCCGGTAGTAGTAGGAATACTCCGACAGCACGCCGTCCAGGTGATCCCAGCCGGTGCTGGCCAGCAGTTCCCGGGCCTGGGGGCTGTGACCGGCGTGGATGTAAATGCCGTCGTAGCCCATGGTCAGGTTCAGCTGGTAGGGCCGGGCGGACCGGGTGGGGCCAAAGCGGTCGATGCCGTCGATGTTCATGTACATGGCCAGCATCCGGCTGGTGTTAAACTCGTGGGGCAGTTCCCAGAGGATATCCGCATCGCCCACGCCCCAATGGGGCTGCGCCTGCTGGTTGTCGTTGTCGATGACCACCATGTAGGGCCGGTTTTTGTAGGGTGCGGACACATATTCGCCGGTGAGAGGGTTGATGTATTCGGAATAGGTGGGCTCGGTGGGAGCGGGTTCGGTAGGTTCGGGCTCGGTGGCCTCGGTGGTCTCGGGCTCGTAGATATCGGGCATGGTGTGCTGAGGCAGGGTGGTCTCGGAGGGCTCCGAAGATTCAGAGGGCTCCGTCACTTCAGAAGGTTCCGTCACCTCGGAGGGTTCGGTGGCTTCTGTGGTTTCGGAGGGAGTGGTCTCCGGCTCGGTGCCGGTGGTCACCGTGGTGGGTTCCGTGGCCTGGGTGGAGGGTACCGTGGCGGTGGTGGGAGCAGGTTCCTGTCCGCCACAGGCGCACAACAGCAGCACCAGCATCAGCAGAAGGGGGATGATTTTTTTCATAATGTGTCCTCTCTTTCTTCCTCGGAGCGGATGTCCTCCGCGGCCTTGCCGAGGTCATAGTAAAAAACATTGTCCCGGGTGGGGAACAGGTCTTCGAAGGTGCCCCGCTGGACGAAAATCGCATTGCTGCGGAACAGGATCGGGCACAGCAGCCCATCCTCGAAGATCATTTTGTGGAGGGTGTAATAGTTGCCGTTGTTGGCCAGGGCCTCCTGGCACAGGGCATAGAGGGCAGGATCGTTCATGCCGCCGAAGCTCAAAGTGCCCTCCGGGGCGAAAAATGCGGACAGATCCATGTTGGCTGACAGCTTGGTTTGGCCCAAATACAGGTCAAATTCCCCCGCAGCCAGGGCTGCGCGGTATTTTTCGCCGTCCAGCTCCGACATGGTGATCTTCAGGCCGCAGGAGCGGAAGCGCTCCGCAATGGCGCGGGCCGCCCGGAGGCGGAGGCCATCATCGGTATTCACCAGGAACACCAGGGGGGTGCCATCGATCCCGGCGGCGGCCACCGCATCGGTGAGGATATCCGGATCATAGCGGTACTGGCCCGCCAGAACCTGGCTGTAGAAGGGGGACTGGGGGGAGGCGGGCAGCACCGCGGCATAGGCGAAGCCACGGTAGTAGCTGTCCACCAGTGACGAACGGTCGATGGCATTGGTCAAGGCGGCACGGATGCCGTCGTGGCTCAGCACCGGGCTGCGGGAATTGCAGGCCAGGTACAGGAAAATGCCATTTTCGCTATCCCACAGCTCATAGTCGCTGTGGAAATCCACGTAGCTTTCGCTGCCCGGGTCGGTGCAGACCAGGCCCAGATTGGAAAATTCGAACTGGTCCCGAAGTTGGGCTGTGTTTTGGCCCTCCACCAGAGAAATTTTCTGGGCCGTCACCGGCAGATTGGCCACGCACCACCAGTCCGTCCGGCGGCGCAGACGCAGCTGGCTGGCAATCGTCTCGTAGAAATAGGGACCGGTTCCCAGGGGCTGATGATCTGCCACCTGGCTGGCTTTCACAATGGGCACATCCAGCAGCAGCAGGAAATTTTCGTAAGGAGTGGTCAGGGTGACCACCACATTTTCCCCCTCCGCCACGGCGGATTCCATATAGCCGAAGCGGCCGCTGTAGTAGGGGCTCTCCTTCGCCGCCATCAGGCTGGCCGCCACATCGCCGGGGGTCAGGGCCGCCCCGTCGGAAAAGCTGGCGGCGGCGATCTGAAAGGTATAGGTTTTCATATCCCGGGAGACCTGGTAGCCGCTGCACAAAATGGGCTTGGGCCGATATTCCGAATCCACCGTGAACAGCCCCTGGTACAGCAGGCCGAAGAGGACCCGGTTGGTCAGGTCGGTGCAGCTGTAAGGGTTCAGGGAGCGGCCCGGGTAGTAGGCCAGGCTCATGGTCTGCTCGGTGATGGCGGAGCCGGTTGGGGTGGTGATCTCATCCAGGGTCAGGCCGTCACCGGTGGCCACATAGGGGTCCTTTTGTGTGCTGCAGCCCGCCAAAAGCAGGCAAAAGCACAGAAAAATCCCCAAAATTCTTTTCATTCGCAGCCCTCCTGACACACAATGATGGCCCCCTGGGAGCCCCGCTCTCCCTTCGTGACCCGGTGGGACCAGAAGCGGTGGGGCTGGCAGGCGGTGCAGTCGCCGGAAATCTCCACATGGCGGACGCCAGCGCGGCGGAGCACCAGGGCGTTGATTTCTTTTAGGTTTACATAAAACTTTTCTCCATCCCGGCGGATGAAGGGGGCAGCCTCCAGACCGAAGGCATCCAGCATCGCATCCGGCACATCGGCATCGGTCTGGAAACAGCAGGGGCCGATGTTGGGGCCGATGGCGGCACGGATATCCTCCGGCTTCGTGCCGAAGGCATCCGCCATGGCGGCCACGGTTTTCCCGGCGATGGCGGAGGCTGTGCCCCGCCATCCGGCGTGAGCCGCGCCCACGGCCCCGGTCACCGGGTCATGGAGCAGGATGGGGGTGCAGTCGGCGGTGAAGATGGCCAGTGCCACCCCCGGCTCATTGGTGATCAGGCCGTCGCACTCCGGCAGCTCCGGGGCAAAAAGTCCTGCCCCAGCCTGGGCTTTGCCGACTCGCAGCACCGTATCCGTGTGGGTCTGATGGGAGAGCACCAGGTTTTTTACATCAAAATCCAGGGCTTCTCCCAATATTTCATAGTTTTTCAGCACATTTTCCCAACGGTCTCCCCGGTGGATGCCGATGTTCAGG
>JAZQHH010000194.1:0-2489 GCA_045540495.1 Faecousia sp.
TCATCGACGAAGCCCGTACCCCCCTGATCATTTCCGGCAAGGGCGAAGAATCTTCTAAGCTCTATGAGATGGCGGACTATTTCGTTTCCACCCTGCGCCGCCAGGTCTTTGCCAAAACCGAAGACAAGGAGCTGCACGATGATTACGACTGCGACTATTTCGTGGACGAAAAGAGCCGCACCGTTTCCCTGACCGCCCGGGGCATTGCCAAGGCGGAGCAGTATTTCGGCGTGGAAAACCTGGCAGATGCGGAAAATTCCACCCTCTCCCACCATCTGAACCAGGCCATGAAGGCCCGGGGCCTGATGAAGCGGGACACGGACTACATGATCGAAAACGGTCAGGTCATCATCATCGACGAAGCCCGGACCCCTCTGATCATCTCCGGCAAGGGCGAGGATTCCTCCAAGCTCTATGAAATGGCCGATATGTTCGTGTCCGGTCTGAAGCGGATCGTCTTTGCCAAGACCGACGAGAAGGAAGTCCAGGACAACTACGACTGCGACTACTTCGTGGACGAGAAGAGCCGTACCGTATCTCTGACCGCCCGGGGCATCGAAAAGGCCGAGCGCTATTTCGGCATCGAAAACCTGGCCGACGCGGAAAACACCACCATCTCCCACCACATCAACCAGGCCATGAAGGCCCGGGGCCTGATGAAGCGGGATACCGATTATGTGGTCAAAGACGGTCAGATCATCATCGTCGACGAGTTCACCGGCCGTCTGATGTACGGCCGCCGCTACAACGAGGGTCTGCACCAAGCCATCGAGGCCAAGGAGCGTGTCACCGTTGCCAGCGAGAGCAAGACCCTTGCCACCATCACCTTCCAGAATTTCTTCCGCCTGTACCGCAAACTCTCCGGCATGACCGGTACCGCCATGACCGAAGAAGACGAATTTGCCACCATTTACATGCTGGACGTGGTGGAGATCCCCACCAACCGTCCCGTTGCCCGGCAGGATCACACCGATGTGGTGTACAAAACCGAGGCGGGCAAGTTCCGCGCCATCGTGGAGCAGGTGCGCAAGTGCTATGAAAAGGGTCAGCCTGTGCTGGTGGGCACCGTCTCCATTGAAAAGAGCGAAGTGCTGAGCAAATTCCTGAAAAAGGAAAAGATCCCCCACAATGTGCTCAATGCCAAATTCCACGAGCAGGAAGCCCTCATCGTTGCCCAGGCCGGTAAGCCCGGTGCCGTGACCATTGCCACTAACATGGCAGGCCGTGGTACCGATATTGTGCTGGGCGGCAACGCGGAATTTATGGCCATGAGTGAGCTGCGCAAGCAGGAGCTGCCCGAGGAGCTGCTGGCAGAGGCCAATGCCTACTCCGAAACCGACGATCCCCAGATCCTCCAGCTGCGCAAGCAGTACGAGGAGCTGTACACCGGCTACAAGGCCGAAATTGCCGACGAAGCCAAGGCAGTCCGGGAAGCCGGCGGTCTGTTCATCATCGGCACCGAGCGCCACGAATCCCGCCGTATCGACAATCAGCTCCGTGGCCGTTCCGGCCGTCAGGGCGACCCCGGTGAAAGCCGGTTCTACCTGAGCCTGGAGGATGACCTGATGCGTCTGTTCTCCTCCGATCGGATCATGGGCATGATGGACACTCTGGGTCTGGATGAGGACACCCCCATCGATGCCAAGCTCCTGTCCGGTGCCGTGGAAAATGCCCAAAAAACTGTGGAAAGCCGCAATTTCCGCGCCAGAAAGAATGTGCTGGAATACGATAACGTTATGAACACCCAGCGTGAGGTGATCTATGCCCAGCGGCAAAAGGTTCTCGACGGCGAGGATCTGCGGGAGAATATGCTCTCCATGCTCCGGGAAGTGGTGGACAGCACCGTTGCCGATGCCCTGAGCGTCACCGGCGGCATTGCCGACGCTGACAGCTTCCGGGAGGTTCTTGCCAAGTTCCAGGGCATCTACTTCCCCCGGGGCGAGCTTGCCGACTGCGTAGGCGACTCCACCCAGGAGCTGGCGGACAAGGTCTATGACCTGGCAAAGCAGACCTACGAGGCCAAGGAAGCCGCTTACACCCCCGATATGATGCGGGAGCTGGAGCGTGTGGTCATGCTCCGGGTGGTAGACGAATACTGGATGGACAACATCGATGCCATGGACGATCTGAAGCAGGGCATCGGTCTGCGGGCCTACGGTCAGCATGACCCCGTCATCGCCTATAAAGAAGAAGGCTACGAGATGTTCCAGGCCATGATCACCACCATCCGGGAGGAAACGGTCCGCCGGATGTTCCTGGTGCAGGTCCGCACCAACCAGGAGGTCAAGCGGGAAAAGGTGGCAAAGGAGACCAATGCCACCGGCACTGCAGACGGCAGCCTGAAAAAGCAGCCTGTGCGCAAAAGCGCCCAGGAAAAGACCGGCCCCAACGATCCCTGCCCCTGCGGCAGCGGCAAAAAGTACAAAAAATGCTGCATGCAGAAGGACAAGGCCGAATCCATGTAATGCGCTAAATTCCGATTTATCGAG
>JAZQHH010000195.1:0-3696 GCA_045540495.1 Faecousia sp.
GTAGCTCAGACCCTTGCCGGTGAACACGCCCTCGTAGACGCCGCGGATCCGCTTGTACTGGCCGTACATGTAGCCAACTTCACGGGCACCCACGCCGATATCACCGGCGGGCACGTCGGGATCGGCGCCGATGTACTTATACAGCTCGGTGATCAGGCTCTGGCAGAAAGCCATGATTTCCCGGTCGGACTTGCCCTTGGGGTCGAAGTCGGAGCCGCCCTTGCCGCCGCCGATGGGCAGGCTGGTCAGGCTGTTCTTGAAAGTCTGCTCGAAGGCCAGGAACTTCATGATGGACAGGTTGACACTGGGATGGAACCGCATACCGCCCTTGTAGGGGCCGATGGCGGAATTGAACTGGACGCGATAGGCATTGTTGACCTGGACCTGGCCCTTGTCATCGACCCAGGGAACACGGAACAGGATGACCCGCTCGGGGGTGGTGAGCCGCTCCATCAGAGCGTTTTTGCGGTAGCTTTCCTCGTTGCGCTCGATGACGACACGCAGGGATTCCAGCACTTCCTCGACAGCCTGATGGAACTCGGGCTGGCCGGGATTCTGAGTCTTTACTCTGGCCAGGGTTTCGTCTACATAACTCATATACAAATGTCCTCCTCTGGAAGAATTATTTACGATTGACATTCTAGCACTTTGTATCCAAGAATGCAATAGGTTTTTGCAACTTTTTTTCGCTGACTTGCAGAAAAATCATGGCAGGATGGCGATTTGAACGACTGTTACCGGGAAAACGAAACTTGGTTTTGTGCAAAATTTCACCGGGCCATGGGAAGCGCTTTTTGCTGGATCACGTCTGTCAGCTTGGTCAGCTCCTCCGGGGTGGTATCCCGGCTCAGGGAGATGCGGAAGGAGCCGTCGATGATCTCCGGAGCGACCTTCATGGCCTCCAGCACATGGCTCCGGTGGCCCTTGGCGCAGGCAGAACCGGCGCTGACGCAGATTCCGGCGTCCTGCAAAATATTAATGGTATTTTGGGTGGGCAGGCCGGGGATGGATAGGGACAGGATGTGGGGGGCGTCGTGGGCGCCGTTGATGACCAGACCTTCCAGGTCGGACAGCGCATCGATGGCATCCTTCAGCATCTGCTTTTCCTGGTCGGTGTCCTTTTTGAAGGTGGCAGACAGGGCAGCGCAGGCGGCGGCGAAGCCGAAAATGGCCGGGGTGGCCTCGGTGCCGCTGCGGTAGCCGCTTTCCTGGCCGCCGCCGTAGAGCAGGGGCGGGAAGGAGCGCAGCCGGGGGCTGATGTACAGCGCGCCGGCGCCCTTGGGGCCGTGGACTTTGTGAGAGGAAACGGAAATCAGGTCCGCCCCAAGGGTTTTTGCTGTGAAGGGAATTTTCAGGAAGCCCTGGACGGCATCGGTGTGAAAAATGGCATCGGGGCAGAGCTTGTGGGTCAGCTTCGCCATTTGGGAGATGGGCATGACCGCGCCGGTTTCGTTGTTGACCATCATAATGGAAACCAGGATGGTATCCTTCCGCAGAGTGGCTTTCAGGGATTCCAGAGAGATGCGGCCCAGCGCGTCGGGCTGGAGGTAGGTGACCTCGAAGCCCTGAGCTTCCAGTTCCTTCATGCAGTTGAGGATGGCGTGATGCTCGATGGCGGTGGTAATGATATGCTTGTTTTTCTTGCCGAACCGCTTTGCGGTGCCGAAAATGGCCCAGTTGTCGGCCTCGGTGCCGCCGGAGGTGAAGAATACCCGGTCGTGTTCCGCGCCCAGAGCGGCGGCCACTTGGTTTCGGGCGGTACGCAGACGGTGAGCGGCCTCAATGCCGAAGCCGTACAGGGCGCTGGGGTTGGCCCAGCCCTCGGTCAATGCGGTTGTCATCGCCACTACGGCTTCCTCGCAGGGTTTCGTGGTAGCGGAATTGTCAAGATAGATCATTGTTGATGTTCCTTGTCGTTGAATTGGAAATGAATGTTTAGTGTAATAGAAGAAACGGATCTGTCATCCTTCGACCACTGACGCTCGCTCAGGATGGCAAGACTGTAGGGTGGTGCTAAAAATGTGTAATGCGCAGCTGCGTGGTGGAGTTTTCAGGGGAGTATCTCCTTCGAGTTCTGATTTACACGATTATTTTCCTACACAGAATCGTTCGAAGATTCTGGCGGTGATATCTTCCCGGACTGTTGCGCCGGTGACTTCGCCCATGGCTTCCATAGCGGTTTCGACATCCAGAAGAACCGCGTCCGGGGTTTGGCCCAGCTTCAGGCCTTGCAGGGCTGACAGCATGGCCTCGTAGGCCCGGCGGATGGCATCGTATTGCCGGGTGTTGGTCAAAATGGAGCCGTCGCAGGGGGCTTCACCTTCGAACATGGTGTCCACCAGGTCTGCCAATTGGTCCAGCCCCTCGCCGGATTTGACGCAGACCGGGATTACCGCCATGAAGGGCAGGTCGCTGGGTTCCACGGACCGGCCCAGGTCTGATTTATTGATGAGGGCGATGGCGTTCTCATGCTCCAGGCACAGGTCGATGATGGCTTCGTCCTCTTCATTCAGGGGCTGGGAGCCATCGCAGACGAAAATGACCAGATCCGCCTCCTCAGCTGCTTTTCGGGAGCGCTCCACGCCCAGGGCCTCCACGGTGTCGGCGGTTTCCCGGATACCGGCGGTGTCGATGAGCCGGAGGCGGGTGCTGCCCAGCAGAACCGATTCCTCCACCGTATCCCGGGTGGTGCCGGGGATGTCGGTGACGATGACCCGCTCGAAGCCTGCCAGGGCATTCAGCAGGCTGGATTTACCCACGTTGGGTCGACCCACAATGGCGGCAGCCACGCCGTGACGGAGGATGCGGCCCTGGCCGTAGGTTTTGGAAAGATTGTATAGGGCCTTGGCATCCACTTTCAGGACAGATTCATAGGAATCTAAGCCAAAATCTTCGATATCTTCATCGGGATAGTCCAAAACCGCATGAAAATGGCTGCAAAGATTCGTTAAATCGTCGTAAATGGGGGCCAGCTTCCTTTGCAGCACACCGCCCACCTGACCGGCGGCGTTGGCGGCGGCATCGGCGGTGTCCGCCTCAATCAGGTCGATGACGGCTTCCGCCTGGGTCAGGTCCAGGTGGCCATTGAGGAAGGCCCGTTTCGTAAACTCGCCCCGCTGGGCGGGACGGGCTCCGGCCAGGTACAGGGCCTCCAGGCCTGCCGCCAGGACGGCGGGGGAGCCGTGGCAGTGAAATTCCACCGTATCCTCGCCGGTGTAGCTGTGGGGGCCGCGGGAGTAGACCGCCATGCACTGGTCGATGACCCGGCCGCTCTTGTCATGGAGTTCCCCCAGCATGAGCTTGCGGTCCGGGGCTTCGGACAGGGGTTTACCATTATATAATGTAAAGACCTTCCCGGCAACCGCCCCACAGCCATCGCCGGACAGGCGGATGATACCGATGGCAGAGATTTGATTGCCGGTGGATACAGCGGCAATGATGTTGGACATGGGATTCCCTCCTGATGGGAAGGTAAATGATTGTTTAGCGAACCGGCGCGGGAGCGCCCATGCCTTCCCCCGGGGGGAAGGTGGCCCGGCGAAGCCGGGTCGGGTGGGGAATGCGGGCGATCACCTAAGATGTTGAATCCGTAAAGACTTGCTGAAATCTTACCTGCTAAAAGGCCTGAACATGGTATAAAATCGAACATTTCCGCCCGCATTCCTCATCAGTCACCGCCTTGCGGCGGCGACAGCT
>JAZQHH010000196.1:0-5199 GCA_045540495.1 Faecousia sp.
AGCCAACATCTCCGAGGCCATCTACGGCAGCAGCCGCAAGGATTTTACAGCCAAGCTCCAAATCGCCAGAAAAGAAGCCGCCGAAACCCTGTACTGGCTCGACCTGCTAAATAGCTGCGACTACATCCCGGACGATATCTATCAATCTATTCACACCGACTGCCGCGAACTCCTGCTCATGCTCACCTCATCCATAAAAACCTGCACCGACTAGGAATATCTCGTATCTCGTATCTCGTATCTCATATCTCGTATCTCATATCTCGTATCTTACATAAACCGTAAGGGAAAGGAAATATCCTATGAACATCCTCGTCGTGGGCGGTGGCGGTCGTGAACACGCCATTATCCGCTCTCTGAAAATGAACCCTGACGTTTCTACTATTTTCGCCCTCCCCGGCAATGGCGGTATCGCCGCCGATGCCACCTGCGTTCCCATTGCCGCCACGGATATCGACGGCATCGTGGAATTTGCCAAAAATAACGCCATCGACTATGCCGTGGTGGCCCCGGACGACCCCCTGGTGCTGGGCTGCGTGGACCGGCTCAACGAAATCGGCATCCCCTGCTTCGGCCCCAAGGCCAACGCCGCCATCATCGAAGGCAGCAAGGCCTTCGCCAAGAATCTGATGAAAAAGTACGGCATCCCCACCGCCGCTTATGAGATTTTCACGGAGCTGGATGAAGCCCTGAAATATCTGGAACCCGCCCCCATCCCCACGGTCATCAAGGCCGACGGCCTGGCTCTGGGCAAGGGCGTCATCATCGCCACCACCCGGGAGGAGGCCGTGGAGGCCGTCACCGACATGATGGCCAACGCCAAATTCGGCAAATCCGGCTCCACCGTGGTCATCGAGGAGTTCCTGGAGGGCCCCGAGGTGTCCGTCCTGGCCTTTACCGACGGTAAAGTTGTCCGGCCCATGGTGTCCAGCATGGACCACAAGCGGGCCGGGGATGGCGACACCGGCCTGAACACCGGCGGCATGGGCACCATCGCCCCCAACCCCTGCTACACGGACGAAATCGCCAAGCAGTGCATGAAGGAAATCTTCCTGCCCACCATCCGGGCCATGAAGAAGGAAAAGCGGATCTTCAAGGGCTGTCTGTACTTCGGTCTCATGCTGACCAAGGACGGTCCCAAGGTGATCGAGTACAACTGCCGCTTCGGCGACCCCGAGACCCAGGTGGTGCTGCCCCTGCTGAAGAGCGACCTGCTGACCATTATGATGGCCTGCACCAACGGCACCCTGTCCAAGACCCCCGTCCGATTCTCCCGGAAGCACGCCTGCTGCGTGGTCAAGGCCTCCAAGGGCTACCCCGAAAACTACAAGAAGGGCTATAAGCTGACCATGTCCGACCGGGCCGCCAAGGCCACCTTCGTGGCCGGTGCCAAGCTGGAGGACGGGAAGCTGGTCACTTCCGGCGGCCGTGTCACCGGCACCACCGCCGTCCGCTCCACCCTGGAGGAGGCCATCGCCGCCGCCTACCGCCTCTCCGCCGGCGTCAAATTCGCCAATGCCTACTGCAGAAGCGACATCGGCCAGAGAGCGCTGAAAGAAAGTAAGTAATAACGCAGATATGGAGTGGAAGATACGAGATACGGGATATGAGATACGAGATAATGCGTATTTTATATCATCCCCGAAGGGGATCCCTTCTATCTCGTATCTCGTATCTCGTATCTCATATCTCATATCTAAAAATAAACTGGAGGAACCCCCCATGGTTTATCGCATTTATGTTGAGAAAAAAGAGGGCCTGGAGAATGAGGCCAGAGGCCTGCTCAGCGAGGCCAAAAACCTGCTGGGCATCACCAATCTGGAAGGCCTGCGGCTGTTCAACCGCTATGACGCGGAGAATATCTCCGAGGAGCTCTTCGACTACGCCGTCAAGACCGTTTTCTCCGAGCCCCAGCTGGACTACGCCGCAGCCGAAGTGGATCTGCCCGGCGCCTATGTCTTTGCCGTGGAGGCCCTGCCCGGTCAGTTTGACCAGCGGGCCGATTCCGCCGCCCAGTGCATCCAGATCATCTCCCAGGGCGACCGGCCCCTGATCCGCACCGCCAAGGTCTACGCCCTCTACGGCCAGCTCACCGAAAAGGACATCGCCGATTTCAAGAAGTACGTCATCAACCCCGTGGAATGCCGGGAGGCCGCCCTGGAGCTGCCCGAAACCCTGGCCATCCAGTACGACATCCCCACCGAGGTTGCCACCCTCGACGGCTTTACCAAGCTGGATCAGAAGGGCCTGGCCGACTTTATCAAGCAGTACGGCCTGGCCATGGATCTGGACGACATCACCTTCTGCCAGAGCTACTTCGTTTCCGAGGACCGGGACCCCACCATCACCGAAATCCGGATGATCGACACCTACTGGTCCGACCACTGCCGCCACACCACCTTCGGCACCATCATCGACGATGTGAAATTCGAGGATGCGCTGCTGCAATCTACTTATAATGAGTACATCGCCACCCGGAACGCTCTGGGCCGGGAGAACAAGCCCATCTGCCTGATGGACCTGGCCACCATCGCCGTGCGGCACCTGAAGGCCAACGGTCAACTGCCGAAACTGGACGAATCCGAAGAGATCAACGCCTGCACTGTCAAGATCGATGTGACCGTGGATGGCGTCACCGAGCCCTGGCTGCTGCTGTTCAAGAACGAAACCCACAACCATCCCACCGAAATCGAGCCCTTCGGCGGCGCGGCCACCTGCATCGGCGGTGCCATCCGTGACCCCCTGTCCGGCCGTTCTTACGTTTACGGCGCCATGCGTGTCACCGGTGCCGCAGACCCCCTGAAGAGCGTTTCCGAAACCATCCCCGGCAAGCTGCCCCAGCGGAAGACCGTCACCACCGCCGCCGCAGGCTACTCCAGCTACGGCAACCAGATCGGTCTGGCCACCGGCATCGTGGACGAAATCTACCACCCGGGCTACGCCGCCAAGCGGATGGAGATCGGCGCGGTCATCGCCGCGGCGCCCGCCGAAAATGTCCGCCGGGAGCGGCCCGAGGCCGGCGACATCGTGATTCTGCTGGGCGGCAACACCGGCCGTGACGGCATCGGCGGCGCCACCGGCTCCTCCAAGGCCCACAATACCCAGTCCGTGGAAACCTGCGGCTCCGAGGTCCAGAAGGGCAACGCCCCCGAGGAGCGGAAATTGCAGCGGCTGTTCCGGAACGCCGAAGCCTCCCGGCTCATCAAGCGGTGCAATGACTTCGGCGCCGGCGGCGTATCCGTTGCCATCGGCGAGCTGGCCGACGGCCTGACCATCGACCTGAACGCCGTGCCCAAGAAGTACGAGGGTCTGGACGGCACCGAAATCGCCATTTCCGAATCCCAGGAGCGGATGGCCGTGGTGGTGGAGGCCAAGGACGTCAAGCGCTTCCTGGAGCTGGCCCTGACCGAAAACCTGAACGCCGTCCCCGTGGCCACCGTCACCGAAGAGGCCCGGCTGGTCATGCACTGGAACGGCAAGAAAATCTGCGACATCAGCCGGGACTTCCTGAACTCCAACGGCGCGGACAAGCACATCACCTGCGCTCCCGCCGCCCCCACCGGCTATCAGAAGACCATTTCCGGCACCTTCGCCGAGAATTTCAAGGCCGTGGCCACCGACCTGAACACCTGCTCCAAGCGGGGCCTGAGCGAGCGGTTTGACTCCACCATCGGCGCCGGCACCGTGCTGATGCCCTTCGGCGGCAAGAACCAGCTGACCCCCATCCAGGCCATGGTCCAGAAGATCAGCGTCGAAAAGAAGCACACCGACGACTGCTCCTTCATGGCCTTCGGCTACAACCCCTTCATCACCTCCGCTTCCCCCTACCACGGCGCTTACCTGGCGGTTATCGAGTCCGTTTCCAAGCTCATCGCCACCGGTGCCGACTTTAAGGACGTTTATCTGACCTTCCAGGAGTATTTCGAGCGGCTGAACAAGGACCCCAAGCGCTGGGGCAAGCCCCTGGCGGCACTGCTGGGCGCCTTCAAGGCCCAGATGAACCTGGGCATCGGCTCCATCGGCGGCAAGGACTCCATGTCCGGCTCCTTCGAGAATCTGGATGTGCCCCCCACCCTGGTTTCCTTCGCCGTCACCACCGGCAAGACCAGTGATGTAATCAGCCCCGAATTTAAGGCCGCCGGCCACACCGTGTGCCTGCTGAAGCCCCAGCTGGATGAAAACGGTCTGCCCGTCACCGAATCCCTGCTGAAGAATTTCAACACCGTCACCGAGCTGCTGCGCAGCGGCAAGGCCGTGGCCGCCTACACCCCCGGCATGGGCGGCGTGGCGGAGGCCCTGATGAAGATGGGCTTCGGCAACGGCTTCGGCATCGCCATCGACGAAAACGTGACCATGGAGGAGCTCTTCGGCTACAACTACGGCGCCTTCGTGCTGGAAATGGCCGAAGGGACTGTGGGCCAGGTCCTGGGCACCACCACCGCCGGCGACTTCTCCTACCGGGGCGAAACCCTGGACCAGGGCGGCATCCTGAAGGCCTACGAGGACAAGCTGGAGTCCGTCTACTCCTGCAACATCCCCGCCCCCGCGGGCAAGATGGAGACCTTCTCCTTCGAGGCCGGCACCCGGGTGGCCCCCGCCATCAAGGTGGCCAAGCCCAAGGTGCTGATCCCCGCCTTCCCCGGCACCAACTGCGAGTACGATTCCGCCAAGGCCGTCCGGGACGCAGGCGCTGAGCCGGAGATCATCGTCATCAACAACCTCAGTGCTGACGGCATCGCCCGGAGCGTTGAACATTTCGCCCAGGAGCTGAAGAGCGCCCAGTGCGTGTTCATCCCCGGCGGCTTCTCCGGCGGCGACGAGCCCGACGGCTCCGGCAAGTTCATCACCGCCTTCTTCCGCAACGCCGCGGTGAAGGAGGGCGTCACCGACCTGCTGGAGAACCGGGACGGCCTGATGCTGGGCATCTGCAACGGCTTCCAGGCGTTGATCAAGCTGGGTCTGGTGCCCTACGGCAAGATCATCGACACCGATGAGAACTGCCCCACCCTGACCTTCAACAACATTTCCCGGCACCAGAGCCGGATCGTCCGGACCCGGGTGGCCTCCAACAAGAGCCCCTGGCTGGCCCTGACCAACGTGGGCGACGTGTACAATGTGCCCATCTCCCACGGCGAGGGCAAATTCCTGGCCAGCGAGGAGCTGATCCGCCAGCTGGCGGCAAACGGCCAGATCGCCACC
>JAZQHH010000197.1:0-4342 GCA_045540495.1 Faecousia sp.
TCGATACGATCCCTCTCCTGATAGATAACTTGTAGCGATGCTTATCTTCCCCTCTATCGTGTGTTTTGATTTAGCCATAGAAATACCCCCTAAGGTAGACTTTGGATATTTCCATGGTCTACTTTAGGGGGATCATATCACTACCGAGGAGGGAAAAACCATGACAATTGAACAGGAGCTTTACACAGACCCCCAAGCCCAGACCCCCGCCGGCCTCTGCCCGGACTGCGGCGGCGAGGTGTACAACCCCAGTCGGGTGTGCATCCGGTGTCAGCGCAGGCCCTTCGCCCCTCTGGGCCAGTTGAGCCAGGGCTACCGGGCGGCGGCGGAGCCCCTCCGGGCCCGGCTCCGGGAGCTGCGGTATCTGCTGGCCCAGGCCCAGGACCCGGAGGAGATCTGGCACATCAAGCGCCGGATCGCGGAGCTGACGCCCCTGCTGACCCAGATGAACGAGCTGGCTGACCTGACGGAGCATTACTACGACAGGGGGTACTGGCGCAGTGAAAAATACACCCTATGAGGGCTACAAGGGCATCCGCCTGCCGAAGCAGGTGCAGCTTCAGCGGGTCCAGCGGGTGATCGAGGAGGAGCTGACGCCGCTGCAAAAGGAAACCCTGCTTGCCTACTACTTCCAGGAGCAGACCATCCCGGAAATCGCCGCAGACCGGGGGGTAAACAAAAGCACCGTCAGCCGGACGTTACGCCGGGCGGAGGAGAAATTGAGAAGGTATTTGCGGTATTGAAGGCACTACCCCTCGCCCCCCTCATTTATGAGGGGGGTGCCCCGAAGGGGCGGGGGGAGTCTGTGTCAAGTGAAGAATGAATAGGTATCCCCTACGAAAGATTTTTTCTTGCGGTATACTCACCCCGACCTTCGCTTCGCTCGGCCACCCCCCTCGTAAACGAGGGGGGCAAGGGGTGCGCGTAAATCATCACTACCGCCAAAGCAGCAAAAAACGACCGGCATTTGTGTGCCGGTCGGATTTTTTTAGAAGAAGTAGCCCCCGTTCAGCAGACGGGTCAGGGCGGTGTTGCATTCCTCGTCGGTGAAGAGGGCGGTGAAGCGCTTGTCCACCACCAGGGCCTCCAGGCTCAGCTCCAGGTGGTGCTTGTCCGCCAGGATGCCGAAGCCGTCACTTTCCCGATGGCCGCAGAGCCACCGTTTTGCGGTTTTCATTGCCTCTTCCGGGGCCACAGGCCGCATCCGAACGCCGATTCGTTCGGCCTTCTCCCGATTGGCCAGCCATGCGGCAATAAATTTTTGTTCCATAGGACACCTCTTCGGGAATATGATTCATTGATTTACGTAGGGGCCGATGGGGGCATCGGCCCTGTGGGATAACCGATGGGGAAAAGGGCCGATGTGGGCATCGGCCCCTACGAAAGATTTTTTCTTGCGGTATACTCCCCCCGACCTTCGCTGCGCTCGGCCACCCCCCTCATAAATGAGGGGGGCAAGGGGTGCTTCCCATTCTAAACAATCATAATGAATATCACTTCTCCAAAATCACCGGGCCGTTGTTGGCGGCCAGGGCGTTTTGGATGTGGGCGGCGGCTTCGGCGGGGGTGACGGTGATCTGCTCGCCGGTGCGCATATTTTTCACGGAGCATTTGCCCGCGGCGATTTCATCCTCACCCAGCAGCACCGCGAAGGGAACGCCCAGCTTGTCGGCGTAGGCCATTTTCTGCTTGAATTTCTTCTGCTCGCCGTAGAGCATCACCCGCAGGCCGGCGCAGCGCAGGCTCTCCGCCAGGGCGATGGCGGGGCCGGGCTCGCCGCCCATGGGCAGCACCAGGGCATCGGCAGGGGCGGTGGGCAGGGCGTCATTCAGGAGCTTCTGCTCGTCCAGCACGTAGAACAGCCGGGTCAGGCCGATGGAAATGCCCACGCCGGGGAGCTTCCGCTCGGTGTAGTAGCCCGCCAGATCGTCGTAGCGGCCGCCGGAGCAGACGGAGCCGATCTCCGGATGGTCCAGCAGCGTGGTTTCGTAAACGGTGCCGGTGTAGTAGTCCAGGCCCCGGGCGATGGTCAGGTCCACGGCGAAATTGGCCTCCGGCACGCCGAAAGCCGCCAGATTCAGGGCAACAGCCTTCAATTCAGACAGACCCAGATCAAACATTTTGTTCCGGCCGGCATAGCCCTCCAGGGCCGCCAGCACCTGGGCGTTGGTGCCCCGGATGGCGATGAATTTCAGAATCTCGTCGGCCTGGTCGCCGGTGAGACCGCAGTCCTCCATCAGGATGACGCGGACCTTTTCAGCGCCGATTTTATCCAGCTTGTCCACGGTCCGCATGATGTCGCCGGACTTTTCGCTGAGGCCGTTCATGGCGTAGAAGCCGTTGAGGATTTTCCGGTTATTCACCCGAATCTGGAACTTTTTCAGGCCAAAACCGGTGAAAACCTTGTAAATAATGGCGGGAATCTCTGCCTCGTTGAGGATATCCAGCTTGCCGTCGCCGATGATGTCGATGTCGGCCTGGTAAAATTCCCGGAACCGGCCCCGCTGGGCCCGCTCGCCGCGATAGACCTTGCTGATCTGGAACCGGCGGAAGGGGAAGGCCAGCTCATTGGCGTGGAGGGCCACATATTTGGCCAGGGGCACCGTCAGATCGAACCGGAGGGCCAGATCGCTGTCGCCCTTCTGGAAGCGGTAGATCTGCTTTTCGGTCTCGCCGCCGCCCTTGGCAAGCAATATCTGGGCATCCTCGATGATGGGGGTATCCAGGGGGGCGAAGCCGTAGGAGGCGTAGGTCTTGCGGAGGATTTCCGCCATGCGTTCAAACTGGATCTGCTTGCCGGGCAGCAGCTCCATAAAGCCGGACAGGGTCCGGGGGCGAATGATTTCCATTTTGATGTAATCCTTTCAAAAAGATATGAGATACGAGATATGAGATACGAGATATAGCCAAAATATCTCGTATCTCGTATCTCATATCTCGTAACTTAGTATTTGGGTTTGCTGCGCAGCATTTCTCTCCAGTCCAGGTCGCCCCGCTGGAGGCCCATGATGAGCATTTCAGCGGATGCCAGGTTGGTGGCGATGGGCACATTGTGCTTATCGCAGTGGCGGATGGTCTCGACCATCTGGCTGTCGTCGTAGTTGTCGGTGGTGTTGGGGTCGGTGAACAGCAGCACCAGGTCGATTTCGTTGTATGCGATCCGGGCGTTGATCTGCTGGTGGCCGCCCTGCTTATGGGAAAGGAGCAATGTAATGGGCAGACCGGTATTGTCCGCAATGAGGCGGCCGGTGGTGGCGGTGGCGTAGAGGTCGTGCTTGATAAGGACGCTCTTGTAGGCGGTGCAGAACTGTACCATCAGCTCTTTTTTCTTGTCGTGAGCCAGAAACGCGATGTTCATATCGACCACTCCTTTGGAGAATAAATACGAAGGTATTTCCTGTGGGGGATTACAGCTCAATCTTAACCGGCATACCCTGGATGCGCTTGGCGATGCGGCGGGCGGCTGCGGCGGCACCGCGGCGGGTATGCTCCAGCAGAGGCTTGCCGAAGGCGGCGGCCAGGGTCACATCCGGGTCCTCGGGGACGATGCCGATGAGGGGCAGGCCCGCTTCGTCCATCACATCGTCAATGGTCAAATCCATATGGGACACCAGCCGGGGGATGACCCGGTTGACGATCAGCCGGATATTGGTCTTGCCCATGAGCTCCAGCACCTGCCCGGCCCGACCGGCGTCCCGGACGGCCCCGGGGTCGGAATGGGTCACAAGCAGGATGCGGTCAGCCTTGGAGGCGGCCAGCCGGAAACCGGCGTCCACCCCGGCAGGGGCATCCAGAAAAACGTAATCAAACTCCCGCCGGGCGGAAAGGACCATTTCTCCGAAGGCATCGGCATCGATATCCTCGGCGCAGTGGTTCACCGGAGCGGTGAGGAAGTAGAGGCTGGGGTACAGGGGGTGGGGGTTCAGGGAACCCAGGCGGTAGCCCCCCTGGCAGATATCCAGGAAGGACAGGCAGGATTCATCGGACAGGCCCAGAGGGATGTCCAGATTTCGCAACCCCACGTCACAATCCACGCACAGCACCCGGCAACCCTCCTGGGCCAGGGCGGTGGCGATGGCGGCGGTCATGGATGTTTTGCCCGTTCCGCCCTTGCCGGAGGTCACGGTTACTACGGTGCCCATGGAAAAAACCACCTCGAACTCCATTTTTTAGTGTACCACAAATCCAACGTTCGTCAACTATTTCGCGAAAAAAGATTGGAAAAAATTTGCCCGCCCGACCCCGCTGAAAGGGCCGGGGGACAAGGGTTTGCGGGTTTTTGGCAGGACCGTTTACAACGGGTCCTTCTGGATAAGTCGGAGGCCAAGCGGTCTTAGGAAGA
>JAZQHH010000198.1:0-3421 GCA_045540495.1 Faecousia sp.
CTCACCCAGAACGGTGTGGTTGGTGTAGGAGAAGGTCTTCTGGGCCACCTTGAAGGCCTCGTCAAAGCTCATGCCCTCGAGCATCAGCAGACGGATCAGCTCGGGGATGGACATGGCGGGGTGGGTATCGTTCAGCTGCACGGCATAGCGCTCGCCAAAGCGGGCAAAATCATTGCCGTAAGCCTGCTTGTAGGTGCGGATCATGTCCTGCAGGGAAGCGGAGGACAGAACATACTGCTGCTTCAGGCGCAGGCGCTTGCCGTCCCAGGTGGAGTCGTGGGGATACAGCACGCGGGTGATGTCCTCGGCCATATTCTTGGGATTCAGAGCCTTCTGGTAATCCTGGTTGTTGAAATCCTTGAAGTTCAGCTCTTCCTCTGCCTCACACTGCCACAGGCGCAGGGTGCCCACATTGTTGGTGCCGTAGCCGATGACGGGAACGTCATAGGGAACAGCCAGCACAGTGTGCTCGGGGAAGGACACCTTCACGGTGTGCTTATCCCGGCGGAAGGACCAGGGATCGCCGAACTTGGTCCAGTCATCGATGGATTCCACCTGGTTGCCGTCCTTGTCAAAGCTCTGCTTGAACAGGCCGAACTTGTAGCGCAGGCCGTAGCCGCTCAGGGGCAGGTCGCAGGAGGCGGCGGAGTCCAGGAAGCAGGCAGCCAGACGGCCCAGACCGCCGTTGCCCAGTGCGTCGTCCTCGATATCCTCCAGGATGGCCAGGTCCACGCCGCGCTCGGCGAACAGGGCCTTCATCTCCTCCAGGATGCCCAGGTTGAACATATTGGAGTAGACCAGACGGCCAATCAGATACTCAGCAGAGATATAGTAAGCCTTTCTCTCATGGCTGCGGGCCTTCTTGGATGCACTCCAGTTGTCGGCGATGGCCATCATGACAGCATTGCCCAGAGCCATGTGAAGCTCCTGGGGGGTGGCGTCCTTCAGGCTGACGTCATAGGTGTACTTCAGCTGCGCTTCCGTCCACTTGACAATGCTCATGCAATCATAATTCATTTCTTAAATTCTCCATTCTTAAAGCGGGGGGATTCCGCTGTTCTTATTTTTCTTCAACCAGGCGGCCGTAGAGCTTGGTCATATGATAGATCTTCTCGGCCAGTTCCTTGTTGATGGCATTCTTCTCGGCTCTCCAGGTCCAGTTGGCGTCGGACAGGGTGCCGGGGAAGTTCATCCGGGCAAAGGCGCCCAGGTCCAGCCAGTCGGGCAGCTGAATAATACACATATCGGACACGGAAGACATGGCGGTACGGATGGTGCCCAGGACCAGGCCCTCAGCCTCGGTCAGGCCCATGTACTCCACGGCATAAGACTTGGCTTCGGCGGGAGCGGTCTCAAACCACTGCCGCATGGTCATGTTGTCATGGGTGCCGGTGTAGACCACGGAATTGCGGGTGTAAGTATGGGGCAGGTATTCAGAGGGCTCCCGGGAATCGAAGGCGAACTCCAGAACCTTCATGCCGGGGAAGCCGGAATTATCCCGCAGGTCCAGAACCTCCTGGGTCAGGAAGCCCAGGTCCTCAGCGATCATCTCCAGCTGGGGCAGGCCATTCTTCACAGCCTCGATGAAGGACATATCGGGACCCTTGTTCCACTTACCCGCCTTGGCGGTGGAAGCGCCGTAGGGCACGGACCAGTAGGCCTCCAGGCCACGGAAATGGTCCATACGGACGATATCGTACCACTCGCCGGCGGCAGCCAGGCGGTTCAGCCACCACTTGTAGCCGTCTCCCTTCATCTTCTCCCAGTCGTAAATGGGGTTGCCCCACAGCTGACCATCGGCAGAGAAGGCATCGGGGGGGCAGCCGGCGATGACCTTGGGAGTCAGGGTCTCATCCAGCTGGAACATCTCGGGGTTGGACCATACCTCCACGGAATCCAGGGGAACATAGATGGGAACGTCACCGATGATCTTGATGCCGTTTTTATTGGCATAGGCACGCAGGGCGATCCACTGGGTAGCGAACAGATACTGAACAAAGCTGTAGAAGCGGATCTCGTCGGCCAGCTCATTTCTCATGGCTTCCATGGCCTCGGGATAGCGCATCTTCACGCCGGGCTCCCAGCTGTACCAGGGAGCGCCGTAGTTCTTGGCCTTCAGAGCCATGAACATGGCGAAGTCGGGCAGCCAGGACTCGTTGTCCTCCAGGAACAGCTCAAAATCGTTGCCGCCCTGGAAACGGGAGTAGGCAATACGCAGGACCTTCAGGCGGTTGTTGTACAGCCGGCCGAAGTCTGCCTTGGTCTCGGACCAGCACCAGTCGATGGGCTCCACCTCTTCCTTGCGCAGCAGACCTGCTTCGATCAGTGCTTCCAGATCGATCAGGTAGTGGTTGCCGGCAAAGGAGGAGCAGGACTGGTAGGGAGAGTCACCGTAGCCGGTGGGAGTCAGGGGCAGGATCTGCCACATGGACTGGCCTGCCTCCTTCAGGAAATCAACGAAAGCGAAGGCTTGCTTGCCCATGGTACCAACGCCATAAGGGCCGGGGAGGCTGGTGATATGCATCAGAATACCGCTGCTTCGCATAAGAATTATCTCCTTTTAAATATATAATTCGGAACCTGCCGTTTTTTTCCGCCGCAGAAGCACATCTGTCTTTGTGGGAAAAATCTATATTTTCACATTTTAAAACGTTTCCAACAGGTTCTCACGCTAACAGAATATTACGTTTTTATCCATTTGTCAAGTGAAATCCGCCGGATACACACCCGGCGGACGTATTTTTGGCGTTATGCAAAGATTTTACCCAGGCTTTCAGGAAAAAATACCCACTTTTCACATAGGAAAATATAAAAAACAGAACCAACAAAACACGTTGCTTCCGGGAAGATGACCACGCCCCCCTGGGAAAAGGGTTTGCACTTACGTACATCGCAAAAAACGGGTCCGCCGAAGCGGACCCGTTTTGGTATTGGAACTTAGGCCTCCAGGTTGATGCCGGTCTCCTTGTTGAAGACATGGCAGACATGGCCGGGGAAGCTGTAGTGCACGGTGGAGCCGTGGGACAGACCGGAAACCTCGGCAGCAGTCATGTTCATGGTGGAAACGACCATGACGACATCGCGGCCCAGGGACTCGACGTGCAGGTGGACGGTGGAGCCCATCAGCTCGGACACGTCGACCTTGCCCTCGAAGCCGGACTTCTCCAGGGAGATGTGCTCGGGGCGGACGCCCAGGACGATATCCTGAGGCTGGACGTTGTTCTTGGTCAGAGCAGCCTGCTTGTCCTCGGACAGGACAACCTTGTTGCCGCCCAGCTCAACAGCGTACTTGCCGTCGACCTTGACCAGCTTGGCGTCGTTGAAGAAGTTCATCTGGGGAGTGCCGATGAAGCCAGCAACGAACAGGTTGTAGGGATGGTTAAAGACCTCCTGAGGAGTGCCGACCTGCTGCACGAAGCCG
>JAZQHH010000199.1:0-29862 GCA_045540495.1 Faecousia sp.
AAAAAGTTCGATGAACGTACAATATAGAATGGGATTATCCATAGATTTTGGTGCGAATTAGGACCAAAGTTGTACCAGGAGATTGCCACGGCCTGCGGCCTCGCAATGACACGCTTGTTGAGATTGGCGCGTCGTTTTAGGCCGCTAAACAATCATTTACTGCAAAAAGACACGGATTGCCACGGCCTGTGGGCTTCGCGATGGTAGAAAATAACAGCCTGCCGGTGTTCGGCAGGCTGTTGATGGGTTATTCCTTGATATTCAGCGCGATATGAACGGTGTCCAGCTGGTGCTGTTCCACGGGGGTGGGGGCGTCCATCATCAGGTCCTGGGCGTTCTTGTTCATGGGGAAGGTGATGACCTCCCGGATGCTTTCCTCGCCGGTCAGCAGCATAATCAGGCGGTCAACGCCCGGGGCGGCACCGGCATGAGGGGGCGCGCCGTAGGTGAAGGCGTTGTACATGGCGGGGAACTTGGCCTTCACGTCCTCCTCGCCCAGACCCACCATCTGGAAGGCCTTGACCATGATTTCGGGGTCGTGGTTCCGGACGGCGCCGGAGGCGGATTCGTAGCCGTTGACCACCAGGTCGTACTGGTCGGCATTGATGGCCAGGAGCTTGTCCATATCGCCCTCGGCGTCAATCAGGGTCTGCATACCGCCCTGGGGCATGGAGAAGGGGTTGTGGCAGAATTCCAGCTGGCCGGATTCCTCACCCAGCTCGTACATGGGGAAATCCACGATCCAGCAGATGGCGTACTGCTCCTCGTCGAAGTGGCCGGGGACCCGCTTGCCCAGCAGGGTCCGGATGACACCGGCGGTCTTCTGGGCGGCGGCCTTCTTGCCGGCGGCCATGCACACGAAGGAGCCGGGCTTCAGACCCAGGGCCTCCTTAAAGGCATCCTGCCGCTCGGTCAGGAACTTGGAGATGCCGCCGGTCAGATTGCCGTTTTCATCGACCTTGACCCAGCAGGCCTTGTTGCCGGTCTGGACTTCCACGTCCACCAGCAGCTTATCGATCCACTTCCGGGCCTGGGTGAAATCATGAACCACCACGGCCTTGACGCAGTTACCCTCGAAGGGTCCGAAGCCGCAGCCCTGGACGGTGGCGGTCACATCCTGGACCTCCAGGTCGATCCGCAGGTCGGGCTTGTCGGAGCCGTAGCGCTCCATGGCCTCGTTGAAGGGAATGTGGCGGAAGGGGGCGGAGGAAATGCGGCTGTACTTGCCGTACTTTTCGAACACGGGCACCAGCACATCCTCCAGGGTGGACAGAACATCCGCCTGGCTGGCGAAGGCCATTTCCATATCCATCTGGTAGAACTCGCCGGGAGTCCGGTCGGCCCGGGCATCCTCATCCCGGAAGCAGGGGGCGATCTGGAAGTAACGGTCGAAGCCGGAGGTCATCAGCAGCTGCTTGAACTGCTGGGGGGCCTGGGGCAGGGCGTAGAATTTGCCGGGGTGGTTCCGGGCGGGCACCAGGTAATCCCGGGCACCCTCGGGGCTGGAGGCGGTGAGGATGGGGGTGGTGATTTCCAGGAAGCCCTTCTCGGTCATCAGCCGCCGCAGCTCCGCCACCACCTGGCAGCGCAGGATGATGTTGCTCTTGACGGCGGGGTTCCGCAGGTCCAGATACCGGTACTTCAGCCGGGTATTCTCGTCGGCGTCCTTGCTCTTGTTGATCTCGAAGGGAAGCTGATTGTGGCGGCACTTGCCCAGGACCTTGATCTCGGTGGGCACCACCTCAATTTCGCCGGTGGGGATCTTGGTATTCTTGCTCTCCCGCTCCCGGACGGTGCCGGTGACGGAAATGGTGGATTCCTTGTTGATGGGCTTGATAATGCTCATCATCTGCTCGTTTTCGATGACCACCTGGGTGGTGCCATAGTAGTCCCGGATGACGCAGAAGGCGAAATTGCTGCCCACCTCCCGGACATTTTCCAGCCAGCCCACGATGGTGACATTCTGGCCGGCATGGGCAAGCCGCAGCTCGCCGCAGTTATGAGTTCTGGATTGGAACATGGAAAATCCCTCTATTCTATAGTTTTTATCACTTTATTATCGCACAGGAAACGAAAAAAGTCAATGATGCGGTAAATGATTGTTTAGCGGTGTAAGATAACACTGTCATTGCGAGGCCCGAAGGGCCGTGGCAATCTCCTGGTACAACTTTGGTCCTAATTCGTACCAAAATCTATGGATAATCCCATTCTACATTGTACGTTCATCGAACTTTTTCCTTATCGTAGATGATACCGGGAGATTGCCACGTCGCTTCGCTCCTCGCAATGACAGCTTGATCTTAGTGCGCTAAACAATCATTTTGCCCCCAACAAAGGAGCGTTATTTATGAACGAACGGAAATTATCTAACCTGCAGCCCGCCCCGGTGTTTCGCTATTTTGAGGAGATCTGCCACATCCCCCACGGTTCCGGGAACACCAAGGCCATCAGCGATTATCTGGTTGCCTTCGCGCAAAACCATGGGCTTCGCTATGTGCAGGATGCGTTGAACAACGTCATCATGTTCCAGGATGGCACCCCTGGCTATGAAGATCATATGCCGGTAATCCTTCAGGGCCATATGGACATGGTCTGCGAAAAGGACGAAAACTGTCCCATCAACATGGATGCCGAGGGGCTGGATGTGACCCACGACGGCCAATTTGTGTTTGCCAACGGCACCACCCTTGGGGGCGACGACGGCATTGCCCTGGCCTACGCTCTGGCACTGCTGGCCGATACTACGATCCCTCATCCGCCTCTGGAGGTGGTCTTCACTGTGGATGAAGAAACCGGCATGGAAGGGGCCACCGGCATCGACCTGTCCCAACTCCAAGGCCGCACCCTGATCAACATCGATTCTGAGGAGGAAGGAATCTTCACAGTTTCCTGCGCCGGCGGTGCCCGGGGTGTGATCACGCTGCCGGTGACCCGCCGGGCGGTCTACGGCCCCTGTGTGAAGTTGACGGTGGAGGGGCTCCAGGGCGGCCATTCCGGCGTGGAGATCCACAAAAACCGGGCCAACGCCAATAAAATCATGGGCGAGCTGCTCAGCCGCATTCAAAATCTCATGCCCCTGTGCCTGACCAAGCTCACCGGCGGCGCCAAGGACAATGCCATCCCCCGCAGCTGTACCGCCACCCTGGTGGCCCTGGGCAGCCATATTGAGCGGATCAACGATGTCTGTGCCCAGCTTCAGCAGGAGGTGCGCCAGCGCTACGATGAGCCGGAAGCCAGAATTTGGGGTGATGATGTGGATGCCTTCGGCGGTAACGCCTTGCCGACCCAGGAGACAGCCAAGGTCATCGGCCTGCTCTGCGCCGCACCCAACGGTATCCAGGCCTGGAGCAAGGATATTGAGGACCTTGTCCAGACCAGCCTGAACCTGGGTGTGACGAAGCTGGAAAAGGGGGAGCTGCAGCTGACCTTTGCGGTGCGCAGTTCCGTCAATCAGGAAAAAATGGAACTGCTGGAGCAGCTCAAGGCATTGGCCGGGTTCAACGAGGCCAAATACAGTCAATTTGGCGACTACCCCGCCTGGGAATACAAGGCCGATTCCCGCCTGCGGGATACCATGGTGGCGGTCTATGAAACCATGTTCGGCGAAGCTCCCCAGGTGGTGGCCATCCATGCCGGACTGGAGTGCGGCATCCTCAGCGATAAGCTGCCGGGGCTGGACTGCGTGTCCATCGGCCCGGATATGCGGGATATCCACACCAGCCGGGAGCGGCTGAGTATCCCCTCCACCCAGCGCACCTGGGAATTTCTGAAGGCAGTGCTGCGGGCTTTGTAATATAAAAAATCTCCGTAGGGGAGGGGCAGGACCCTCCGCTACGGAGTTTTTTGTCAATTACCGCCGGTAAACTCCCGGCAGAACATGGTCAGGGGGCAGGTGTCGCATTTTGGATTTCTTGCGGTGCAGCAGTCTCTGCCGAACAGGACGATCCGGTGGCAAAAATCGCTGCTTTCTTCCGGGGGCAGGATAGAGCGCAATTGGCGCTCCACTTTTTCCGGATCCTTTCCCTGGGACAGACCCAGGCGGCCGCAAATGCGAATGCAGTGGGTGTCGCAGACCACGCTGCCCGGTGTGCCGTACAGATCTCCCAGCAGCAGATTGGCGGTCTTTCGCCCGACCCCCGGCAGCCGCAGCAGCTTTTCCATGGTGTCGGGGACCTTCCCGCCGTGTTCCGACAGCAGCATCTGGCAGGCCAGGACGATGTCCCTGGCCTTATTTTTATAAAAGCCGCAGGAATGGACATGGTTTTCCACATCGGCAATATCGGCGCCGGCCATAGCCTCCAGGGTGGGATAGGCGGCGAAGAGCCCCGGCGTCACCAGATTCACCCGGGCGTCGGTGCATTGGGCCGACAGCCGGACGGCAATCATCAGTTCGTAATCCTTGCTGTAATGCAGGGCGCAGGGGGCTTCGGCATACCGGGCCTTCAAAATATCGATTATGGCAGAAACCTTTTCCTTCATGATACCGCCTCCTTTTTCACCATTGTATCATATTTTCGGCGAAAGAGGAAGTGGATTGTTACTTCCTGTAGCAGAAAAACCATGGTAAGCGCACTGGTTCGTAATGACATGTTTTCTGTTACTGCGCGAAACGGTCATTCCATATCCAGAATCTCCGCATTCATGGCGGAAATTTCGTAGGCCGTGCGTTCCTGAGGGCCGTCGTCGGTGAGTTTGGTGTAGCTGCGGCTTTGGAGGCGGCCGCAGATGCGGATGCGGTCACGGGTATGGCACCCGGCTACCTCCTGGGCTGTTCGGCCCCAGAGGATGCAGGGCAGGTAATCCGCCCGGCGGAAGGCCCGGGGCACCGCCAGCATCACGTCGCAGATCTCCCGGCCCAGGGGCGTATGCCGGTAAGTTGGCTCCCGGCACAGGGGGCCCTCCAGGAGCACATCGTTCAAAGGCTCCCCGTCCTCCGCTGCCACAGATTGGGCGAAAACAAAGATCAGCAGCCGCCGCACCCCATCGGTGCGAATGTTGTGGGATCGGATCTGGCCTGTCACTGCCAGCATTTCGCCGCCGCTGAGGTCCATTTCCTCCAGAATCCGATCCTCCGCCACAATAGGCAGCCGATCCACCGCCCCGGACAGCCGGGGCACATTCAGCGTAAAGCGGAAAAACCGCCGTCCATGATTCTCGTGCGAAAAGGCTGGCAGCTCCGCCAGCTCCCCCCGGAGCGTAACAATGTTCGTCGTATGTTCCATAGTACCACCTCAATCCAGATGTATGGAACATCCTATGGCTTGGATGGGGGATAAAGAACCGAAAAATCAATCCGACAAAACCTCAGTCAGCAGTCGGCCTGCAAGGCGAAAGCCGTCTGAAAAGGCCTGAGCGGCTATGCGGCAGCAGTATTCTTCGGTGCAGTCGATATACTTTTGTAGTATTTCCTGTTGTGATGCTCCAAGGTTTTTGTCCAGCAGTTCTCTGTTTTGTTCCATCAATTCCACAAGCTCCTGAATTTCAGGGTCATTTTCTCCGCAGTTCCTGCCTGGAGTGATGTTACCATTCCATAGTTGCTCAATGGTTGTTTTCATACAGGTCACCTCAAAGAAATTCTAATCTGAAACAGGTTAAAAGCCAATAACCTGTTTTAGGTTGGTGTAAAATAGTCCCAGAGGTGATGGGAATGTATAGACGTATTCGGGATCTTCGGGAGGATGCGGATCTTTCTCAGAAGCGGATTGCGGAAATGCTCGGGATGTCCCAGACCGGGTATTCGAAATACGAAACCGGCGAAAATGATATTCCCACGCATATTTTGATTAAACTGGCTGATTTTTACGGAACATCCATTGATTATCTTCTCGGGAGAACGGATAAAAAAAACCATGTCATTGCCGAAGCTGCAATGACATGGTTTTTTGTTTGCGTATCTCCTGCTGAACCTTCTTGCTGAAACCGGCGATCACCGCTTCTTCTTCACCGGTGCTTTTTTGGCGGGAGGCCGTTTGGGCATTGGCTTTTTCGGGGGCGGGGCGGTGGGCTTGCCCGGTCTGGGAGGGATGGCACGAATCAGGCATTTGGGGCCGGAGCCAATCAGGTCCTCCCGGTGGGCCTTGAGAAGGGCCTCCTTCACCAGGTAATAATTCTTGGGGTCCCGGTACTGGATCAGCGCCCGCTGCATGGCCTTTTCGTGGGCATCGGTGGGGACGTAGACCTTCTCCATGTTCCGGGGGTCCAGGCCGGTATAGTACATGACCGTGGACAGGGTAGAGGGGGTGGGGTAGAAATCCTGCACCTGCTCCGGGTTGTAGCCCATTTCCCGGATATATTCCGCCAGCTCGATGGCCTCCTTCAGCGTGGAGCCCGGGTGGCTGGACATCAGGTAGGGCACCAGATACTGGTTCATACCGTACTGCTTGTTCAGGGCGAAGTATTTGTCCACGAATTTGTTGTAGACCGCATTCTTCGGCTTGCCCATTTTAGCCAGCACCGCATCGGAAACGTGTTCCGGTGCCACTTTCAGCTGGCCGGAGATGTGGAACTGGACCAATTCTTTGAAAAATGTATCCTTCCGGTCTGCAAGCAGGTAGTCAAATCGAATACCGCTGCGGACAAAAACCTTCTTCACCCCTGGGATTTTCCGCAGCTTCCGTAGCAGCGCCACATAGTCCGATTGGTCGGCGTTCATATTTTTGCAGGGGGTGGGCCACAGGCATTGCCGCCCACCGCAGGCACCCTTCGAAAGCTGCTTTTCGCAGGCCGGGTGCCGGAAATTGGCGGTGGGACCGCCCACATCGTGGATATAGCCCTTGAAATCCTTATCCTTCACCATCAGCTCCGCTTCGGCCAGGATGGATTCGTGGCTCCGGGTCTGGATGATGCGGCCCTGGTGGAAGGTCAGGGCGCAGAAGGAGCAGGCACCGAAGCAGCCCCGGTTGGATACCAGGCTGAATTTGACCTCTTCGATGGCAGGCACGCCTCCGGCCTTGGCGTAGCTGGGGTGCCAGGTTCGCATATAGGGCAGGGCGTAGACCGCATCCATTTCGGCGGTGGTCAGAGGCTTCTGAGGGGGATTTTGGACGACAAATTCCTTGCCGTAGGGCTCCGCCAGCCGTTTGGCAGTGAAGGGGTCGCAGTTGCCATACTGAATTTTGAAGGATTCGGCGTATTTTCGCTTGTTGGCCTTCAATTCGTCGTAAGTTGGCAACAGGATGGTGGGCAGGCTTTCGTCCAGAGCGGCGGTTTTGAACACCGTGCCGTCGATGTAGGTGATGTCCCGCACCTCCATGCCGCTGTTCAGGGCATCGGCAATCTCCACGATGCTCTTTTCGCCCATGCCGTACATCAGCAGATCGGCCTGGCTGTCCAGCAGAATGGAACGTTTTAGACTTTCAGACCAGTAATCGTAGTGGGCCAGCCGCCGCAGAGAGGCTTCGATGCCGCCGATGAGGATGGGCACATCCTTGTAGGTCTGGCGGATCAGGTTGCAGTAAACAATGGTCGCATAATCCGGCCGCTTGCCCATGACGCCGCCGGGGGTGAAGGCGTCGGTTTTCCGGCGTCGCTTGGATACGGCGTAGTGGTTCACCATGGAATCCATGTTGCCACCGGACACCAAAAAGCCCAGCCGGGGCCGGCCGTAGATATCGGTGGACTTGGGATTTTTCCAGTCCGGCTGGGAAATGATGCCGACGCTGTACCCGTGGCTCTCCAAAACCCGGCTGATGATGGCGTGACCGGAGGAGGGGTGATCCACATAGGCATCGCCGATGACGTAAACGAAATCGCACTGGCTCCAGCCCCGGTCAATCATATCCTGTTTGCAAATAGGCAGAAAGCTCATACCGAACCTCCGAAGAAATTTTCTTCAGTATAACATTTTTCGATGAAAAAGGGAAGAGGTTGGGGCAAAAAGCCCTTGCAATTTTGCGGTATGACTGATATAATACCAAAGTTATGAATATTTGGAGGAGTACTCAAGTGGTCGAAGAGGCGTGACTCGAAATCTCGTAGGCCAGGGAACTGGTGCAAGGGTTCAAATCCCTTCTCCTCCGCCAAAAAAACGACGTGCTTCGGCGCGTCGTTTTTTTAATCGAAATTCGTCTTTGGTGAAGCAACTGCTAGAAAGTACTGTTGTCGTCAGCTTTATCGACACGCAGTACATTTTTGAGTGGCCCCTTGAATTATTTGCCCTGATGTGCGATAATATGGCAAACGAAAGAACGAAATGTGGTGATCCGATGGACAAATTTGAGACGCTGGAATGGTATTTTGGTTACCGGTCCTTCCGGCCGGGGCAGGAGGCACTGATTGATGGGATTATGGCCGGGCGGGATGTGTTCGGCATCATGCCCACCGGTGGCGGGAAAAGCATCTGCTACCAGGTTCCGGCGCTGCTGCTGCCGGGAATCACACTGGTGATATCACCTCTGATCTCTTTGATGCAGGACCAGGTGATGGCGCTGAAGGGCGCCGGTGTTCCCGCAGCCTACATCAACAGCAGCCTCACCTGGCCCCAGCTCCAGGCGGTTCACCGAAATCTGCTGGCGGGGCAGTACAAAATCGTCTATATTGCCCCGGAGCGGCTGGATTCCGGTGGCTTTGGGGCCCTGGCGGCGAGGCTGGTTATTTCCTTCATCGCCCTGGACGAGGCCCATTGTATTTCCCAATGGGGCCAGGATTTCCGGCCCAGCTATCTGCGAATTGTCCAGTTTATCGAAAATCTTCCCCGCCGTCCGGTGGTGGGGGCCTTCACCGCCACTGCCACCGCCCAGGTCCGGGAGGATGTGGAGCGGATTTTGAACCTGCGGGAGCCGGTTCGTACTGTTACCGGCTTCGACCGACCCAACCTTTATTTTGAAGTCCGCCGTCCCAAGGGGAAGGATGGGGAGTTGCTGGAGCTTTTGGCAGAAAGGAAGACAAAAAGCGGCATCATTTACTGTTCCACCCGAAAAAGTGTGGAGGCGGTCCGCCAGCTTTTGCAGGACAAGGGCTATGCCGCCACCCGCTATCACGCTGGTTTGGAGGAGCAGGAGCGCACCAGGAATCAGGAGGATTTTCTCTACGACCGCAAGCCGGTCATGGTGGCCACCAACGCCTTTGGTATGGGCATCGATAAGTCCAATGTCAGCTATGTGATCCATTACAATATGCCGAAGAGCATCGAAGCCTACTACCAGGAGGCGGGCCGCGCCGGGCGGGACGGCACCGATGCGGACTGCATCCTGCTCTTCAGTGGCGGCGATGTGAATACGGCCCGGTTTTTGATTTCCAATTCCTCCGATAACGAGGAATTGGACGAAGCCCAGCGGGAGCTGGTGCGCCAGCAGGACCTGAAGCGGCTGGATGCCATGATCGCCTATTGCAAGACGACCCAATGCCTCCGGGGATATATTTTGGACTATTTCGGCCAAAAGCACCAGGAGGCCTGCGGCAATTGCGGCACCTGTAAGGAGAATTTCGAAACCGTGGACATCACCCGGGAGGCCCAGATGATTCTCTCCTGCGTTCGCCGGATTTATGATAAGCTGGGTTATTATGTGGGGATTGCCACGGTGGCAAGGGTTTTGCAGGGCAGCAAGGAAAAAAAGCTGCTGGAGCAGGGACTTGACACAATCAGCACCTACGGCCTGATGAAGACCCTGGGCCGCACCAAAATCCGCGCCATGGCGGAGCATCTGGAGCTGGAAGGCTATCTTCTGACGGAGCCGGAGCATCAGACCCTGCGGCTGACGGCCGGGGCAGGGGAGGTGCTGTTCCAGGGAAAAGTGGTGGAAATGCTCATGCGGAAAGAGGAAAAAGCACCCCCCAAAACCGATGGGACGAAGCTGGAGGGCGTGGATTCGGCGCTGTACGAAGCCCTCCGGGAAGTGCGGATGGCTCTTGCGAAGGAGGCGCAGATTCCTGCGTTTATGGTATTTTCCAATGCGACTTTGGAGGATATGGCCCGGAAAAAACCGAAAAATTTGACAGAATTTCGCCGGATTTCCGGCGTTGGCGAGCTGAAAGCCAATTGGTATGGCAAGGCATTTTTGAAATGTATTCAGGAGGCCCAGGAATGAAAAGAATCATTGCGGTCATGTTGTGCCTGCTGCTCTTGGCAGGCTGCGGCGCCCAGGAAAAACCGCCGGTAGAATCGAATGCTACCACCCAGGCACCTACGGAACCTACAATCCCCACGGAGCCGCCCCCGAAACCCGGCATCATGGTGCCGAAGGTGGAGGGGCTGCGGGATGATTTTGCCATGGGGGCGGATGTTTCCAGTCTCATTGCCCAGGAAAACAGCGGCGTTGTCTACTGCGATTTCGATGGGCAGCCCCAGGACCTGCTGAAAACCCTGGGTCAATCCGGCCTGAATTACATTCGGGTGCGGATCTGGAACGATCCTTATGATTCTTCCGGCAATGGCTACGGCGGCGGAAACTGCGATCTGCAAAATGCCATTGCCATCGGAAAACGGGCGGCGGCCCAGGGAATGAAGCTGCTGGTGGATTTCCACTATTCCGATTTCTGGGCAGACCCCGGAAAACAGCAGGCTCCAAAGGCCTGGCAGGGCCTTTCCTTCGAAGAGAAAGCGGAGGCTATGGCCGATTTCACCCGCACCAGTCTGGAAGCCCTGCGGGAAAACGGGGTAGACGTTGGAATGGTACAGATCGGCAACGAGACCAACGGTGGCTTCTGCGGCGAATGGACCGCTGCCGGGCAGTACAAGCTGATGGCCAGAGCGGCGGACGCCGTGCGCTCCTTTGATCCCGCTATTCAGATCGCTGTCCACTATACCAACCCGGAAAAGGGTGGATTTCGGACTTTTGCCGGATATTTGAAACAATATGGGGTGGATTATGACATTTTCGCCACTTCCTACTATCCCTACTGGCATGGCACTCTGGAGAATCTGACGGCCCAGCTTTCAGCGGTGGCCGATGGCTATGGCAAAAAGGTCATGGTGGCGGAGACCTCCTGGATCTATACTGCTCAGGATTCCGATGGCCATCACAATAGCGTATCTACGGCAGAAGGCTACCCCGTTTCCGTTCAGGGCCAGGCTGATGCGCTGTCGGCGCTGGTGCAGGCCGTGAGCAGTCTGGGGGACAGGGCTGTGGGTATATTTTACTGGGAACCGGCCTGGATCGCCGTACCCGGTGACAGTTGGCAGGCCCGGTCGGCACTTTGGGAGAAACACGGCTCCGGCTGGGCAAGCTCCTACGCAGAGGCCTACGACCCTCAGGACGCGGGTAAATACTACGGTGGTTCCGCCTGCGATAATCAGGCCCTGTTCGATGCCTTCGGTCGCCCGCTGGAGTCTCTGAAGACGTTTTTGTACCTGCGAACCGGGGAAGCGGCATAGAAAAATGTGAATAACTGTTATTTCCTCCTTGCAAAAATCGACTGTATGTGATACAGTAACGATGAAGGGTTATGTAAATTGGCCTGATGGCTTTTGCATGGAGGAAGTTTGATGAAATTCTTGCGATTTCTGCTGATTCTGGCGATTTTGCTGGTTGTGGCAGTGGTTGTTGTGAACTTCATAATGGATCAGCGGAAGGAGCCTCCCATTCCCCAGAGCAGTGCCCCTTCTGATTCCGGCGAAGCATCCCAGCCGACGGAGCCCCCGGAGCCTACGGTCCCGACGGAGCCTGAGGCTCAGGTCCTGCCCATGGATCAGCTTCTGCCCCTGGGCTCTTTCCATGATGGATTGCTGATTGCCCAGCGGAAGTCCGATGATGCGGTGGTCTGCGTGGATGCCAGCGGTCTGATCCGCTTTACGATGGAGCCGGGCTACCTGCCCCACAAGCTGGTCAACAGCCGGTTTTACAATGGCCTGACCCTGGTCTGCCCCGAGTCGGATGCATCCAGGCTTCTCCTTTGCAAAGCCGATGGCACCATTGTCCGCCCTGAGGATTTCGACGGCACCGAGTTCGTCTTTGGCCCCTTGTCCCTGCCTGCCCAGCAGGAGCGGTTTTTTGCCGATGGTTACATCATGGTCACCGACGGGGAGCGGATGGGCCTGCTGGACAGCGAGCTGAACCTGCTTGTCCCCCTGTCGGTGGAATACCGGCAGTCGGTTTTGGGCTTTGCCTCCGGCGTTGAATGGGAGGCGGAAATCTACTATGGCGGCGGTTATTTTCTGTCCAAAAACGGTTATCTGAACATCCAAACCTGTGAGCAGGGCGCTGTTTCCGACCTGGAAAGCCTGCCCGGTTTTGCTTCTGACTATTGGTCGGCTCTCTGGGGCGCCAATACCATCATGTTCCTGGATGGCTTGGGCGAAGGTCTTGTGGTGGCGCTGAATCTTTCTGAGTATGTTGGTCCGCTGATGGCCGGGGGCGCTTCCGTGCCCACGCCGGTATTTCAGGATGGCCTTGCGCCGCTATTGGCACTTCAGGAGGCGGGGAATACCTTCACTCTGGTCGACGAAGCCGGCAACCTGTGTTTCGAGCCGGTGGAGGTTTTCGGCGACAGCTGCGTTTACGACAGCGCCAGCGGCCTGTACTGCCTGTCCGGGGTGGATGAGGCAGGGGACTTGGTGATCCGCATTTTTGACCGGAACGGTCAGAAATATTCTCACCGCTATTCCGTCCCGGCAGAGGCGGAGCACACCACCGCTACCTTGGAAGATGGCGTGATCCTGATTTGTAACCGCTTCAGCGAGGATCGTACCTACGATGTCTCCTGGGAGCTTTTTGATCTGAACTTTGAGCCGCTGTACCACTGATACAGCGGCTTTTCTTTGTTTAGAAAGTTTACATAACTATTTACAAAATGTAGTTGACATGGAAAACTTCGGTGTGTAAAATGGTGTCATAATTTTTTTGAATTGGGGAGGCGAAGGTGTTTTGAAACGTATTTTGGCGTGGCTGTTGATTCTGACCATAGTGCTGTCCGGCTGCGGCGGCCAGCCTCCCGCCGAACCGACTTTGCCTGCGGAATCTCAAACCACAACAGCTCCCGTGGAGTCTGAAAATCAGATGGTGCCTTCGGCTCCGGATGAAACTGAGGCGCCCAGCATTCCTCCCGAACCCGTCTGTGATCTGGAACTGACGTTGCTGGGGCAGTCCAATATGACGCTGGAATACGGCCACAGCTATGAAGACCCCGGCGCTCAGGCCTTCGTCAGCGGTGAAGAGCCGGTACCGGTGCAGGTAGAGGGTGCGGTGTTGCCGGAGCTGGGGGAATATATCATTACCTATCGCGCAAGCTACCGGGGGGTTGAAAAAACCGCTCAGCGGAAGGTGACCGTGGTGGATACCACTGCGCCGACCATTACGCTGGTGTCCGATCCGGAGGGGAGCTATGTACTCCCCGGCGGCGCCTATCAGGAGGCGGGTTTCACCGCCACCGACAACCACGATGGTGACATCACCGACCGGGTGGAACGCCAGGTGGAGGGCGACCGGATTCGCTACACCGCCACCGATTCCTCCGGAAATTCCGTCACAGTGTACCGCTCGTTCCTGGTGGATGATCCCGTTCCTCCGGAGCTGACCCTGAAAGGGGAGGGAGCCCTGGAGATCACAGCCGGTGAAATCTGGAAAGACCCTGGCTTCAGCGCCAGCGACAATGTGGATGGCAATCTGACCGCTAAGGTTCGCATTTTCGGTAGGGTGGACAGCCAAACGGTAGGGGTGTACACGCTTACCTATCAGGTGTCGGACGGCTACGGTAATACGGTCAGCGCCCAGCGCACCGTTATCGTCAAGGCCCCGAAGCCCCAGATCGTGGAGCCGAATGGCAAGGTGATCTACCTGACCTTTGACGATGGTCCCAGCGACTATACCCCCAGACTGCTCGAAATTCTGGAGCAGTACGGCGTGAAAGCCACATTTTTCGTCATCAACACAGACCGAATGGATCTGCTGGATGATATTGTGGCCGGGGGCCATACCCTGGCGCTGCATACCAAAACCCACCGTTATGATAAGATTTACAGCAGCGAAAAGGCTTTTTTTGAGGACCTTTATGCCCTTCAGGATATTATTTATCAAAAAACCGGCCTCAAGCCTACGCTGATGCGGTTCCCCGGCGGCAGCTCCAATCGGGTCAGCAAAAAATATTGCACCGGTATTATGACGGCGCTGACGAAATCCGTTCAGGAGCAGGGCTTCCGCTATTTCGATTGGAATGTGGATTCCGACGATGCCGGAAGCGCCACAACCTCTAACCAGGTGTTTCAAAATGTGAAGAAAGGTGTCAAGGCGAATCAGTACTCCGTCGTCCTTCAGCACGACACCCGCAGCTACAGTGTGGCGGCTGTGGAAGAAATCATCATCTGGGGCCTGGAAAACGGTTATACCTTCCTCCCCCTGGACGAAACCAGCCCCGAATGCCACCATAGCTGGGTGAAAAATTAAGGATACCATCTATTTCAAGCGGCCGGAATTCCGGCCGCCTTTTTGTTACAGAAAATTCGTATTTGTAATGATTGCATAATCCATCCCGGTGTGATATAGTATATCAGATATGATATGCCCGGAGGCGTTTATGACGGATATGACTGAATTTCAGAAGAAAATGGCGGCAAAGCTGCCTCATGTGGAGCTGCGCTTCAACGAGCCCATGGCAAAGCATACCTCCTTCCGCATCGGAGGCCCGGCGGAGGTCATGGCCTTTCCGAAAAATGCCGCAGAACTGTCCGCTTTAATGGACTTTTCGCCGGTTATACTGGGGGCAGGAACCAACGTTTTGGCCCCGGACGAGGGACTGCCGGGGCTTGTGGTTTGCCTGAAGGATTGCCTGGACGGCATGGAGCAGCTGGATGAGCATACCATTCGGGTGTACGCCGGTGTCACCATGACCCGGGCGGCGGTGTTTGCGGCGAATCTGGGCCTTTCCGGCCTGGAGTTTGCCCATGGCATCCCCGGCACCGTCGGCGGCGGTGTGTATATGAACGCCGGAGCCTACGGCGGCGAAATCTGTCAGGTCTGTAAAAGTGTGGATGTGATGGACGAAAAGGGGAATATTACGACTTTTTCCAAGGAAGAAATGGGATTTTCCTACCGCCATAGTGTGCTGGAGGAACAATTCGGCATCGTCATTTCTGCCGTATTCACCCTTGAAAAGAAACCCACCGGGGAGATTCGGGAACGGATGAAAGAGCTGATGGCCAAGCGCTCTGCCTCCCAGCCTCTGGATAAACCCTCCGCAGGCTCCGCCTTCAAGCGGCCCGTTGGGGGCTATGCCGCCGCCCTGATTGACCAGGCGGGGTTAAAGGGATACCAGGTGGGCGATGCGGCCATTTCCACGAAGCACGCCGGCTTCGCCGTGAACCTGGGCAACGCCACCGCTGCCGATGTAAAAAACCTGCTTTCTCAGGTTTCCGACATCGTTTTTGAAAACGCCGGCATCCGCCTGGAACCGGAAGTGAGAATTTGGTAATATATTAATTTTATCATTGCCAAGGCCGCAAGGGCCACGCAATGCCAGGGGATTCTGTTTATTATGCTGAAGGGAGGTCCTGACCATGTCTTTTTCCGCCAATGTGAAAGCGGAGATTTGCCGCAGTTTTCCGGCGAAAAAGTGCTGCGCCCTGGCGGCGTGCTTTGGCATTCTGCTGTTCGGAAACAGCTTTGGCTACGAGGGCATCCGTATCATAACGGAAAGCCGTGAATTTGGTCAGAATCTTCCGAAACTATTCAAAAAAGCCTTCGATTTGGAGTTTGACAGCTTCCCAAGTTTGGAATCTCCCGGCAAGCTGGTGTTCCAGATTGATGATCCCGAGAAAATCCATGCCATTATGTCCGACTATGGCTTTGACCGCAGCACCCTTGCGCTCCATGTCAATCTGCCCATTGTGGAGGAGGATTGCTGCAAGGCGGCTTTTCTCCGGGGGGCGTTTCTGGCTGGCGGCTCCGTCACTGATCCCGAAAAGGGCTACCACCTGGAGCTGACCACCACCCACCAGAGCGTGGCCCGGGAGACTTTCCTGCTGATGGAGGAGGCCCTTGGCTTCCGGCCCAAATCCGCCCCCCGGGGCGGTGCCCAGGTGCTGTATATCAAGCAAAGTGATACCATCTGCGACTGCCTTACATACCTGGGCGCACCGGTTTCCGCCATGGGCATTTTGGAAGCGAAGCTGGAAAAAGAGCTGAATAACAAGGTCAACCGCCGCTGCAATTGCGACGATGCGAACCTTTCCAAGGTGGTGGAAGCGGCCCAGGAGCAGCTTTGGGCCATCCGAATCCTGCGGGAGCGGGGCCTGTTTGAAAAAATGCCTCAAAAGCTCCAGGCCGCGGCCCTTGCCCGGGAGGAAAACCCCGAGGCATCCCTGACGGAGCTGGCCGCTATGATGGAGCCCCCCATTTCCAAGCCCGCCATGAATAACCGCATGAAAAAAATCCTTCAAACCGCAAAGGAGGCCAACGTATGAGCTTTGCTCATCTTCATGTGCATACCGAATACAGCCTTCTGGACGGCGCCTGCCGCATCAGCGGCATCATGGACCGGGTGAAGGAGCTGGGCCAAACCGCCGTGGCCATCACGGACCATGGGGTTATGTACGGCTGCATCGATTTCTATAAAGCCGCCAAAGCCGCCGGAGTCAAGCCCATCATCGGCTGCGAGGTCTATGTGGCCCGCCGCTCCATCCAGGACCGGATTTACGGCGTGGACAATGACCCCTACCACCTGGTTCTGCTTTGCGAAAATAAAAAAGGCTACGAAAATCTGTGCCTGATGGTGTCCGAAGCCTTCATCAACGGCTTTTACGGCAAGCCCCGGGTGGATTTGGCGCTGCTTGAAAAGCATCACGAGGGCCTGATCGCCCTGTCCGCCTGCCTGGCCGGTGCCATTCCGCAGTATCTGATGGATGAGGACTACGAGGCGGCGAAGAATTACGCCCTGCGCCTGTCCGAAATTTTCGGGGAAGGGAACTTCTTCCTGGAGCTGCAGGACCATGGCATCGAAGAGCAGCGGCCTGTGAATCAGGGCGTCCTGCGCCTGGCCAGAGAAACTGGCCTGCCCCTGGTGGTCACCAACGATGCCCACTACCTTCGCAAGGAGGATGCCAAAATGCAGGATGTGCTGCTGTGCATCCAGACCGGCAAAACTGTGGATGATGAAAACCGGATGCGGTTCTCCACCGAGGAATTTTACCTGAAAAGCGAAGAAGAGCTGCGGACGCTGTTCCCTAATTGCGACGAGGCTTTTCAAAATACCGTCCGCATCGCCGACCGGTGCAATGTGGAGTTTGTTTTTAATGAATATCATCTGCCCTCCTTCCCGGTGCCCGAGGGCTATACCAACGAAGATTACTTTCGCAAGCTCTGCATGGACGGCTTCGCCGAGCGCTACCCGGACCCGCCGAAGGAATATCTGGACCGGCTGGAGTATGAAATCGGCGTTATCAGCCGGATGGGCTATGTGAATTATTATCTGATTGTCTGGGATTTCATCCGCTATGCCAAGGAAAACGGCATTCCGGTGGGCCCCGGCCGTGGCTCCGGCGCCGCCTCCATCGTGGCCTACTGTATGCACATCACGGAAGTGGACCCCATGCAGTACGCCCTGATTTTCGAGCGGTTTTTGAACCCGGAGCGGGTCAGTATGCCCGATTTCGATACGGATTTCTGCCAGGAGCGGCGGCCGGAGGTCATTGACTACGTCATGCGAAAGTATGGCGCGGACCATGTGGCCCAGATCGCCACCTTCGGCACCATGGCTGCCCGGGGTGCCATCCGGGATGTGGGCCGTGCCCTGAATTTTACCTACGCAGAAACGGACGTGGTGGCTAAATTGGTGCCTTCCACCCCGAAAATCACCCTGAAGGAAGCCCTGGAGGCCAGCCCCAAGCTGAAAGAGATGTACGACACCGACGACCGGGTCCGTACCCTCATCGACACCGCCCGGGCCCTGGAGGGAATGCCCCGAAATACCTCTACCCACGCCGCCGGTGTGGTCATCACCGCCGAGCCGGTGTGTAACTATGTGCCTCTGTCCCGGAATGACGATACCATCGTCACCCAGTACACCATGACCACCATCGAGGAGCTGGGACTTCTCAAAATGGATTTCCTGGGTCTGCGGAACCTGACCGTCATCGAGGACGCGGAGCGTCAGATTCGGAAAATCCAGCCGAATTTCAATATCGACAAGGTGCCTGACAATGACCCGGCCACCTTTGCCATGCTGGCCGAGGGCAAGACCCAGGGCGTTTTTCAGCTGGAGTCCGCCGGGATTACCGGCGTCTGTGTCAATATGCACCCGGCGTCCATTGAAGATATGACTGCCATCGTGGCCCTCTACCGCCCGGGCCCCATGGATTCCATCCCAACATTTATCGCCAATAAGTTGGATCATCGGAAAATCCGCTACAAAACGCCCCTGCTGGAGCCGATTTTGAGGGTTACCTACGGTTGTATCGTCTATCAGGAGCAGGTCATCGAAATTTTCCGCTCCCTGGGCGGCTATACCATGGGTCAGGCGGACAACATCCGCCGGGCCATTTCCAAAAAGAAAATGAAGGTCATCGAGGCGGAACGGAAGGTTTTCGTCTATGGTGACCCGGCCCAGAATATCACCGGTTGCATCGGCCACGGGGTCCCGGAGGCGGTGGCTCAGTCCATTTACGATGAAATCGTGGACTTCGCCAACTACGCCTTCAACAAGGCCCACGCCGTGTGCTACGCCGTGGTATCCTACCAGACGGCTTACCTCAAGTGCCACTACCCCCGGCAGTATATGGCGGCGCTGATGACCTCCGTGCTGGATTCCGCTACCAAAATTTCCGGCTATATCGCCGAATGTAAAGAACTGAAAATCCCCGTCCTGCCCCCGGACATCAACCATTCCGACGACCCCTTCACCGTCGATGGGGATGCCATCCGCTTCGGCCTGGGGGCGGTGAAAAACGTAGGCCACGGCCTGATTCGCAGTGTGGTGGCCAAGCGGGAGGAGGGCGGCCCCTTCAAATCTCTGGAGGATTTCATCCAGCGGATGGGAGAAGGGGAGCTGAACAAGCGGGCCGTTGAAAACTTCATCAAATGCGGCGCCATGGACTGCTTCGGCCACCACCGCAGCGAGCTTCTGGCAGTATTCGACCAGATGATGGACAGCATCGCCAGCACCCGCAAGCGGAATCTGGAGGGCCAGATGGGTCTGTTTTCCATGCTGGAGGAGGACGATGCCGCCGCCTCCATCCCCATTCCCAAAATGCCAGAGCGACCCAAGGCGGAGCTGATGGCCATGGAAAAGGAAACCACCGGCATCTACATCTCCGGCCACCCCATGGACGATTACCGCCGCTACCTTCGGGGCACCCATGTGGTGAGTATGGGCAAGCTGATGGACGAGGAGAGCAGCTTCCAGGACGAGCAAATCGTGTCCGTGGCGGGCATCGTTCAAGCCGTGAAGATGAAAACCACCCGCAATAATTCCATGATGGCCTATGTCACCGTGGAGGATGATACCGCAGCCATTGAAATGTTGGCATTTTCCAATGTTTTAAGCCAATATGGCGGCTATTTGAAGGAAAATGTGGCAGTTGTCATCACCGGACGGCTGAGCCTCCGGGATGATAAGGAGCCCCAGATCATTATCAACCGGGCCCGGCCCATTACGGATTATTCCGAAAATCCGGAGCCGCGTCAGCCCAGGAACGATGGTACGCTGTACCTGAAATTGGACAGCGAGGCCGACGCCCGCTATCGCAAGGTTCGCGCCATCGTCAATATGTTCCCCGGCGAGGGTGTGGTGAAGGTCTTTTTCGCCGATACCCGCAAAATGCGGGGCGCCCAGGCCAGCTTCGACAGCCGGATGCTGGAGGAACTGAAAAATGTTCTTGGAGAGGCCAATGTGGTGCTGAAATAACTTCCATTTTCCTCTAAATTGTGATACAATAATTCATCAAAGGAGTGTGATACCGTGAGCCGAAAGCTGAAAATGGTTTGCCTGCTGCTTGCGGTGGCACTTCTGTCCGGCTGCTCCCTGCGTACTGTGGATCAGCTCTACTGCCTGCCCAAGCGGTCGGAGGAATTTGACAATCTCCAGTCTGCCATCGACCGGCATCTGGGGGGACTTTCCTACTGCGCCCCACTGTCCGGTGAAAATCCCCAGTCCGTGCAAATGGCGGATCTGGATGGGGATGGGGTGGAGGAATACCTGATTTTTGCCAAAGGAACCGGTGAAAAGCCCCTGAATATCTTGATTTTCCGCCAGGAGCGGGGGGAATATGTGCTGTCGGATACCATCGTCAGTGCCGGTTCGTCTTTCGACTTGGTGGAATACGCCCGGATGGATGACCGGCCCGGTTATGAGCTGGTGGTGGGCTGCCAGGTCAGCGATCAGCTGACCCGGTCGGTATCCGTCTACCGCTTCGCCGATGGCAAGGCCCAGCAGCTGCTCAGCACCAATTACACCCGCTTCCTGGCCTACGATATGAACGCCGACGGCCGGGGAGAACTAATGGTGCTGCACCCCGGTGAATCCGGGGAGGACGGCGGCATCGCAGAGCTGTATAGTTTCGACGGCGGCGAGATGGTTCGCTCCAATCAGGTCAATATGTCGGAATCCGCCGACCGGATGAAGCGCATCGTGGCCGGAAAGCTCCATGGAGGGCAGCCGGCGGTGTATGTGGCCAGCGCGGTGGGGGAGAGCGCCATCGTCACTGACGTATTCGCCCTGGTGGATGGGCTGTTCACCAATATCTCCTTCTCCAGCGAGTCCGGCACCAGCGTCCAGACCCTGCGCAACTACTATGTTTACGCCGATGATATCGACGACGACGGGGTGGTGGAGCTGCCGAATCTGATAACCATGCAATCCCCCCTGGCAATGAATATCACTGCCGAGCAATATCTGATCCGTTGGTTTGCCATGACGGCCACCGGCGAGGAAATTGAAAAGTGCTATACCTACCACAATTTCCAGGGCGGTTGGTATGTGACCCTGGGCAGCGACTGGGCCCCCAGGGTGGCGGCGGTGCAGCAGGGAAATACCTTTTCCTTCTACGTCTGGGACAAGGAATTTACCCAATCCCAAAAGCTGTTTACGATCTATGCCTTCACCGGTGAGAACCGGCAGGAGATGGCGACCCATGATAACCGCTTCGCCCTTTTGAACAATGAAACCACGGTTTACGCCGCCTATCTTGAGGTGGCCGCCGCCAGCTGCGGCATCAGCCAGGATACCCTGATTCAGAGCTTCCGCCTGATCCACCAGGATTGGAAAACCGGCGAGACATGAGGTGTTACTATGAAAAAAGTTTTGATTTTGGAAGATGAGGAGAATATCCGTTCCTTCATCGTCATCAATCTCCAGCGCTCCGGCTACGAGACCATCGAGGCTGCCACCGGCCACCAGGCCCTGGACAAGCTGAAGGAGCATCCCGATATCGACGTGGCGGTGCTGGACATTATGCTGCCGGATATTGACGGCTTTGAGGTCTGCCGCCGGATCCGGGCCAACAATAAGCGCATGGGAATCATCATGCTCACTGCCCGGACCCAGGAGATGGATAAAATCACCGGCCTGATGACCGGCGCCGATGATTATGTGACCAAGCCCTTCTCCCCGGCGGAGCTGACCGCCCGTCTGGATGCCCTGGTGCGCCGGGTCCGGGGGGACAGTGTGGAGGTCAGTGAGCTTCTGGCCAACGGCCCCTTCATTCTGAATATCCGCAACCGAACCCTTGAAAAGCTCGGCCAACGGATCCGCCTGACCCAGGTGGAGTATGCCATCGTCAAGCTCTTCATGCAGAACCCCGGCCGGGCCCTGTCCCGGGAAGAGATCCTCTCCGCCGTCTGGGGCCGGGAGTACGAGGGGGAGCTGAAGATCGTGGACGTGAATATCCGCCGTCTGCGCATCAAGTTGGAGGATAACCCCAATCTTCCCACCTACATCACCACCGTTTGGGGCTTCGGCTACAAGTGGGGAAGCTGAAAAGTTCCGGCGGCCTTCGCAGACGTTGGCTGGTCAATACCGTGGGCGTGGTCTGCGCCCTGGGCATCATTTGCGTGCTGGCGGTGACATCGGCCTTCGCTGCCTACTATTACAACAATCTGGAGTCGGATTTGCGCCGCCGGGCTCAGGAAACCACCGACTTTTTTGAAGAATATCTGGACAGGGACTACAACGAATACTACGGTTCCTGCATCACCTACGCCCAGACCTTCGAGCATCGCAACGCCATGGAGCTGCAATTCATCGATGCCCAGGGCCGGCTGGTGGTCTCCTCCTATGGTCAGTGGGCCGGAAATTCTCCCACTACCTCCGATATCACCGATGCGGTGGCCACCCGGGGCATCAGGACCTATGTGGGCAGCGCCCCGGATACCGGGGAGCGGATCATCGCGGTATCCAGCCCTATGATCTACAGCAATGGCGAGGTCATCGGCGTGCTGCGCTATGTGACCTCCACCCGAATCATGGATCAGCAGATTCTGAAGATCGCCGCCCTGGCTACCATGGCTTTTTTGGTGATCATGGCTGCCATGCTGCTCAGCAGCGGCTACTATATCCGCTCCATCCTGACCCCGGTGGCGGAGATCACTGAGAAGGCTAAGAAAATCGCCTCCGGCAGCTATGGCGCCCAGATCCAGACCAAATATGATGATGAGATCGGGGAGTTGGCCCAAACCATCAACGAAATGTCCGTCAAAATCAACCAGAACGAAAAGATGCAGGCGGAATTCATTTCCTCCTTGTCCCACGAACTGCGGACCCCTCTGACCGCCATCAACGGCTGGAGCGAGACCTTACTCGCGGACAGCGGGCTGGACGAGCAGACCCGCCGGGGCATGAAGATCATCCACGGCGAGACCCGCCGCCTCACTGAAATGGTGGTGGAGCTGCTGGATTTCACCCGAATCCAGGACGGCCGGTTTACCCTGAACATGGAGCCGACGGATCTGCGCTCCGAATTTGAGGATACGGTCTATATGTACGGCAGCCGCCTGGCCCAGGACGGTCTGACCCTGCATTATCTGCCCGATGACGAGGATATCCCGGAAATCACCTGCGATCCCAAGCGGATGCGGCAGGTATTCCTGAATATATTGGATAATGCCGCCAAGCACGGCGGCGAAGGCAAGCGGATCGATGCTTCCATGACCGGCGAGGGGGAGCAGATCGTGGTCCGCATCCGGGACTACGGCCCCGGCATCCCGGAGGACGAACTGCCTCTGGTGAAAAAGAAATTTTACAAGGGTAGCTCCAAAGCCCGTGGCACCGGCATCGGCCTGGCGGTCTGTGACGAGATCGTCCAGCTCCATGGCGGCACGCTGGATCTAGAGAATGCCCCGGGGGGCGGCACAGTGGTGACTGTGCGGCTGCCGTTGACCCAGTAAGGAAGGGATACCATGAAAAACGAACAACCCAAAGAAAAATTCAAAACCATGATTGGCGGCCAGGCCCTGATCGAGGGCATTATGATGCGCGGCCCGGAGAAGGACGCCATCGTGGTCCGCTCCAAGGATGGGCTGAAAATCGATGTAAAGCCCCGTAAAATCCATAAAAAGGGCAGCTTCGCCACCTGGCCCCTGATCCGGGGCTGCGTTGGCTTCTTCGATTCCCAGGTCACCGGCGTCAAAGCCTTGATGCAGTCGGCGGACCTGGCCCCCGAAGAATACCAGGAGGAGCCCAGTAAATTCGATAAATGGCTGGAAGAAAAGCTGGGCAACGAAAAATTCCAGAAGGCCCTCATCGGCATCGCGGTCTTTTTCGGCCTTGCCATGTCCATCGGCCTGTTTTTCCTGCTGCCCATGGTGGCCGGCAGCTTCTTCGACCGGTGGATCGATAATATGCTGCTGCTGAACCTGGTGGAGGGTGTGATCCGCATGGTCATCTTCGCCGGATATATGTTGCTGGTGTCCCGGATGAGCGAGATGAAGCGGGTGTTTGCCTACCATGGCGCGGAGCATAAGACCATCCGCTGCTACGAGGCCGGTCTGCCCCTGACAGTGGAAAATGTTCGGAAAATGACCCGCAAGCACCCCCGCTGCGGCACCAGCTTCCTGCTGGTGGTTATGCTGCTGTCGATTTTAGTGTTCTCCATTGCCTCCTCCGCACTGTTGGCGGTGGTGCCCGCCCTGGCGAATATTCACGGCTCCTTCCTCTACCGGTTGCTGATGATTGTCTATAAGCTGGCGCTGCTGCCCATCGTGGTGGCCATTGCCTATGAGATCAACCGTTGGGTGGGCCGCCATGACAATTGGTTCACCCGCATTCTGACGGCCCCCGGTATGTGGTTCCAGAATTTCACCACCTTCGAGCCGGATGATTCCATGATTGAAGTGGGCATTGCCGCCGTGGAGGCGGTGCTGCCGGAGGAAAAGGGGGCTGACGCGTGGTAAAAAAATATGCGGATCTGTATCTGGAGGCCCGTCGCTCCTTTATGCAGATCGATGACCAGCAGACCGCCAGCCTGTTGGCCCGGAATTTACTGTGCTATGTATCCGGTAAGACCCAGGAGCAGATCCTGGCGGACCGGGAAAAATATGCCTGCGAAACCGTCTGCGAGGCTATGGAGGCTGCGGTCCGGCGGATCGTGGCCGGAGAGCCTCTGGCCTATGTGCTGGGGGAATGGGAGTTTTACGGCCTGAAGCTCTTTGTGGATGAAAATGTCCTGATCCCCCGGGACGATACCTGTGCGGTTACCACTTTGGCCATTAAAAAGGGATTGTTTTTGGATGAAAACCCCAGGATTCTTGATCTTTGCACCGGTTCCGGCTGTATTGGCATCGCCATTGCCCGGCGGGTGAAGGATGCGAAGATTACCCTGGCGGACATCTCTCCGGAGGCTCTGGCGGTGGCGAAGAAAAATATCAGCCGCCATAAGCTCACCGGCCGGGTCACCTGCGTCCAGGCTGATGCACTGACTGCGCCCCCGGCGTTTTTGGGCAAATTCGACATGATTGTGTCCAATCCCCCCTACGTCACCGGTAAGGAGATGGAGGAGCTGGAGCCCAGTGTCAAGGATTTTGAGCCTCACCTGGCCCTCTATGGCGGCGAGGATGGACTGGATTTCTACCGGGCCATCGTGAAAAATTACACGAGAGCCCTGAAGCCCGGCGGCTACATCTGCTTTGAATTTGGCATGGGCCAGGGGGACGATGTATGCCGCATTTTAGAAGATAATGGGTATACCATTCTGGAGCGATCCAGAGACTATAACGACAGAGAACGGGCTGTGCTGGCCCAACGGAAGGAAGATTGAATCATGGCAACGAAAAAGACAACCTACGAAGCACCGGCCCCCGCGTCGGACAAGAAAAAGGCCCTCCAGACCGCCCTGGCCCAAATCGATAAGAGCTTTGGCAAGGGTGCCGTCATGCGTCTGGGCGACCGGCCCGAAATGAACGTGGAGGCCATCCCCACCGGCTCCCTGGCCCTGGATGCGGCGCTGGGCATCGGCGGCGTTCCCAAGGGTCGTATCATCGAAATCTATGGCCCCGAATCCTCCGGTAAGACCACCCTGGCTCTGCATATTCTGGCGGAAGCCCAGAAAATGGGCGGCGAAGTGGCCTTTGTGGACGCCGAGCACGCCCTGGACCCGGTCTATGCCGCCGCTCTGGGCGTCAATACCGATGACCTGCTGGTTTCCCAGCCCGACACCGGCGAGCAGGCCCTGGAAATCACCGATGCGCTGGTCCGTTCCGGCGCTGTGGATGCGGTGGTCGTGGACTCTGTGGCGGCGCTGACCCCCCGGGCCGGAATCGAGGGCGAAATGGGTGGTACCTTTGTTGGCCTCCAGGCCCGGCTCATGTCCCAGGCCCTGCGGAAGCTGGCGGGCAACATTGCCAAGACCAACTGCGTTGTGATTTTCATCAACCAGCTGCGTATGAAAATCGGCGTCATGTACGGCAACCCCGAAACCACCACCGGCGGTAACGCCCTGAAATTCTATTCCTCCGTCCGTCTGGATGTCCGCCGGGTGGAGGCCATCAAGGATGGCGGCAACGTTATCGGCAATAAGACCCGGGTCAAGGTGGTCAAGAACAAGGTGGCGCCTCCCTTCCGGGAAGCCTTCTTCGACATCTACTACGGTCAGGGCATCAGCAAGTGGGGGGAACTGGTGGATTTGGCGGTGCAGCTTGACATCGTCCAGAAGTCCGGCAGTTGGTTCTCCATGGGCGACGAGCGCATCGGTCAGGGTAAGGACTCCGTCAAGACCTATCTCCAGGCCAATCCCGAGATTGCCGCCAAGGTAGAAGCGGAGGTCCGGGCCAATATGCCCAAGCTCATGGGCGTCGAGGTGAAGCCCGCCAAGGCAGCCGAGCGGCCTGTTGCGGTAAGCGCCGACGATTTTAGTGATGAGGATTGAGCATCTGGCATCCAAGCCCGACCGGGCGGGGCAGTATACCGTTCGTTTTGAAGGCGGCAGCACCCTGCGGCTCTACCGCCAGACGGTGGAGGATTTCGCCCTCTACCCCGGCAAGGAGCTGGATGACGAGGATGTCAAACAGCTTCGCACCGCCGCCGGACAGATGTCCGCAAAAATGCGGGCGGTGCGGATCGTGGCGGCCTCCAATGTGTCCAAAGGTGATTTGAAGGATCGCCTGATCCGAAAAGGGGAGGACCCCACCCAGGCTGCCGAGGCGGTGGCCTGGATGGAGGAGCTGTCCCTGGTGGACGACCGGGAGACCGCCGCCCAAATCGTCAGCCGCTGCGCTCACAAGGGCTACGGCATCGCCAGGGCAAAGCAGGCCCTCTACGAAAAGCGGATTCCCAAGGAATATTGGGAGGATGCCCTGTCCGATTACCCCGACCAGACGGAAAAAATCGTGGAGTTTCTCCGCACCCGGCTGGCCGGCGATGCCGACGACAAGGTCCAAAAGCGGGCCGTGGATGCGCTGCTCCGCCGGGGCCACAGCTACGGCGATATCCGCCAGGCCCTGCGGCGGCTGGAATTAGAATTTCCGGAGGAATATGATGGCTAAAATAGGTTTTATTTCCCTGGGCTGTGCCAAAAACCAGGTGGACTGCGAACGGATGATGTACCGGGTGGCAGAAGCCGGGCATGAGGTCAGCCCCGGCATCGAGGGCTGCGATGTGGTGGTAATCAACACCTGCGGCTTCATCGATTCGGCAAAATCCGAGGCAATCGATTACATATTGCTCACCGCCCAGTTAAAGGAAATGGGCTCCGTTGGCAAAATCCTGGTCACCGGCTGCCTGTCCCAGCGGTATCAGGAACAAATTATGCAGGAGCTGCCGGAGGTGGACGGTGTCCTGGGCACCGGCAGTTATACCGAGGTGGTTCCCGCCATCGAGGCTCTGCTGAGCGGCGAAACCGTTTCCGAATTCGGCTCCATCGATGCGCCGGAGCAGGAAACCGGCCGCATCGTCACCACCCCCGAGCATTACGCCTATATCAAAATCGCCGAGGGCTGCGATAACCGCTGCGCCTACTGCGTGATTCCTTATCTGCGGGGCAAATTCCGCAGCCGCCAGATGGACGATGTGCTCTACGAAGCCCGTCTGCTGGCCAGCTCCGGCGTAAAGGAGCTGATCGTTGTGGCCCAGGACACCAGCCGCTACGGCACGGATTTTCCGGAGCATCAGCGGCTCCTGCCGGAGCTTCTGCGTCAGCTTTGCGAGATCGAGGAGCTGGAATGGATTCGTATTCATTATCTGTACCCCGACGAAATTGATGACGCGCTGATTGAAGTGATTGCGGCGCAGCCTAAAATCGTCAAATATCTGGACATCCCCATCCAGCACTGCAACAGCAAGATTCTGAAGCTGATGAACCGCCGGGGTGACGGGGAATACTTGAAGCAGCTTTTCAAAAAGCTCCGCCAGCGGATTCCCGGTCTGGTGCTGCGGACCAGCATCATCACCGGCCTGCCCGGGGAAGGGGAGGCAGAGTTTGAGGAGCTGTGCCTGTTCCTGAAGGAAATGCGGCTGGAGCGGGTGGGCGCGTTCCCGTTCTCCCCGGAGGAGGGGACCCCCGCCGCTGAAATGGAATTCCCCGATCATGAGGTGGCCCAGTCCCGGGCTGCCATGGTGGAAACCATCCAGTCCCGCATCATGGACGATTACAACGAGGCCATGATTGGCAAGACCCTCCGGGTCCTGGTGGATGGTTACGACCAGGAGAATGAACAGTATTTTGGCCGCACCTACGCCGATTCCCCGGAAATCGACGGCCGTGTCTGGATCGCCTGTGACGAAGATTTGCGTGAAGGCGAATTTGTGACGGTTTGCGTCGATGGCCTGGTGGAGGGCGACCTGTCCGGTTATCTAGTGGAGGAAGAGATATGACATTGGCAAGTAAAATCACCCTGGCTCGGGTAGCGATGATTCCTGCGTTTATGGTTTTCATGTATCTCAGCGGCGGCTGCCCTGGGCTGTGGATGTGGATTGCTCTCGGAGTGTTCATCGTGGCCAGCTTGACGGATTTTGTGGATGGCCAAATCGCCAGAAAGTGCAATCAGGTCAGCGATTTCGGCAAATTCCTGGACCCGCTGGCGGATAAGCTGCTGACCATCGCCGCCATGTGTATGTTCTGCGAATGGGGCCAGATGCCTGCCTGGGCGCTGATGATCGTGCTGACCCGCGAATTTGCCGTCACTGGATTGCGTCTGGTGGCTGTGGGCAAGGGCACCGTCATCGCCGCCGGCTGGAGCGGCAAGGTCAAGACCTTCAGCACCATGGTAGGCCTGTGCTTTATGATGGCCTTCCCCTGCATCGGCTGGCTGTGCTGGACTGTGGTCGGTGTTATCGTTCTTACCACTGTGTATTCCGGCGTGGAGTATTTCATCCAGAACTGGAAATGCCTTTGGGATTAATAAATGGGCGCATTGCAAACCTCTTTGCAATGCGCCCAATATTTTTACTTTTGGAATTTTCCCTTTCGCATGGCGATGATCTTGGGGACAAAAATGAAGCCCAGGAAGACCAACAGGCACACCAGCGACACGGTCAAGCCCATGTTGAAAGCCTTGTTTTTGTAGCGGAAGGTGATCTCATGGCTGCCCTTGGTCAGCGGTACTGCCATCATGCAGTCGGCCACCAATGCGGTCTCCACTTCCTTGCCGTCTACTTCCACCACCCAGTTGCCGTCGTAGGGGACGGAGGTGTACATCAGACCGTCCCGGTTGCAGTCGATGGTACCCTGGATGCGGTTTGTGGAGAAATCGGTGATGTCCAGCGTGGAGGCGTTCAGCATCTCATAGCCCTGGCGGAACACATCTTCTTTCAGCAGACCCGGACGGATGCTGACAACGCCCCGGCTGGTGTTGGCTTTGCAGGTGATGTCCAGGTAAACCTTATCGCCGGGCTTCACATCACCCACAGCCAGGGTCTGCCGCAGACTCATGGTTTCGCTGTACAGCAGCTCGTTGTTCTTGTAGAGCTTGAAGCTGTTGCGCTGACTCATATGCAAATCCAGGCACAGGAAGCCGGTTTCCTGAATGGTATAGGTATAGCGCAGGGTGGCAGCCTTGGCTTCGGTGGAGTAGGAGGACCAGCCGGAGGCGTATTCCTTAGTGATGGTCAGGCTCTTGGATTTGGAGATTTTTAGCCGTTTGTCCGGCAGCATCGTCCAAACATCCTCGCCGATGCCGGTAGCCAGCCGGAAGAGCCGGTTCTGCTTCAGGAAGGCATTGTCCTCACCGTCGCCTTCGATGACTTCCGGGGTGGCCTTTTCCAGCGCAGACTCCGCCAGGAAGCCCAGGGGCAGGTAGGCGGTATTTTCCATCAAATGGGATTTGCCATCGCTGAAAACAGTGGTGAAATAGGTGCTGTCCATGGGGGTGTTATCCCGCTCCACCATATATTTCAGGTTCAGGAACAGGTTGGCCACCGGGGATGCTTCTTCGAAGCAGTAGCGGTTGTAGGTATTTTTTGCGCCGTAGCCCATCATCCGCATAAATTCGGTCACCCGGACATTGGTGGAACTGGTGAAGGTGCTGACACCGTTGTAGCCGTTCAGAGCACCATCGTTGAGGGTCTGGGCGTGGG
>JAZQHH010000200.1:0-2419 GCA_045540495.1 Faecousia sp.
ACCAAAATCTATGGATAATCCCATTCTACATTGTACGTTCATCGAACTTTTTCCTTATCGTAGATGATACCGGGAGATTGCCACGGCCCTTCGGGCCTCGCAATGACAGCATGATCTTAGTACGCTAAACAATCATTTATCATCACACCGCTGAAATATTGACAAGCGGGAGTTCATTTTGTATAATAATTGTTGATAAATCAACTTCAAAAAGGAGATAGAATCATGGACGCGAAATATGATGCCCTGTTTACCCCCTGGAAGGTGGGCAATGTGGAAATCAAGAACCGCATCGTCCTGTGCCCCATGGGCGGCACCTCCCTGTTCGGCTGGTTTGAGCTGACGGGCTGCAAATTCGACAAGGAGGCCGCAAACTTCTTCCTGGAGCGGGCGAAGAACAACGTCGGCCTCATCATTCCCGGCATCGCTCCCCTGCGGGATACCTTCTGGGGCAAGTGGCTCTGGCAGAATCCCAAAATGTTTAAGGAACTGAAGGTTTTTATGGACGAAATCCATAAAACCGGGGCAAAATTGTTCGTTCAGCTCACCGCCGGTATGGGCCGCAGCTGGGCAATCACCGACATGGTAGCGCCCATCCACAAAAATAAGTTCCTGCGGACCATCGCCAAGCCCATCATTGACACCAGCCACGAGCTAGCCAGCCCCAGCCCCCTGCCCTCCCGGTGGGACCCGTAGATTACCACCCCCGAAATGACCGTGGAGCAGATCCACGAGATCATCGAGGCCTTCGCCAAGACCGCCAAGCTGTGCAAAGAGGCAGGCGTTGACGGTGTGGAAGTCCACGCCGTTCACGAGGGCTATCTGCTGGACCAGTTCACCATGGAGTGGACCAACCACCGGACGGACGAATACGGCGGCTCCTTCGAAAACCGCTACCGCTTCCCGGTGGAGGTGGTTCAGGCCATCAAGAAAGCCTGCGGCGATGACTTCCCCGTTTCCCTGCGCTACAGCGTGGAATCCAAGGTGAAGGATTTCCGGGTAGGTGCCGTCCCCGGGGAGAAATATGTGGAAAAGGGCCGGAATATGGCCGAATCCGAGAAGGCCGCCAAGTACCTGCAGGATGCGGGCTACGATATGCTCAACGCCGACAACGGCACCTACGACAGCTGGTACTGGTCCCATCCGCCTATGTATATGCCCCAGAACTGCAATCTGGAGGACGTTTCCCACATCAAGAAGTTCGTGGATATCCCCGTGGTCTGCGCCGGACGGATGGAGCCGGAGGTGGGCGCACAGGCCATTGCCGATGGCCGCATTGATGCCATGGGCATCGCCCGGCAGTTCCTGGTGGACCCCCAGTGGATCACCAAGCTCATCGACGAACGGCTGGAGGACATCAAGCCCTGCATCTGCTGCCACAACGGCTGCTTCAATTTCTGCAGCTACAAGGGCCACGCCAACGCCCAGGACCTGCCCGACACCATGGGTCTGGCCCGCTGCGCCATCAACCCCGAGACCATGCAGAGCAAGAAATACAAGCTCCAGCCCGCCAAAAAGAGCAAGAAGGTTGCCGTCATCGGCGGCGGCATCGGCGGCATGGAAACGGCCCTGGTCTGCGCCAAGCGGGGCCACCAGGTGACGCTGTACGAAAAATCTGACCGGCTTGGCGGCGTGTTCATTGCGGCGGCGGCCCCCTCCTTCAAAGAGAAGGACCGGGATCTCATCGCCTGGTACCGCCGGGAAATCGCCAAATTCCCCATCGAAGTCAAGCTGAACACCGAGGTGAAGGATATCGCTTCTCTTGGGGCCGACGAGGTGGTGGACGCCACCGGCTCCAACCCCATCCGGATTCCCGTTAAGGGCATCGAGAAGGGCATCCAGGCCATTGATTTCCTGCTGGAGAAGCCTCCGGTGGGCCAGAATGTGACCATCATCGGCGGCGGCTTGACGGGCTGCGAGATCGCCTACGAGCTGTACCTCCAGGGCAAGACCCCCACTATCGTGGAGATGAAGGACGACCTGATCGCCGTCAAGGGCGTGTGCCTGGCCAATTCCAGCTATCTGCGGGACTTCTTTAATGCCAACAAAGTGGCCGTCCATCTGGAGACCCGGCTGACGGAGGTCTGTGACGACGGTGTTATGGTAACCGACAAAACCGGCAATACCTTCAAAATTCCCGCCGACAATGTGATCCTCTCCACCGGCTACCGGCCCAACCCCCTGGCCACCAAGGGTGTCCACCTGGTGGGCGATGCCAACAAAGTGGGGAACCTGAGAACCGTCATCTGGCAAGCCTGGGACGTGGCGATGAAGATGTAAATGATTGTTTAGCGCCCTAAAACGACGCACCAATCACAACAACCGTGTCATTGCGAGGCCGCAGGCCGTGGCAATCTCCTGGTACAACTTTGGTCCTAATTCGCACCAAAATCTATGCACAATCCCATTCTACATTGTA
>JAZQHH010000201.1:0-5777 GCA_045540495.1 Faecousia sp.
CCGCCAACCCCGACAAAATCAAGGAACAGCTGACCAAGTACGACCTGATCCCCGAGGAATGGGGCGGCGATACGGTCATCGTGCCCATCTCCGCCAAGACCGGCATGGGCTTGGAGGATCTGCTGGAGATGGTCATCCTGACCGCCGAGGTCCAGGAGCTGAAGGCCAACCCCAACCGCCGTGCCAAGGGCACCGTCATCGAGGCCCGGCTGGACAAGACCCGTGGCCCCGTGGCCACGCTGCTGGTCCAGAACGGCACCCTGAATCAGGGCGATATCGTCATCGCCGGTACTGCCGTGGGCCGTGTCCGCGTCATGACCAATGACAAGGGCCGCACCGTCAAGACCGCCGGCCCCTCCGTGCCTGTGGAGATCACCGGCCTGGCCGAAGTCCCCGCCCCCGGCGATGAGTTCAACGCCGTTACCGACGAGCGGATGGCCCGTGAGCTGGTGGAGCAGCGGAAGCAGGCTCAGAAGGATGCCATTGCCAACGCTATGCAGAAGGTCACCCTGGACAACCTCTTCGCCCGGATGCAGGAGGGCCAGATGAAGGAACTGCCCCTGATCGTCAAGGCCGACGTCCAGGGCTCCGCCGAGGCGGTGAAGGCTTCTCTGGAGAAGATCTCCAACGAGGAGGTCCGGGTCCGTGTGATCCACGCCGGTGTCGGCGCCATCAACGAGAGCGATATCCTGCTGGCTTCCACCTCCGGTGCCATCATCGTGGGCTTCAACGTCCGTCCCGATGCCGGTGCCCAGGCCAGCGCCCACCGGACCAACGTGGATATGCGGTTCTACCGGGTCATCTACGATGCCATCGACGAAATCGAGGCCGCCATGAAGGGCATGCTGGCCCCCACCTACGAAGAGGTGGTCATTGGCCACGCCGAGGTCCGCATGACCTACAAGGTCAGCGCCATCGGCACCATTGCCGGTTGTATGGTCAAGGACGGCAAGATCACCCGGGATGCCAAGGTTCGGGTCCTGCGGGATCACATCGTCATCCACGAGGGCGAGGTTGGCTCCCTGCAGCGGTTCAAGGACGCGGTCAAGGAAGTCACCGCCGGCTACGAGTGCGGCATGAGCATCCTGAAATTCAACGACATCAAAGAAGGCGACACCTTCGAGTGCTTTGAAATGCAGGAAGTGAAGAGATAAAACCCAAAAGCCAGCCGCCGCGGTTGCGGCAGGCTGGCTTTGTCAAATGTTAGATATGAGATACGGGATACGAGATACGAGATAGAAGGTGTCGGCTTTGCCGAAAATCGGAATATCTCGTATCTCATATCTGATATCTCGTATCTGATTGCCAACTTACGAGATAGGAGAATCTAACATGGCATCCAATCGTATCAATCGCATCAACGAGGAGATTCAGAAGGAACTGAGCAATCTGATCCGGAATCTGAAGGACCCTCGCATTCAGAATACCATGATCTCCATCACCCGGGTGGAGACCACCCCCGACCTGCGTTATACCAAGGTCTACGTCAGCTTCCTCCAGGAGGACAAGGCCGCCGATGCCCTGAAGGGGCTCCAGTCCGCCGCGGGCTACCTGCGCCGGGAGCTGGGCCAGGGCCTGAAGCTGCGCTATACCCCCCAGATCGTCTGGGCCCTGGACGACAGCATCACCTACGGCGCCAAAATGCTGGCCCTCATCAATTCCCTGGGTGTGGAGCATGATGACGAGGCGTGAGGCGGCGGCCTGGCTGGCAGGCCATGACAATTTCTGCATCCTCTCCCATTGCCGCCCCGACGGCGACACCGTGGGCTCCACGGCGGCTCTGTGTTTGGGCCTTCGAAAAATGGGGAAAACTGCCCATATTATGGAGAATACCGAACTTTCCGGGAAATTAGCCTTTCTCCATGAAGGTCTGACCAAGGCCGCCCCCGATGAGGGGGATACCATCGTCTGCGTGGACGTGGCCTCCCGGAGCCGCCTGTGCCAGGGGGGCGGGGCACTGGAGATTTCCCTCCGCATCGACCACCACTGCCTGGCTGAGAGCTTTACGGCGCTGGAGCTGGTGGATGGGGATGCCGCCGCCTGCGGCGAGATCATCTATGATGTGCTGACGGAAATGGGCCTGACGCTGGATCAGGATATCGCCAAGGCGCTGTATGTGGCGGTGTCCAGCGATACCGGGTGCTTCCGGTTTGCCAATACCACCGCCAACAGCTTCGCCGTGGCCGCCGCCTGCGCCGCCACGGGGGCGGAGCTGTTTCCCATCAACCAGAGCCTTTTCGACACAAATTCCTTGACAAAGCTCAAGATTCAGGGCTGGATCGTGGAAAATACCCGATTTTTCCGGGATGGACAGATTGCCCTGTGCGCCATGCCCTACGCCGTGGAGGCGGAGGCTACGCCGGACGATATGGACAATCTGTCCGGCTTCCTGCGGTCCGTGGAGGGCGTGAAACTCTGCGCCCTGCTCCGGGAGAGCGGCGATGGGGTGAAGCTGTCGGTCCGTGCCGTCCCCGGCTGGGATGCCACGGCGGTCTGCGCCCCCTTCGGCGGCGGCGGCCACAAGGGTGCCTCCGGCGCCACCATCCATATGCCCCTGGCAGAAGCAGAAATGGCAGTAGAAAAAATCTTGGCGGAAATGTAAGAAATTTGGCGTCATTGCGAGGGCGAAGCCCGTGGCAATCTCCTGGTAGAATGTTGGAAGAATGACCATTTTAGGTGGATGCAACCCAGTTTGCAAGCTTTTGCATCCCTTCAGTTGTCCTTTTCACAAGAATGTACCAGGAGATTGCCACGGCCCTACGGGCCTCGCAATGACATGGAAATTGAGAGTGTGAACACAATGAACGGAATTGTGATAATCGACAAGCCCCAGGGGTGGACGAGCCAGGATGTGACCGCCCGGCTGCGGCGGGTGTTCAATACCCGTCGCATCGGCCACGGCGGCACCCTGGACCCTATGGCCACCGGCGTGCTGCCGGTGTTCGTGGGCCGGGCCACCCGGGGGGTGGAGTTTTTTGAACACGCGGAAAAAATCTACGAAGCCACCCTGCAGCTGGGCCTCACCACCGACACCGAGGATGTGACCGGCCAGGTTCTGGAGCAGAAGGAAGTTTGTATTTCTAAACAGGAATTTTTGGATATTCTCCCAAAATTCCGGGGGAAAATACAACAAATCCCCCCGATGTACTCGGCGCTGAAGGTCAACGGTCAGAAGCTCTGCGACCTGGCCCGGAAGGGCAGGGAAGTGGAGCGGCAGCCCAGGGAAATCGAAATTTTTGAGCTGGAGTGCCTGGATTTTTCCGGCGATACTGCCCGGCTCCGGGTCCGCTGCTCCAAGGGCACCTATATCCGGACCCTGTGCAAGGACATCGGTGCCGCCCTGGGCTGCGGCGGCTGCATGGCGGCCCTGCGCCGGGTTGCCGCCGGGGAGTACACCATCGGCGAGGCGGTGCCCCTGCAGACGCTGCTGGAGGCGGAAAACCCGGAACCCCACCTTCGCCCGGTGGATACCATGTTCCGCAATTTCCCCGCCGTGACCCTGACGGCCAATCAGGAAAAACGCTGCAGAAACGGCAACAGCTTCACCCTGAACACCCCCGACGGCACCTACCGTGCCTACAGCCAAAACGGAGAATTTCTCATGCTGGCCAAGGTAGAAGGCGGCATTATGTCAACCATTAAGAGCTTTTTTGAGGTATAAGTTGTTCGGTAAAGGATTGTTTAGCGGAGCAACAAAAACGCAATGACAATCAAATTTGATACGTGAAACAATCCTTTCCCACACCAACCTGGAGAACTATGGAACAAAAAACAATTTACGCCCTGGGTTTTTTTGACGGGGTGCATTTGGGGCATCAGGCACTTTTGAAAGCCTGTCGTTCCATGGCGGACAAAACCGGCTGTAAGGCCGGGGTGGTGACCTTTTTGGGGCATCCCGACGAGCTGGTTTCCGGCACGCCCACGCCCCTGATCAACACCCCCGCCGACCGGGCCCGGCTGCTGCGGCGGTTCGGCATGGATGCCGTGGTGGAGCTGCCCTTTGACAAACAGCTGATGAATATGCCGTATTTGACCTTTTTTCGGCTGCTTTTAACCAAATATGGGGCCGCCGGATTGGTTTGCGGCCATGACTTCCGGTTCGGCTTCCGGGGGGAGGGAAACGCCGAAAAGCTCAGCGCCGCCTGCCGGGAGGCCGGGATTCCCTGTACCGTCGTGCCGGAGCAAAAATTGGACGGCGTCACCGTGTCCTCCACCCACATACGTTCCCTTGTGGAAATGGGCGAAATGGAGCAGGCCGGGGCCTTTTTGGGCCACCGGCATATGCTCACCGGCACCGTGGTTCCCGGGCGGCATCTGGGCCGGACCCTGGGCATCCCCACCGCCAATCTGGTGCTGCCAAGGCATCTGCTGATTCCGAAATTCGGTGTCTACATCTGCCGGGCCACGGTGGATGGGACTTCCTACCCTGCCGTGACCAATGTGGGCACCCGGCCCACCGTGGGCGGGCAGAATGTGACGGTGGAGCCCTGGATTCTGGATTTCGAGGGCGACCTCTACGGCCGGGAGCTGACCCTGGAATTTTGCAAATTCCTCCGTCCGGAAATCAAATTTCCAACACTCAAGGATTTGCAGGCGGAAATTCAGAAAAACGCACTGGAAACCCGGCAATATTTTCTGGACGGTAACGAATAATGCTGTAGGGACACCCGTCCTCGGGTGTCCCTACGTCCGTAACTTTACTGGGGTAACGGAAACGGATTGCCACGGGCTTCGCCCCCGCAATGACAGAGGGTTTTAGAAAAACCTAAGAAAAAGTTGAAAATTTTCCTTTACTTTTGGGAAAACTTATGATATCATAGGCAAGCTGGCTATGACCAGACAAATCCCATTGCTCAGTTCCGGGACATCACCGACCCTCTACTTGGCTATGGGGAAATTTATGTAAAGGTGGATTTAACCATGATTCAGAAGGAAAAGAAGACCCAGGTTATCCTGGAGAACGCTACTCACGAGGGCGATACCGGCTCCCCCGAGGTTCAGGTCGCTATCCTGACCGCCCGGATCAACGAGCTGACCGATCACCTGCGTACCCACAAGCACGACAACCACTCCCGTCGTGGTCTGCTGATGATGGTCGGTAAGCGCCGCAGCCTGCTGGACTATCTGGCTCGCAAGGACATCAACCGTTACCGCGCTCTGATCGCCAAGCTGGGTATCCGTAAGTAAAACTTCGAAAGGGCGACGGATACCGTCGCCCTTTCTTGTTTAATTCAACCGTCGGGAGCCGCTTTAGCAGTTGAAAGTGATATCGAAGGTCGATGTCAGTTTCAAGTGCTAAACCTCCCGAAACAAACCAGTTGACAGTGGACAGTGGAAAGTTGACAGTGATCGACACTGTCAACTATCAACTGTCAACTGTCCACTCACCAAAATAAGGAGGTAAAAACTATGATCACCCGTAAACAGTATCCCAACCATCATGTTTATGAGATGGAAATTGGCGGCCGTCCCTTTACCGTGGAGACCGGTAAGGTGGCCGAGCTGGCCAACGCCGAGTGCATCTGCCGCTACGGCGACACCGTGGTGCTGGTCACCTGCACCTGCAACCCCATCCCCAAGGCCGGCATCGACTACTTCCCCCTGACCATCGAGTTCGAGGAGCGGATGTACAGCGTGGGCCGGATTCCCGGCTCCTCCACCCGCCGCGAGGGCAAGCCCTCCGAGCGGGGTATTCTGAACAGCCGGATCATCGACCGCCCCATGCGCCCCCTGTTCGACGAGGAGCTGCGTAACGATACCGTCGTCACCTGCACCGT
>JAZQHH010000202.1:0-5320 GCA_045540495.1 Faecousia sp.
CATGTTGTCTTAAGACCCGCTTGGCCTCCGACTTGGAGACCAGCCCCGAGGACATCGAGGGCATGATGGCCGCCCAGGGCATTCTGACCGTCCGTGGCGGTATGACCTCCCACGCCGCCGTCGTGGCCCGCGGCATGGGCACCTGCTGTGTCTCCGGCTGCACCGAGATCAACATGGACGAGGAGAACAAGAAGTTCACCCTGGCCGGCAAGACCTTCGTTGAGGGCGATTGGCTGAGCCTGGACGGCTCCACCGGTAACATTTACGACGGCATCATCGAGACCAAGGAAGCTGAGATCGCCGGTGAGTTCGGCCGCATCATGGCCTGGGCTGACCAGTACCGCACCCTGAAGGTCCGCACCAACGCCGACTCCCCCCGTGACGCCATCAAGGCCCGCAGCCTGGGCGCTGAGGGCATCGGCCTGTGCCGTACCGAGCATATGTTCTTCGAGGAAGGCCGTATCGGTGCTTTCCGTGAAATGATCTGCTCCGACACTGTTGAAGAGCGCGAGGCCGCCCTGGCTAAGATCATGCCCATGCAGCAGGCCGACTTCGAGGGCCTGTACGAGGCCATGGAGGGCCAGCCCGTCTGCATCCGTTTCCTGGATCCCCCGCTGCACGAGTTCGTCCCCACCACCGAGGAGGACATCGCCGCTCTGGCCGCTACCCAGGGCAAGACCGTCCAGCAGATCAAGGACATCATTTCCTCTCTGCACGAGTTCAACCCCATGATGGGCCACCGTGGCTGCCGTCTGAGCGTCACCTATCCTGAGATCGCCGCTATGCAGACCAAGGCCGTCATCCGTGCCGCCATCAACACCAAGAAGAATCATCCCGACTGGAATATGGTTCCCGAGATCATGATTCCCCTGGTTGGCGACGTCAAGGAGCTGAAGTACGTCAAGAACGTGGTGGTTGCCACCGCTGACGCTGAGATCGCCGCTGCCGGCATCGAGCTGGAGTACGAGGTCGGCACCATGATCGAGATTCCCCGTGCCTGCCTGACCGCCGACGAAATCGCCAAGGAAGCTGCCTTCTTCTGCTTCGGCACCAACGACCTGACCCAGATGACCTTCGGCTTCAGCCGTGACGACGCCGGTAAGTTCCTGAACGCTTACTACGAGTCCAAGATCTACGAGAACGATCCCTTCGCCAAGCTGGACCAGAACGGTGTCGGCATGCTGATGGAGATGGCCGTTGCCAAGGGCAAGGCCAGCGGCAAGAATCTGCACTACGGCATCTGCGGCGAGCACGGCGGCGACCCTGTCTCCGTTGAGTTCTGCCACAAGATCGGCCTGGACTACGTTTCCTGCAGCCCCTTCCGCGTCCCCATCGCCCGCCTGGCCGCCGCTCAGGCTGCTATCAAGGATGGCAAGAATTAAGTTCTGATTCTTTGGAAATCAGATAACGCATTAAGAATCCCCAACCGTTTCGGCGGTTGGGGATTTTTGTGTCTGGATGATGATTGGATCAGGAACGGCTGGGCAGGGTGTAGAAATATTTGCAGATCTCACGCTCCTCGCCCTGGTAAGGACCCACACCTTCAAATTCCTTCATGAATCCGCAGCGTTCCATCACCTTGACAGAAGCCTTGTTATCAGCCTGACAGATGCCGGCGATTTTGGAAAGTCCCAACTTGGGCATGATGACCGGCAGGAATGCTTTCACCGCTTCAGTAGCATAACCCTTTTTGGTGTAGTTGCCGCCGATGTGGTAGCCCACCTCCCAGGTGCCGTCGTCAAAGGGAACGGCCTGCACATATCCGATATAGGTGCCGTCCTTCAGAAGCACTGGGTATACCAGCGGGCCGTCACCGTTTTCGTAGACGCCCATCAGGAAACCGATGGTGTCAGCTGCGTCCTGCACGGTTTCAAACACTTCGTCGGGGACGAACCGACGGTTGTCCGCATCCAGGGAGTTCAGGTGGACGGCTTCTGCCATGTCCATGGTGAATTGGGTGATAATCAGTCTTTCGGTTTCGATTTTCATAACTTTTCTCCTTTGTGTTTATGCTGATATGATAGCACAGAATCTTCCCAATATCTATCCTTATATCTATTTCTGGCAAGAATTTTTCTGAAAATATCGGGTTGACAGAAGAAAAGGTCAGTGCTATATTTTTATTATGGAGTGTCTGCATGAGCAGACCGGAAAGGAGCTTAAAAGTATGATTGTTCGTGAGGTCGCTACCGGCTAACTGAATATGGGTGCCTAAAAAGATGGGGGTTCAGGCCTCCTGATTTGGTGCGCCGTTTTTGAGTATCTTTCGTAATATTGCTAACCGCAGGATGCAGCCATGGACGAGAGCTACAATCTGCGGTATTTTTGCGCCCATTTTCAGTTAGCGGTATGGAAAGGAGTGTTGTTCTATGGGATTATTTGTACTTTCAAAACCATTACAACTGAATTTGGAGGAAATAAAACTTGAATATAAACGATTACGGCGTCGTGCCGAATACACAAAACCTGCCGGGGATTCCTGCCCGTGTCACCGCTGTTCATAAGGAGCGGTATGAGATCGTCTGCGAGCATGGGATCACCCATGCAAGACTGAAAACCAAGGAATATTTCGTGGACACCCAGGATTTTCCCACAACGGGAGATTTTGTAATGATTAATTACATCGACAACGGGGACAGCCAGATCATCGCCACTGTGCCCCGGCGAACGTTTTTCTCCCGTCGGGAGCCGGGTCCCATTCCGAGGGATCAGGCGGTGGCTGCGAATTTTGACTATGTGTTCATCATGCAGTCCCTGAATATGGACTTTAATCCCAAGCGGCTGGAGCGGTATCTGACTCTTGCATGGCAGTCCGGGGCAACCCCGGTGGTCCTGCTGACGAAAGCGGACCTGGTGGAGGATTACTGGGAGTACCTGACCCAGGTAGAGCGGGTTGCTGCCGGCGTGAACACCCATGTGGTCAGCGCCCATACAGGGTATGGGCTGAACCGGCTGAAGGCCTATTTGCAGCCGGGGAAAACCGTGGTGTTCCTCGGTTCTTCCGGCGTGGGCAAGTCCAGCCTGGTCAATGCCCTGGCCGGGGAAGAAATAATGACTGTGAACTCCATCCGGGAGGATGACAGCAAGGGCCGCCATACCACTACCCACCGGCAGCTGATCCGGCTGAAAAGCGGCGTGATGATCATCGACACCCCCGGTATGCGGGAACTGGGTATGTGGGATATATCCGAAGGACTGGGCGATGCTTTTGCGGATGTGGAAGCGTTTCTTGGAAAATGCCGATTTTCTGACTGCCGACATGAAAGCGAACCCGGATGCGGCATCAAGGCCGCCATTGCCTCCGGCGAACTGGATGCTTCCCGCTGGGAAAGCTATCAAAAGCTGAAAGCGGAAGCGATTGACAAAGCGGAGATGCTCCGCCGCAAAAACGAGTGGCACAAAAGTCTGCGCAAAGGTGAAAAGCTGAAGAAAAAGGAGATTTGGTGACATGAATCGTTATCAGAATATGCTCTGCGTTATGGAGGATAATGCCCATTTGATCAGCATGGTCCCGGTTGAAGAATTACTTCGCTTTGGTTACGAAATTGGACTGAAACCGGGAATGAAAGTCATGGATCTCTGCTGCGGTTACGGAACGGTGCTGAAGATCTGGCGGGAAAACTTTGGAATTCAAGGGGTTGGCGTTGACCGGGAAAAGAGCTTTCTGGAGATCGGCGCGGAACGCCTGGAAAAGCATGGCATTGAGGGTGTCCTGCTGATTCACGAGGATGTGACGAAGTACCAAGATGAAACCCGATACGATGTGGTTATTTGCAGCGAAACCATCGACAGTATTGAAAACACCTTTTTACTGGGCAAAAAGTTCCTGAAGTCCGGCGGCACCCTCTGCTATCAAAAGCTGTATGCCAAGGTGAGCGAGCCTCCTCAGGAGCTGATTGATTTTGACGGTGAGGTACTGCCTTTATGCGGAGATTTTTGAAATAAATAAGCGCATGACTGGATGGCTGATTGAGAAATTTGAAGCACTGAAAGATTTCTAAACCTAAGAGCCAGGAGCAATCCCGGTTCACATTCTTACTCTAACCACGCGCTGGACATTTTCAGAAAGGATTGCGTGACATTATGACAAGTATGATGCAACTGGTGCGATGTACTGTGGCGGATTTGGAGTTGATCCGGGAAATGCAGAAAGAGGCCTTTGGGTCGCTGTTGGAAAGGTATCAGGATTACGATACAAATCCAGCCAACGAATCCCTCGAACGCATGACATGGAAACTTCAACAGCCGGACAGTTATTTTTATCGGATTGAGGTGGACGGCAAAGTGGTTGGTGCTATCCGGGTGGTGGATGCCGGAGATGGTAGCAGAAAACGGATCTCGCCGCTGTTCATCCTGCCACGGCACCGGGGAAAAGGCTACGCTCAGGCGGCGGTTCAGGAAGCCGAGAAACGCCACGGTGCCCATAATTGGGAATTGGGCACCATCCTGCAGGAAGCCGGCAACTGCTACCTGTACGAAAAATTGGGTTACCGCCAAACGAGCAGACGGACGGTAATCAATGATAAAATGACCATCGTAGGCTACGAGAAGGATTGAAAAGAGGTACTTATGGGGATTACAGTGCGCAGATTCGTGGAAACAGATGCCGCCGAGGTATCTGCATTGATCACAAAAACCCTGAGAATTACAAACAGCAGGGATTATTCCCCGGCGTTCATCGAAAAGGAGGTGGCGCAGTTCACCCCGGAAAAGGTGATCGAGCGGGCAGGCTGGACCCATTTTTATGTATTCTGCGATGGAGAAAAAATCGTCGGCTGCGGTGCCATCGGCCCCTATTGGGGAAGTGAAACCGAAAGCAGCCTGTTCAACATCTTTGTTCTGCCGGAGTATCAGGGGAAAGGTGTGGGCAGGAAAATCATCGAAACGCTGGAAGCGGATGAATATGCCCTCCGGGCAAAGCGAATTGAAATTCCGGCATCCATCACCGCCTGCGCGTTCTACCGCAAGATGGGCTACGACTATAAAAACGGAATTGACACCGTGGATGCCGAGCAGCTCTATCGGCTGGAGAAGCTGCGATAAAAGGAGGGGGCTATGAACGATTCAATCCAAGAAGAGCGGCTGACCGCCGGAGAATACATCGAATTTCTGAAGCATACCGATTAAGAATCCCCAACCGTTTCGGCGGTTGGGGATTTCAGTCTGTTGAAGGGGCCATTAAATGATTGTTTAGCGCACTAAGATCAAGCTGTCATTGCGAGGAGCGAAGCGACGTGGCAATCTCCCGGTATCATCTACGATAAGGAAAAAGTTCGATGAACGTACAATGTAGAATGGGATTATCCATAGATTTTGGTGC
>JAZQHH010000203.1:0-10128 GCA_045540495.1 Faecousia sp.
GGGGAAGCCATGGCGCCCCTTCGGGGCGCTCGGTGGCCTACGGCCACCGCAATTCAAACGCACCGCTAAACAATCATTTACTGATCTGTTGACAAAAAACCGGGTTTACATAAGCTGTGGAAAACATCCCTTTTCACAGGGATTTTCACAGGAGTTATCCACATTCTCCACAGGTTTTTCCACAGGTTGAATCGGGAAAAAACCCGGAAAAAGGGGCTTTTTCAGGGCCAGGGCGAAAAATATCCACAGCCGGTGCATTGGCTGTGGAATTTTTATCGGTTGACGGAACAACCTGTTAAAAAGTGATCCTGGCGCTGAAGATCCGGTCGTAATCGTCCCCGGTGGGGCGATGGATATCTACCAGCAGGGCACCGGTTTCGTCGGTGCCGTAGTGGGTGGTCAGGTTCTGGCCCTCCAGGGCCTCGTTCAGGTAGCACAGGGTCAGTTCCTTCATGGGGTGGCCCTCATGGAAACTGCTGGGCAGCAGATCGTCGATCCAATCCAGATACCGGGCGTTGTTCATATGGCCGTTGCGGTCCAGGTCCGTGAACCGGACGGCCCGGGTCTGGGCATTTTCCAGAGCCTTGGGGGCCAGGGACCGGGGGGCCGACAGCTCGCCGCCCCGGAGGATGCCATCCACAATCACGTCGCATTTTCCCGGCAGCACCATGGCCCGGCTCTCCCGGTTCATCAAAATCCACAGGCTCATGGAGCGGAAAAGCTCGTTTCCCTGCCCGTCGTAGGCCACGGTGGACCGGGGGTAGGCGGTGCGGGTGGTGGGCATGGGCCAGGTCTCCAGGGTGATGGTCTCCCCCAGCCGGGGCAGCCGGGAAATGGAGATTTTATTCCGAATCACGGCCCAAAACAGGCCTTTTTCCGCCAAACTGTCGTAGCTCAGTCCCAAAAGGTCGCTGTGATATCCGGCCACCTCCTGGGCGAACCGCAGCAGCATAGAGGCCTTGGCCCGGCCAAACCGGTCCACCTCGAAGGGTTCGATGGTAAATGAATGACGATAAATCGGTTCCATAATTGTTACTTCCTTGTGTCGACTGTGTGGGAAAAGGATTTTTTAGCGTAATGGCGCGGGAGCGCCCGAGCCTTCCCCCTTGGGGGAAGGTGCCCCGAAGGGGCGGATGAGGGGTTTGAAGTCGGATTATCTACGTATTTCAGGTAATCGTAGTGCAGCCCCCTCATCAGTCACAAAAAATGGTTCACAAGAACCATTTTTTGTGCCAGCTTCCCCCCAGGGGGAAGCCTTATTGCGCCCCTTCGGGGCGCTCGGTGGCCGGAGGCCGCCGCAATTCAATTACACCGCGAAACAATCATTTACCGCACCAAAAGTTTTTCTACAGGTATCTTACACCAAATAAAAGGGAGGGTCAAGCCCTCCCTTTGTTAATCTTTGGCTTCCTCGACGGTGAGGGTGACGGTGTAGGGGGTGCCGTCCCGGTAGATGACGGCTTCGATGGGGTCGCCGATTTTGTAGGCGGCCACGGCCTTGATCAGATCCTCGGCGGTAGCGATGGAGGTGCCGTTGATGGACACCAGGATATCACCCACGGTCAGCCCCTTAAAGGCGGCATCGGAGCCGGTGTCCACCTGGGTGATGTAGATGCCGGCGGGCAGGCCGTAGAAATTCTGGATCAGCGCTGTCACGGCCTCGCCGGACAGGCCCAGGCTGGGGCTCCCGGCCACATAACCCTGGGCGATGAGCTGATCGGCCACATTTTTCACCGTGACGCTGGGGATGGCATGGCCCTGGCCGCCGATGGCCACCACCTGGCCGAAGCCGTTGACCAGAGGCCCACCGGCATGGATGCTTGCGTTGGTCTGAATCCTGGCATTTTCGGTGTCGATGGCGCAGATGATGCCGTTGGTCATGGTGCCGCCCAGCTGGGGGCCGATGGCGCAGACCGCGTCACCGATCCGCAGGCCCTCGGAATTGCCAAAGACCGCCGGGGTCAGATCCTTCGCGTCCACATGGATCACCGCCAGATCGGAAACCGGGTCCATGCCCACCACCGTGGCGGCCAGCACCTGCCGGTCGGACAGGGTGACGGTGAGTCCGTCGCCCTCCACCAGGTGGGAGTTGGTGATGATGTAGCCCTCGGCGCCGATGATGACGCCGGAGCCGGTCTGCCCGGCGGCGCCGGAGATGGACACCACGCTGGGCATATTGACACTGAAGATCTCCTGCAGGGCCAGCCCCCCGGACTGGGGCACATTGTCAGCGACGGGGGTATCCTGCAAATTCAGGGAAAAATCCCCGTTGGGCTGCTTGGAGCTGCCCGCAGGCCGGAATGTGGGCTCGGAGGCATCCTCCATGAGCATCAGGCCCTCCTGCTTTTGGTTGAGCTTGTTGGACAGCCGGATGTTCATGGCGCCCAACAGGGTACTGATGCCTGCCAGCAGGATCACCGCGATCAGCAGAAACGGCACCAGGCCGCTGCCCCGCTTCGGCGGCTCCACGGAGCCCGTCCGGTAAACCCCCATATCCCAGGGGTCACGGTTTTTGTTGTTCATATGGCTTACCTCATATATGAATATGAAAAGATTTTTTGGGGATAAATGAGGGGGGCAAGGGGTGCTTCCCAGTCTAAACAGTCAAATCACCAGGGGCATGGTGAAGGTGAATTCTGTCCTGCCGTCCCGGCTGGTGACGGAGATATTTTCCCCGTGGGCGCAGACGATGGTTTTCACGATATACAGCCCCAGGCCCCAGCCGTCCCGGTTTTCGGAGCGGCTTTTGTCCAGCTTGTGGAACCGGTCAAAGACCAGAGGCAGCTCCTCGGCGGGGATGGTCTGGCCGTCGTTGTAGATGGAAATGTAGGCCTTGCCTCCGCCTTCCCGGATCATCAGCCCCAAACAGCCCTCCCGGGGGCAGAATTTCACGGCGTTATCCAGCAGATTGTAGATCACCTGGGACACATAATCGGCGTTGGCGAAGGTGAAAACCGGATGCTCCGGCATCTGCACCTCCACCTGGAGGGCCTTGGCGGTGATTTTCTGCTCGAAGGTGATGAGCATCTGCCCGGCCACCTCTTCCAGATCGAAGCGGCTTTTCTTCTCCTCGGGGATGCCGGCCTCGGTCTGGAGCTGGGAAATGTCCAGCATACTGCGGACCAGACGGCTCAGCCGCTTGGTCTCGTCGGAGACGATCCGCAGATAATGGCCGCTGCGCTCCGGCGGGATGGTGCCGTCCAGCACGCCGTCCACATAACCGCCGATGGTGGTCATGGGGGTCTTCAGCTCGTGGGACACGTTGGCCACGAACTCCTGCCGCTGGTATTCGCTTTTTTGCAGGGACGAGGCCATGTTGTTGAAGGCCAGCACCATTTCCCGGATATCCCGGGGATAATATTCCTTCTGCTCCACCCGGACTTCCAGATCGCCGTGGCCGAAGGCCCGGGCGGCTCTGGTCATGTCCCGCAGGGGCAGACTCTGGCGTTTAACGTACAATCCGATCACCAAAATCGAGATCAGCATCACAAAAACCGAGGAAAACAGAAATATTTCCGTCATTTTCACCAGGATGGCCTGATTGTCGGCCAAGGGCTGGGAGACGATGACGATGCCCAGGGCCGTGCCGTCGGCATGGCGGATGGGGGCGGAGCAGACATAGCGGCTGTCGGTGTAGAGCCCCTGGATCACACCGGTGGCCTGGAGGGCACCGGATTCCATCACATTGTTCAGGTAGTCCCGGCTGACGGTGAGCCCCTTGTGGGGGCAGTCCAGCAGATCCTCGGAGCAGAGGAGTATCTTGCCGCTGCTGTCGCAGATCACCAGATCCGCATCGCTTACCTCACCGGCGATATCTACATTAATAAGGAAGTCCATATTGGACATGGAGCCGCCGGTATAGTAGGCCGCCGCCAGCTGGGAGATGACCTTGGCATCACCGGAGAGCCGGTCGAAGGCGGCATCGTCCAGGTAATCCTCCAGCAAGGTCCGCAGGAAGAAACCCACGCACAGCAGCGACAGCAGCAGGACCACCATAGCCGCCACAAAAATGCGGCTGTATGTGGTTTTCATGGTTACGTAACCTCGAATTTATAGCCTACGCCCCAGACGGTTTTCAGGCTCCAGCCCTCGCAGACTCCCTCCAGCTTTTCCCGCAGCCGCTTGACGTGGACATCCACGGTGCGGCTGTCGCCGAAGTAGTCGAAGCCCCAGACCTCGTCCAGCAGCTGATTGCGGGTGTAGACCCGGTTGGGGGAGGAGGCCAGGTAGTACAGCAGCTCCATCTCCTTGGGCGGGGTGTCGATTTTCTTGCCGTCCACAATCAGCTCGAAGGCATCCATATCGATGATGAGCTTGTCGAAAACGATCCGGCGGGCCTTTTTCTCGGTGGAAGCGCCGGAGGTCCGGCGAAGCACCGCCTCGATCCGGGCCAGGACTTCCTTCATTTCGAAGGGCTTGGTGATGTAGTCGTCGGCGCCGGAGCGCAGGCCGGTGACCTTGTCATCGGTCTCGCCCTTGGCGGTGAGCATGATAACGGGGGTCTGGCTCTCGGCCCGGATGGCCCGGCAGACGCTCCAGCCGTCCATAACGGGCATCATCACGTCCAGCAGCACCAGATCGGGCTTGATGGAGCGGAACTTGGTCAGGCCCTGACCGCCGTCAGCGGCGATGGTGACGGCGTAGCCCTCTTTTTCAAGGTAGAGCTGCAAAAGCTCAGCAATATTGCGGTCGTCCTCAACGATCAAAACAGAGACAGCCATGGTCATACCTCCTGAGAATATCGTTTCTTTTTTACTACATTATAGCCGAAAAATCCATTTTCGGGTGAACATTTTGTAAAGAGTTGCACGATGATTTATTAACAGGCAAATTTCCCCTTGAAAATCCGGCCGGGGAAGGGTATGATAGATGCAGAGCGCTGAAATTAACGCATGTCATTGCGAGGCCGCAGGCCGTGGCAATCCGCCCCTCTCTGTCATTGCGAGGCCCGAAGGGCCGTGGCAATCTCCTGGTAGCAGGTTGGACAAAATGTCCATTCTTTTAAGAAGGTAACACCAGGTTATTAAGTTTATTTATCCCTTTGAATTTCAAATTCCATAAGGTTATACCGGGAGATTGCCACGGCCTGCGGCCTCGCAATGACATACGCTGGTTGGGACGCGTTCAACAATCCTCCCGCAATTTGAAAGGAGTTACTTCATGTTCATAGAAATCTTAAAAGCCATCCTCTTCGGCATCGTGGAGGGCATCACCGAATGGCTTCCCATTTCCTCCACAGGGCATCTGATCCTGCTGGACGAATTTGTGAAGCTAAATGTGTCCGATGCTTTTTACGAGATGTTCCAGGTGGTCATCCAGCTGGGCGCCATTGGAGCGGTTTTGGTACTTTTCTTCCATAAACTAAACCCCTTCTCCGCTAAAAAAGGAGAAATCGAGAAGAAACAGACCTGGGATTTGTGGTTCAAGGTCGTCGTGGCGGTGATCCCCTCGGCGGTGCTGGGCCTGCTGTTTGACGACTGGATGGACGCCCACCTCTATCATTATCTGGTGGTGGCCATCGCCCTGATCGTCTACGGCGTGGCGTTTATCATTGTGGAGCGGCAGAACCGTGGGCTCCAGCCCCGGATCGAGGATGTCCATACCATCGACTACCGCACCGCCCTGCTGATCGGCGCGTTCCAGTGCCTGAGCCTGATCCCCGGCACCTCCCGGTCCGGCTCCACCATTCTGGGTGGCATTCTGCTGGGGGTGTCCCGGCCCGCGGCGGCGGAGTTCAGCTTCTTCCTGGCCATCCCCACCATGCTGGGCGCCAGCGCTCTGAAGCTGGTGAAATACCTGCTGGAGGGCATGATCCCCAACGTCACCGAAATTTCGGTGCTGGTTGTGGGCATGGTGGTCAGCTTCGTGGTCAGTGTCCTGGTGATCCGGGCCCTGATGGAGTACGTCCGCAAGCGCTCCTTCTCCGCCTTCGGTGTCTACCGCATCATCCTCGGCGCGGTGGTTGTGGGCTATTATCTGCTGAAAATGTAAAATTGGGGAGGGTTGACCCTCCCCTTTGTTTTTTGGATAATGTAGGAAATGGTAACAGAAGACGCATGTCATTGCGAGGCCCGAAGGGCCGTGGCAATCTCCTACGGCTACGCACAATGCGCAATAACCACTAAAGTGCCCGGAAAATCCAGGGGATTGCCACGGCCCTTCGGGCCTCGCAATGACAGTGTTTTCTTACTGCGCTAAACAATCCTATATACGCATAAAAACAGGGGAAGGTCAGACCTTCCCCTGTTAATCCGTTATTTCTTCAACATCGAATGGGCCGTCAGTATGATGCAGGCCCAGCCGAAGAGGCTCAGGACCCAATACTGCCCGCAGACCATGGGGCTGGACACGATAATCAGCAAACCGTACAAAAGATTGCCCCAAAAATCGGACATTATGACGGAAAGCCCATTGAGCAAAATCAAAACCACCGTGGCGCAGAGGGAACCAAAGGCGATCCAGCGGATCTGCCGCACAGTTGCGGTTTCCCCCCGGTCACCGGCCCATTTCAGCAGCAAAAACCCCGGCACAAAAAAGCCGATGCTGAAAAGGATAAACAGGAATTTCCAAAACCCCCGGGGCTCAGGAATAAACCCTAAAAGTGCGCAAATAATGAATAAAGTGTACCAAATCAGCCATAAACTACGTTTTGTCATAGAAAAAACTCCTGAATGGATAGTGCGGTAAATGATTGTTTAGTGGCGCATATGAATTGCGGTGGCCTCCGGCCCCCGGGCGCCCCGAAGGGGCGCCATGGCTTCCCCCGGGGGGAAGCTGTCGCCGCCGCAAGGCGGTGACTGATGAGGAATGCGGGCGGAAATGTTCGATTTTGTACTGTGTTTAGGCTTTTTAGCAGGTAAGATTCAGCAAGTCTTTACGGATTCGTCATCTCAGGTGATCGCCCGCATTCCTCATCCGATCCGGCTTCGCCGGGCCAACTTCCCCCCGGGGGGAGGCATGGGCGCTCCCGCGCCAGTTCGTTAAACAATCATTTATATGTGCAATTGCCTTTTATGTACAGTGTCCAGAAAATCGTTGTGCTAATTTGAAAAATTTCCAGTTGTGGTAACGGGGGAAATCTGTTATAATGAATGTAACTATCTCTATCAACAGGAGCTGACAGCAATGAATGAGAATCGCCGTCCCAGAAAAATGGAGCCGGTTCAGGAGATCGAGGGCCAGCTGGAGGGCCGCAATGCGCTGACCGAGGCCCTGAAAAGCGGCCGCACCATCGATAAGGTCTTTATCGCCGCCGGTGATACCGACCGGGGCCTCCAGCGGCTGGCCGCCCAGGCCAAGGAGGCCGGTGCGGTGGTGGTGCCGGTGGACCGGCGGAAGCTGGATGCCATGAGCGTCACCCATTCCCATCAGGGCGTCATCTGCCTGGCCGCCGCCCATGATTATGCCTCCATCGACGATATTTTCGCCGAGGCCGAGGCCAAGGGCGAAGCCCCCCTGATCGTCATCTGTGATGAGCTGACGGACCCCCATAATCTGGGCGCCATCCTGCGTTCCGCCGAGTGCGCCGGGGCCCATGGGGTCATCATCCCCAAGCGCCGGGCCGTGGGTCTGACCGCTGTGGTGGCGAAGGCCTCCGCCGGTGCGGTGGAGTACATGAAGGTGGCCCGGGTCACCAATATCACCGCCACCATCGAGGAGCTGAAAAAGCGGGGGGTCTGGATCTACGGCACCGCCGCCGAAGGGTCGATCCCCATGTACCAGGCGGATCTGAAGGGCGCCGCCGGCATCGTCATCGGCAACGAGGGCGACGGCATGAGCCAGCTGGTCCGCAAAAGCTGCGATGTGATGGTGCATATCCCCATGAAGGGCCGGATTTCTTCCCTGAATGCCTCCGCCGCCGCATCGATTCTGCTGTATGAGGCCGTCCGCCAGCGGCAGTAAGGAGGGCCTATGGAACATGAAAAGGAACTGAACCTGGAGGAAATCCTTCAGGAATTCAGCGATAATCCCCCGCCGCCGGAGGAGGTCACCGGTGACACCATCCGGCTGGATCAGGTGCGTCAGGCGGTGAACACTGCCGCCAAGGACCTGGGGGATACCACCGAATTTGAGCCCATCCGGGTGGAAGAGGAGCCGGAGCCCCAGGAGGCACCGCCGGAGCCGGAACCCCAGGTGGAGCCCTTTTCCGAGGAATGGGAGCCGGAGTACGACCAGCCCATGGGGGAATGGCCCCTGCCGGAGCCCATCCCCTTCCGCCCCAAATCCCGGATCCGGGAGTTGCGGGAGAAACTGGTGGCGGGCCCTGAGCGGCAGTTTTATGCCCTGACGGAACTGGGGCTGGGGAAGCTCCAGCTGTCGATTTTGCTGTGCCTGATCACCTTCGTCCTCACCGCCGGATTCACTGTGGCCCATGCCCATGGGCTGGTGGGGGAGAACCGGCTGCGGCTGCTGGTATTTGCCCAGTTTTTGGGCCTGCTGCTGACGGCGCTGCTGGGCTGCTACCGGCTGATGGAGGGCATCATAGATCTGCTGCACCTGCGCTTTACCACCGGGACACTGCTGGTGGTGACCTTCGCCGTGTGCTGCGTCGATGGAGTGCTGTGCCTGCAGGAGCTGCGGATCCCGGCCTCTGCTGCCTTTAGTTTGGAGATGTCCATGGCCCTTTGGGCGACCTATCAGCGCCGCAGCGAGCTGCTGGGCCAGATGGATACCCTCCGCCGGGCCAGCGACCTGTACAGTCTGGCCGCGGTGCCGGAATATTACGAGGGCCTGCCGGGCTTCCGCACCGGCACCGGCCGGGTAGAGGATTTTATGGAGCATTACGATGCCCCCTCCGGCCCGCAGCGGGTGCTGAATTGGTATGCCCTGGCGGCGATGGGCGTCAGTATGGGTCTGGGCGTGCTGGCTGGGGTGCGGCATGGGTTTTCTGCCGGTGTCCAGCTTTGCGCCGGGGCACTGCTGGTGAGCTTGCCTGCTACGGCCTTCGTGTCCATGACCCGGCCCGGGGCGATTTTGGAAAATCGGCTCCATAAGCTGGGGGCGGTGCTCTGCGGCTGGCATGGCACCCAGGCGGTGAAGCACCAGGCCGTGTACCCCCTGGAGGATGACGACCTGTTCCCCATGGGCTCCGCCAAGCTCAACGGCGTGAAATTTTACGGTTCCCGGGAGCCGGACTACATACTTTCCTGTGCCACGGCCCTGATCCGTGCCAACGGCGGCGCTCTGGTGGTGCTGTTTACCCGGATGCTGGCCAGCCGCGGCGGCGCCGAGCCGGAGGTCACGGAGCTGCACTGCGGCAGCGGTGGCGTTTCCGGCCAGATCGCCGGAGAGACGGTGCTGCTGGGCACCCTGGAGTATATGCAGGAAATGGGCGTGGACATGAGCCGTGCCGCCCAGGTGGAGGGCGCGGTCTATGCCGCCATCGGCGGGGAGCTGAGCGGCGTGTTTGTGGTGGCCTATCAAAAGGCGAAATCCTCCGTGGCGGGTCTGCAGACGCTCTGCGGCTTCAAGGGCCTGACCCCGGTATCCCTGTGCGAGGATCTGATGGTGTCCGCCGACTTTTTGCGGAGGAAATTCGGGGCCAATACCCGCCATATGGCCTTCCCTGGCCGGGATGTGCGGCTGGAGCTGTCCCAGCGGGAGCCTGCCGAGGATGATCCGGTGGTGGCGCTGCTGACCAAGCCCGGCCTTGCCCCCAAAGCCTTCGCCGTCACCGGCGCGAGAGTCCTGAAAAGCGCCCTTCGGATGGGCGCCGCCATCACCATGACCGGCGGCATCCTGGGCCTGCTGATGATGGCCGCTCTGGCCTGGGTCGGCGGCATGGACATCATCACCGCCTCCAACATCCTGCTCTACGAGCTGATCTGGATGATGCCCGGCCTGCTGGTCACCGAATGGACGAGAACACTATAATCAATCAAAAACGGAGCTGTCGCCACAGCTCCGTTTTTTGCTTGGGGATGATTGTCGCGTAAATGATTGTTTAACGAACTGGCGCGGGAGCGCCCATGCCTTCCCCCGGGGGGAAGGTGGCCCGGCGAAGCCGGGTCGGATGAGGAATGCGGGCGATCACCTAAGATGACGAATCCGTAAAGACTTGCTGAATCTTACCTGCTAAAAAGCCTGAACACAGTACAAAATCGAACATTTTCGCCCGCATTCCTCATC
>JAZQHH010000204.1:0-2240 GCA_045540495.1 Faecousia sp.
AGCCAGCAAAAAACATACCCGTCTTGGAAGGGCGGGATGGGGTCTTGCAAGTACGTTTTGATATCTATTCCTCTGTTTTCAAATTCTCCAACAACGCAATCATCCCATCAAGTTGTTCATTACGATTTCTGCTCTTCTGCACCGAAACCGTACTCACCTCCCAATCCGGAAATAACTCCGAATACCGCCGCAGTACCGCCTGCAAATACCCTTCAATTTCCCTGGCATTCGCCTGGGAAATACCCATCACCGTTTCGTTCATTTCCCCACAACCTTTCACTGATTTTCGCCTTACATGATAACACTTTGTTTGTATTATTTCAAGTAGTTTGTTGCTATACTGATACCAAATTATTATCGAGGTGTTATCATGGCAACAAACAAAATCCAAACCGGCATCCGTTTTGAGCCGGAGCTGCTTTATAAAATCGCATATGTTGCCAAAGAAAACAAGCGGTCGCTGAATGCCCAGCTGGAATACCTGGCCCAGAGCTGCGTCCGGGAATACGAAGCCACCCACGGCCCCATTCCCGTGGATGAGGATGCCCTCTACCGAAAATAAAGTCCTTCCCCCTGGGGGGAAGGTGCCCCGAAGGGGCGGATGAGGGGTCTGCAGTCGGTTTTCTGAGCATTTCAGATAATCGAACTGCAGACCCCTCATCAGTCAGCTACGCTGACAGCTTCCCCCCAGGGGGAAGCTGGGCGCTCCCGCGCCGTTGCAAAAAATAAAGGTCCTTGCAAGGCCTTGCAAGGACGGTTTGATTTTTATTCTTCCGTCTTTTTATCCGCGTTCACATAGGCCATCAGCTCGTCGCCGGTGATGGTTTCCTTCGCCAGCAGAAATTCGGAAATTTCGTCCAGCAGGCTCCGGTTGGCTGCCAGCAGAGCCTTGGTTTCCTCGTAGACCTTCTCAAGCAGCGCCTGCACCGCCTTGTCCACCTTGGCGGCGGTCTCCTGGGAGCAATCCATCTGGGCATGACCATCCAGATACTGGCTGGATACCGTCGCCGGGGCCATCAGGCCCAGCTCCTCGCTCATGCCGTACTGGGCGATCATGTTTCTCGCCAGGGCGGTTGCCCGCTGGAGATCGTTGGACGCACCGGTGGTCTTGACGCCGAACACCAACTGCTCCGCCGCCCGGCCGCCGACCATGGACTTCAGCTCCACAATCAGCTCCTCGTTGGTAGCGAGGAACCGTTCCTCCTCCGGCGTATACAACGTGTAGCCCAGCGCTCCGGAGGTATGGGGCACAATCGTAATCTTGGTCACAGGCTCCGTGCGCTTCTCCAGCGCCGCCACCAGGGCATGGCCCACCTCGTGGTAGGCAACCAGCCGCCTTTCGGTGTCGGTGAGGATGGTATTTTTCTTCTCCGTGCCGGCGATGACCGTCTCGAAGGACACCAGCAAATCTTCCTGGTTCACAGCCTTGCGGCCCTTCCGGACCGCCCGGAGAGCGGCCTCGTTCACCAGGTTCGCCAGATCCGCGCCCACGGCACCGGCAGTGGCCTGGGCCAGCTTCTTCAGATCCACATCCTCGGCCAGCTTGATTTTCCGGGTGTGGACCTTCAGGGTATCCAGACGGCCCTGGAGGTTGGGCTTATCCACGATAATCCGCCGGTCGAACCGGCCCGCCCGGAGCAGGGCCTTATCCAGAATCTCCGGCCGGTTGGTGGCGGCCAGAATCACCACGCCCTTGGAGGAATCGAAACCGTCGATTTCACCAAGAAGCTGGTTCAGAGTTTGGTCAGAATTGCCAAAGCGGGCGTCCCGGGTATGGCCCACGGCATCGATCTCATCGATGAAAACGATACAGGGAGCCACCTTCGCCGCCTGCTGGAACAAATCCCGGACGCGGCTGGCGCCCACACCCACGAAAACCTCCTCAAAATCCGAGCCGGAGATGGAGAAGAAGGGCACATTGGCCTCGCCGGCCACGGCCTTGGCCAGCAGGGTCTTGCCGGTGCCGGGGGAGCCCACCAGCAGGGCGCCCTTGGGGAGCTTCGCGCCGATGTCGGCATATTTCTGGGGTTTATGCAAGAAGTCGATAATCTCCTGAAGGGACTCCTTGGCCTCATCCTGACCGGCCACATCCTTGAAGGTGACGCCGGTCTGCTTTTCCATATAGACCTTGGCATTGGCCTTGCCCATGCCGCCGATGCCGCCCATGCCGCCGCAGCCGCCCCGCTTGGCCATGCTATTCATGACCACGGTCAGCACCAGCATAATGATGGTAAAGGGCA
>JAZQHH010000205.1:0-3569 GCA_045540495.1 Faecousia sp.
CCGTGGCAATCTCCTGGTACAACTTTGGTCCTAATTCGCACCAAAATCTATGGATAATCCCATTCTACATTGTACGTTCATCGAACTTTTTCCTTATCGTAGATAATACCGGGAGATTGCCACGTCGCTTCGCTCCTCGCAATGACAGCTTGATCTTAGTACGCTAAACAATCATTTACAGCTCCATCCACACGCAAGGGATACTCACACCCATACCGTGGCATTCATTCATATCTTCACATTCTTTTTCCCCTTTCTTGCAAACAGACATTGAATTTCCTTCCAATTCGTTGTATAATGAAGTATACTCTGAAACCTATGGAAGAAGGTGCATGAAAATGAAAAAAAGAAGAGGTCTGAAAGCGGCCATTGCCATCGTCCTGGTGCTTGCGATCCTGCTGGGCGTGGGCTTTGCCGGTCTGAGCATCGCCGCCTCCGCCACCGACGAGGAATTTGTCTCCGACCGCACCCTGGAAGAGCAGTTGGAAGCCCTGACCGAAGAATACGAAGAGGTCACCGTGGATGACGACGGCATGGTCTTCATCAACAACGAGATCATCGTCCTGGCATCTGCCGACGCCACCCGGGAGGATATCGACGCCCTGGCCGCGGACTACGATGCCGTCATCTCCGACGCCATGGAGGATATGGGCATCTACCAGTTCCACCTGTCCAAGGGCAAATCGCTGGAGAAGCTCCAAACCCTGGCCAAGCAGATCGCCGCCGAGGATCATGTGGACAGTGCCTACATCACCCCCGTCTCCCTTGCCGAGGACGACACCGAGGAAGAGGAATCCGCTCCCGACCCGGTGTACCCCACCGATCCCTGGAAGAAGGCCAAATGGAGCACCAAGGCACCCCGGGACGCCAACTGGAGTGTCGAGGCCATCCGCGCCCCCCAGGCCTGGGGCTACCTGGACCAGCTGGAGACCGTCAACGTGGGCCTTATCGACTCCATGGTCAAAACCGACCATGAGGATTTGAACGTAGCCGGCGCCTACGCCTCCTACTACGACCTGGAAACCGGCACCTGGGCCACCTACACCGTGGATGCCTCCTCCCTGCCCCCCCAGGACCACGGCACCCACGTTGCCGGCACCATGGCCGCCACCTGGAACGAAGTGGGTATGTCCGGCATCATGGCCGACAAGGGCAACCTCTACTACAGCTGCGCCTACAACACCCGCAACGGCTCCGTTGCCAACGTGTTCTACACCCCCTACACCTATGTCAAGGCCATTTCCGTCCTGCTGGAGCAGAATGTTCAGGCTATCAACATCAGCCAGAACACCAACCGCCTCATCGGCTTCGCCGCCAGCCACGGTAACAAGAACGCCAAAAACTACCTGGAATCCCAGGCTGAGCTGGCAGAAGCCATGCTGCAGCGTCTGATCCAGAAGCGCCAGGCCAAGGGCCTACCGGACTTCGTGATCTGTGTCGCCGCCGGCAACAGCAACAACACCACCTACTACCCCAGCGAAACCGCCACCTACGGCTATACCGAAATGCCCAGCGCCTGGCAGCGCGTCAACGGCGGCGGTGAAAAAGGTGGTTCTCTCGCCATCTATAACAACTTCCTGAACCTGATCGAAGGCGAAGAAGTAATGGGCCGCATCATCGTAGTTGGCGCCGCTGGCATCGACCACCGCAATTCCACCGGCACCGACACCCGCTATAGCTATGCCGAATTCTCCAACGTTGGCAACCGTGTGGATATCACCGCCCCCGGCGTGGCGGTCTACAGCTGTACCAAAAAGAGCTACGACTATATGAACGGCACCTCCATGGCCACCCCCCATGTCACCGCCGCGGCGGGCCTGGTCTTCGGCTCCAACCCGGAGCTGACGGGCCCCGAGGTCAAAGCCATCGTCTGCGCCTCCACCTACGGCCGCTTCACCTATGAAGGCGGCGAAAGCGGCATGCTGGACCTGTCCGTTGCCGTATCCAAGGGTCTGATGACCGTGGATAAATCCGTCAACCAGGTGGTCAGCTCCGGCAAGGGCAGCAGTGGCCTGGACCTGTGCTTCGTGGTGGATACCACCGGTTCCATGGGCGATGACATTGACAACGCCAAGGAAAACATGAAGCAGATTTTGGACACCCTGGGCGAAAAGACGGAAGACTACCGGGTAGCCGTGGTTGACTACCGTGATTTCCCGGAACGTGCCGGCAGCGAGGACTACGCCGCCAAGGTCCAGCTGGACTTCTCCGATGACCGGGATGCCATCACCGCTGCCATCGACGGCCTGGATTTAGGCTACGGCGGCGACTATGAAGAAACGGTCTACTCCGGTATTGCCGAGGCCCTGAAACTGGATTGGCGGAAGGGCGCCAGCAAAGCCATCATCATCCTGGGCGATGCCCCCGCCCTGGACCCCGAACCCTACACCGGCTATACTTACGAAACCATTTTGAAAGCCCTTCAGGAAGCGGAGATCGCCGTGGGCCTGCCCGACGAGGAAGAAGCCACACCGCTGTCCTATGCCGTCCCGGCAGAGGCCGATGATTCTGCCCCTGAATCCCCCAAGCCCACCACCAAGCCCGTGGACAGCGAAGTGAAAGTCTACTCCATCGTCCCCGGCTCCGGTGCCGCCGACTTCTTTGAGCTGCTCTCCGCCGAAACCGGCGGCTCCTCCACCAATATCGATGATGCCTCTCAGGTGGCCGATGCCATTCAGAACTCCATCGAAATGATCGAACTGGAGCCGGTGCAGACCGTCAAAGCCGACTTCGGCAAGGACTTTTCCGGCGAGATCGTGGAGCTGTACCTGGACAACAAGTACCAGTTCTCCGTCCAGCTGGATGAAGAAGGCAAGGTAAGCCTGCGGGATATGCCCATCGATAAGTTTGAGTTCGAGATCACCCGCCTCCACCGCACCGGCGAGCTGACGGTGCGGGAGGGCAAGAAAGCCGCCAAGCTGGAGCTTGACGACGGTGCCTGGTACAGCTTCCTCTTCGTCATCTGGGAGCGGGAGCGGACCGTGGCCTTCTGGTGCATCGAAGGCACCCTGCTTCTGGTCCTGGCCGTCCTGATCACCGTCAACGCCATCCTCAGTCACCGTGAAAAATTGGGGATTGTCAGGGTAAAGAAAGAAAAAGCCCCCAAAAAGCCCAAAAAAGTAAAAACCGCCCCCACCGAGGAAACCCCTGTGGCCGTGGAGTCTCCCGTTGTTGAGGAACCCTCCCCCGTTACAGAAGAACTCCCCATTGTGGAGGAGACGCCCATTGTAGAGGACACGCCTGTGGTGGTAGATACGCCCGTTGCGGAAGAGCCCCCTGCTGCCCCCCATGTGGCCTTCTGCCCCAACTGCGGAGCCCCCCATTCCGAAGGCATCCGCTTCTGCGGCAATTGCGGCCATTCTTTCGACTAACCCATAACCCTGCGGCCTGCGGTAAAATCACCGCAGGCCGCAGCTTTTCGGTATAACGGTAAATGATTGTTTAGAGAACTGGCGCGGGAGCGCCCAAGCCTTCCCCCTGGGGGGAAGCCTTATTGCGCCCCTTCGGGGCGCTCGGTGGCCGTAGGCCACCGCAATTCAAACGCACCGCTAAACAATCATTCACACAGG
>JAZQHH010000206.1:0-4037 GCA_045540495.1 Faecousia sp.
CGTTCTCAGGTGTTTTGCCGTACCAATCAACCTTCCCCTTTGGGGCGCTCCCGCGCCGGAAAACGAAAGGGGGCCTCTAAAAACTGATTTTCGAGCGTGCGGTGGATATTTTGTCGCAAATTGAAGTCACGAAAACACCAGGAATACTGGATGTATTTCGGTGTTTTCGGGGCGAAAAGTTGCGGCAAAAGATACGCCGCTTCGCCGAAAAGGAGTTTTTAGAGGTCCCCGAAAGCCTCTGTAGGGGCGGGTGGCCGTTCGCGCTTACGAATCCCTTATTTTCTTAATGATTTCTTTCCGCAGCCAGGGGTTTGGGAGCTTTGCCACGCCGGATTGAAATTCGACCTGAAAAATCTGTCCGATTTTCTCCCGGCGGGCCTCATCGTCGCAAATAAAGTAGCTGCAGCGATGCTTGATATCGATCAAATTGATCATCCAGCTGTCCATGCCGCTGAACCACTGCCGGATCCGGGGCAGCTTTTGGAGGACGCTGCCCGCATCCCACAGGCACAACTGGGCCACATGGGACGGCAGGACGCCGTTATCCCGGACTTTTTTCATGTCCCCCAGCAGCGCATTCTGCAAATCCGCTTCCACAGATTCCTGGACTCTGGCAAAATAGCCATCGCACCACTGCCGGTCAATGTTTCCCTTGAGGCACAGGTCACGGAAGGCCTCCACATCCTCCGGCGTGGTGTTGGCGGAGGTCAGATCCAGGGTGTTATCCAGAATGGCCGCCACCAAAAGCCGGGCGGTGGCGGGGCTGATCCGGTTCTCCAGCCCATCTTTCTTCCACTGCCGCCAAATCAGGGTGGCCGCCGCCCCAATAAACTCTATCTGGGCGCCGGGGCCAATGCGGCTGCGCCAATAATCTTCAAAGCCCGTGTGATGGTCGTAAACCGCCACCACTTTGTCCAGGGGCACTCCCTCCCGGATATACTCCGGGTCCGAAACATCCACGATGATATACCCGGCATCCTCCCAGCCCTGGGGCAGGGAATCCGTCATCTGCCCCGGCTGACGCAGGAAGCTGTGAACGCTGTAATTGCAGGGAGCCTGGGACCAGGCCACCGCATTCTTCCCTTGCAGGGCCAAAAGGTCCTTCATGGCCACGCAGCAGGCGTAGGCATCGATATCCAGATAAGTTGAACCGGCGGTGATGATGAAATGATCCTGCATCCTGCCACCGCCCCCGGTCAATGGATATTCCGGGAATGGACCTCGAATTTCATGCCATCCCGATAATGTTCGTACTGGCTGTAATCCCGCTCGGTATCCACCAGCACCGCGTGTTCCTTAACTTTGCGGTCTTCCTCGCTGGGAAGCTCCATGTAATTCCCATACAGCACCGTCAGCAATTCGTCATAATGGGCCGAAACGGGAACTTTCATGCCCTCAAAATCCATCTCCACCGTGTCCGTGAACCAGGAGCGGTGATAAATGCCCTTTTTGTATCGGGAGGTACAGGAAAGGAAGGTATGCACGCACTGGCTGTCCCCCCGCTTGGCGCCCATGGCGAAGCGATGGAAGGGCTTCACCGGCAGCAGACTGCAGCAGCCCATAAAGAGCTTCTTGAGCTTGCTGTTCGTTTCGTAGCCCCGCTTGAAAATCGTATGGGCCAGGGCGATGCGGGAGGCATAGAACTGGGCCTTGCGGACCCATTCCCTGTCCGCCGCGTTGTCGCAGGGGAAAATGTCAATGTAGATGCCCTGGTGCATCTTCTGATCCTTGGGATGAAATTTTTCAAGGTACGTGGTGTTATTCTTGCGGAGCTTGGAAAAATGCATATTCCAATGGTCGGAGAACTCCGCCTGTAAGTAAAACTGGGATTTCAGCTCCCCGGGCGCCACCTGAAGGAACCGCTCGTAATCCGGCCGGAGCATGGACACATCCAAATCGTCATCCCAGGGGATGAAGCCCTGATGCCGGACCGCCCCCAGGGCCGTGCCGCAAAACACCACATAGTGGATGTCGTGCTTTTTGCACACCCGGTCAAATTCCGCCAGCAGCTCCAGAAGCACAGCTCTGAGTTCAATTACCGTAGACATCGCCGTCTCCTCTCAATCCTCGATGGCATCCATGATTTTCTGATAAGTCCTGCCCCGGTGGAACAGCTCCCAGGCACAGGCGCGGGCATTGTCGCCCATGGTCTTGCGCAGCGCCGGGTCATGCAGAAGCGTCCGCAGCTTGTCTGCCATGTCCTGGGCATCCTGGCAATTGCAGTTGAAGCCCATATTGCGCTCCTGCACCAGTGTGCGGTACTCCAGCCCCTCCTGGGAATTGACCACCGGAATCCCGGCGGCGGCATAATCGCCATGCTTGTTGATAATGCTCTGGGGGGCCCGCTTTTTGATGGGGTTCACCGCGATATCGCACTGGCACAGCAGAGCCACCATCTGGGGATAGGGCAGCCGGCCGGCAAAACAGGCGTTGACCTGCCGCGCTTTCGCATGGTCCTCAAACTCCTGCCGCAGGGGGCCATCCCCCGCCACCACAAACTTCAGCCGGTCATAATGGGGGTCATCGCGCAGGAGGGTCATGGCGTCGATGACCGTTTTCAGGTCATAGCTGTAGCCCAGGGTGCCAACGTAGCCCAGCCAAATTTCATCGTCCTTCTTTTCCAGGGGCGATTTCTCCCCCCGGAAGCTGTCAAACCGCTCCACATCGGTGCCCAAAAACACCGCGTCGCCGGAGTCGCATTTTTCGCTGACCGCCAGGGCCCGGTCCACATAGGTTTTGGACACCGCCACCACCCGGTCGGCGCTGCGATAAATGTAGTTCGCCCGGTTCCGGAACCCGGCAAAGGCCAATTTGGTCACCGCCGGGAAGGGCACCACCATTTCAAAGGCCTCGGGCCACAAATCCTGGATATCCACCACGAATTTGATGCCGTTTTCCCTGGCGTACCGGGCGGCCTGGTAGGCAAAATCCAACGACGGCACCGCGCAGTAAATCACATCCGGCTTTTCAATGGTTTTCAGCCATTTTTTCAGATTTTTAGACAAAACATAGTGACTTTGAAACCGTTTCAGTCCAATATTCTTGGGGTAACCGGGTTCCGGAAGGGTCACCATATCATGGCCCTTGCATTTTGTGATGCCGGAAACGTGACACTTGGAGCTGTGAATAAAATCGCTGGTAACGATCCGCACCCGATGTCCTCTGGCCGCCAACATATCGGCCACCGTCAAAAACCGGCTGTTATAGGTATTCGGGTCCTTAATATTATCCAAAAATTCAGCTGCAATTAACACATTCATCGAATCACCCCGTTCAAACAACGAATAACTCTCCATTTTCTCATTTAATATTTTAACACTACCCCCTCTATTTTTCAATAGTCAAGTATACAAAAAAACAAAATCTTACCCCAATTTCCCTGCCGCACCACAAAAAAGTCCGCTGAAATCAGCGGAACAAAATGAAATGGGATGCCGCAAAAGCACCCCATAATTGGACAATTTTTTAACTTTTCAGCTTAAATTAGGTGTCACCCAGTCCGGGTAGCCCGTTCCTGCAGATGGGCGGCCAGACCGCTGAGGAAGGCGGAATTGGTAGGACGGGGGATACCGCCGCAGCAATCCCATCGGAAATACATCCGCCAGACCGACTCGTTTCGGCAGGACCAGGCTTTGTGAATTTCCGTCCAAATGGCCTTCTCCACCGCCTGAGCCGATATCCCCAGCCGCTTCGCCAGGGTCGGATACAGCTCCTTGGTCACAGACTGGCCGGTGTCCTCCAGAAAGCAGGCCAACGCCTTACAAAAATCCAATGATGTATCGGCGATAAGCAGTCTAAGTGTCCTCATGTCGCGCACCTCTGTCTTTCGACGAATTTCTTCATTGGGATACCACGGTTGCGCCCAATATGCAAGCCAGAATCATCGTCAAAATTCGAGGTTCTATAATAAATGTTGGGGTCAGGCGATGAGCCTGACCCCGAAGTCATAATTTAATAGTTGAGCATAGGGAACAAAATCCTTAGAATAAAAAGTACCACCAATCCACTCAAAGGAGGCCCCCTATGCTCACTCAGGA
>JAZQHH010000207.1:0-5516 GCA_045540495.1 Faecousia sp.
GCCACAAAGCAGAGGCCGCCACCGCAAATTCCACACCCGACTGGGTATCCTTACCGGTGAGCAGGGAGTAAACCAGACCGCCGCCGAAGCTGTCGCCGCCGCCGACACGGTCAATGATGTGCAGATCGTACTTCTTGGAGAAGCAATACTCCCCTGTCGCCACGTTGTACAGCATGGCACTCCAGCCGTTGTCAAAAGCGGAATGGCTCTCCCGCAGGGTGATGGCAACCATCTCAAAGCCAAATTTGTCCGCCAGCTGTTTGGCCACAGACTTATAGCCCTTGTGGTTCAGGGAACCGCCGTAGATATCCGTATTCTCCGCCTCGATGCCGAAGACATCCTTGGCATCCTCTTCGTTGGAGATGCACACATCGATGTACTGGGCGAGATCGGTCATAGCCTCCCGGGCCTGGGCGCGGGTCCACAGCTTGCCCCGGTAGTTCAGGTCGCAGGAAATCTTAATCCCCTTGGCCTTGGCGGCTTTACAGGCCTGACGGCAGATTTCCACCAGATTCGGGCCCAGAGCCGGTGTAATACCGGTGAAGTGGAACCACTCCGCCCCATCAAAAATGGCATCCCAGTCAAAATCTGCCGGATCTGCCAGCTGAATAGCGGAATGAGCCCGGTCGTAAATGCACACAGAACCCCGCTGTGAGGCGCCCTTTTCATTAAAATAAATACCAACCCGGTCGCCACCCCGGACGATCTTGGTGGTATCCACACCATAGCGGCGCAGGGAATTCACCGCCGCCTGACCGATGGAATGGGCCGGGAGCTTGGAAACGAAGGCCGCATCCAGCCCGTAGTTGGCCAAGGACACCGCCACATTGGCCTCGCCGCCGCCAAAGGTGAACTCCACATGGTCGCATTGGACGAAGCGCTCATAGTTATAGGGCTGCAGCCGGAGCATCAGCTCGCCGAAGGTGATAATTTTTGCCATTATTGCCGGGCCTCCTTAACGATTTCGACGGATTTCTTGCACAAATCGGTGATTTCATCCCATTTCCCCTCGGAAATCAGCTTATCGGGGCACATATAGCTGCCGCCGCAGGCGCAAATGACGGGGCAGGCAGCATATTCTGCCAGATTTTTCAGGCTGATACCGCCGGTGGGCATGACCTTGAACATGGCAAAGGGGGCCGCCATGGCTTTAATCTTCGCCAGGCCGCCGGACTGCTCCGCAGGGAAGAATTTCAGGACCTCCAGCCCCAGCTTATAGGCGGCATGGTAGTCGGTGGGGGTGGTACAGCCAGGGAAGCAGGTAATGCCCTTCTCCTGGCAATACTTGACGATCTCAATATCCAGGCCGGGGGTGACAACAAATTTACCACCGGCGGCGATGGTCTTATCCACCTGCTCGGTGGTCAGCACCGTACCGGCGCCCACCAGCATCTCGGGGTGGCGCTCCGCCATGATCTTCATGGCTTCGTCGGCTCCGGCGGCCCGGAAGGTGATTTCCGCCACCGGAACGCCACCGGCACAGAGAGCATCGGACAGCGGCGCGGCATCCCGCAGCGGGTTGGTCAGCTTGATAACCGGCACAACGCCGATGGAACTGATCTGCTTTTGCAATTCATTCATAGCTACCAAAACTCCTTTGTTGGAATTTAATTTATCACGCTTCTATCATACTCACAAAACGCCCTTTTGTCAATGAATATTTCGGCATTTTTAACAGAAATCAACGGATGATTCATATGTAAACTGTACATTTTGGGTATTTCTTCTTGACAAGCCTCCCCTGCGCTGATATGATGATATGGGAAAAATCAGGAATGGAGGAACCCATATGCGACCCTTTATGGATAAAGACTTTCTTCTGAAAACCGAAACCGCAAAGACACTCTATCACAATCACGCTGCTAAAATGCCCATCATCGACTACCACTGCCACATTGATCCCAAGGATATTTACGAGGATCGGCGTTTTGATTCCATCACCCAGGTTTGGCTGGGCGGCGACCACTACAAATGGCGGGCCATGCGCTCCTGCGGTGTAGCAGAAAAATACATCACCGGAGATGCCTCCCTGGCGGAGAAATTCCAGAAATGGGCCGAGACCATCCCCAATCTCATTGGCAATCCCCTGTACCACTGGACCCACCTGGAGCTGCAGCGGTATTTTGGGGTTTACGAGCCGCTGACCGGCGACAACGCCATGGAAATTTACGAAAAATGCAATGCCATTCTGGCTGAGCCTGAAATGTCCGCCCGGGGTCTGATCAAGCGGTCCAACGTCAAGCTCCTTTGCACCACCGATGATCCGGCGGATGACCTGCATTACCACGAACTGATGGCCGCCGACGCCACCATGCCTGCGGTGGTACTGCCTGCCTTCCGGCCGGACAAGGCCATGCGTGCCGACAAGCCTGATTTCCCCCAGTATGTTGCGAAGCTGGAAAAGGCGGTGGGTTATCCCATCAATTCTGTGGATGATATGCGCAAAGCCCTGGCTGACCGGGCGGCCTACTTCCAGGCCCACGGCTGCCGCACCGCCGACCATGGCATGGATTACGCCTTCTACGTAGAGGCCGACGAGAATACACTGAACGACATTTTCACCCGGGCCAAGACCGGAAAGGGCATCACTTGGGAGGAGCAGCTGGCTTACCACACTGCCCTGCTGGTGAGCATCGGCAAGGAATACAAGAAATACGACTGGGTCAACCAGCTCCATTTCGGATGTATTCGGGACAATTCCAAGAAAATGTACGGAAAATTGGGCCCCGATACTGGCTTTGACGCCATCAACGATGCCTCCAATGCCCTGGGCCTGTCCCGGTTGCTCAGCGCCTATGAAATGAACGACGCCCTGACCAAGACTATCGTTTATTCCCTGAACCCCTCTGACAACGGGGTGGTGGGCACGCTCATCGGCTGCTTCCAGTCCGACAGCCCCATTCCCGGCAAAATTCAGCAAGGCTCCGCCTGGTGGTTCAATGACCACAAGCCCGGTATGGAAGCCCAGATGGTAAGCCTGATGAGTCTGGGGGCCTTCGGTACCTTCAACGGTATGCTCACCGACTCCCGGAGCTTCCTGAGCTACACCCGGCATGAATATTTCCGCCGCATTCTGTGCAACCTCCTGGGTCAAATGGTGGAGGATGGCGAATATCCCGCAGACCTGGAGCGGCTGGGAAAAATGGTGGAAAACATCAGCTACAACAACACCCTGCGGTATTTTGGATTCGACAAAGTGCTTGTGTGACACTAACCATATTAAAAGCGCCTGTTGCGGTTTGCAACAGGCGCTTATTCATTCAGGCAACGTAGGCCATGCTGATCCAGCCCTGATCGATACGGGCCCAAGTGGTGCCATTAACGGTGGTCTTTTCCAAAATCACCACAGTGGTACCCTTGAAAAGCTGGCCCACAATGGCACTGCCGGTACCGGCAGAAGCACGGATATTCAGGCAGGAAGCGGTAATCATGCCGGTTTCCTGTGTGGCGGTGCTGCCGCCTGTGGATTCGGTGACAGTTTCCAGCTTCACATAGGAACGCATACAAATCCAGCCCTGCTCCGTCCGGCCCCAAAGACGGCCGCTGACGAATTTCTGCTCCAGGACCTCGACCTTCTCACCAAGGGTAAGCGCGCCGCAGACGGTGCCGTCGGGATTCACCCGGATGTTCAGGGAATCGGTGACAATCACCGTAGCATAGGTTTTTACCACCGTCTCAATGGGGTCCTTTTCCGGTTCCTGATCCGGTTTCTGAGGCTCCTGGGGCTTTTCGCCGCCGAGGGTCTCGGTGACGGTTTCCAGAGAGACATAGCTGCGCATACAGATCCAGCCCTGCTCGCACAGGCCCCAAAGCCGTCCGCCGGACATCTTCTGCTCCAGAATCTCCACCCGATCGCCGCGGTAGAGCTTGGTGACGATCTCGCCGTCGGGCTCAAGCCGGACATTCAGGGAATTGGTGTTGATGACGGTGCCGTAGGTCTTTTCCACGGTGGTGGGTTCCTGGGGCTCAGTCACAGGGGGCTCGACAGGAGTACTGGGGGTATCATCATTCTCGGTGACCACTTCCAGCTCCACATAGGAACGCAGGCAGATCCAGCCCTTGGCGAAGCGACCCCACATACGGCCAGCAACCATCTTCTGCTCCAGAATCTCCACCCGATCCCCCAGGTAAAGGACACCAACAACAGTGCCGTCGGGCGTCTGACGGATATTCAGGGTATCGGTACGCACGATGGTGCCGAAGGTCTTGGTAGTCACATCAGGCGTGGGCGTGGTATCATCGGGGATACTTTCCGTGACTGTTTCAAGGGAAACATAGCTGCGCATACAGATCCAGCCCTGGGCGCAACGGCCCCAAAGGCGATCTCCGACCATCTTCTGTTCCAGAATCTCCACCCGCTGGCCCAGCTTCAGGGAGCCGCAGATGGCACCATCGGGGGTGACGCGGATGTTCAGGGAATCGGTCTTGATGACGGTTCCGTAGGTTTTGGTAATTTCAGTAGTAGGAGCCTTGTAATCCGGGTCCTTGGCGCCGCAGGAAGTACAGAGGCCATCGGCTCCGTAGGCATGAGCCAGCGCCTTCCCTTCCGTCAGTCCGCAGGTCTTGCAGGTCTTGGGAGCGGTGCAGGTGGCAGCGGCAAAATCATGGCCCAGAGCGGCACCGCTGATATGGCCACAGGTTTTACAGGTTTTGGGGGCAGTGCAGGTTGCATCGGAATAGTCATGGCCCAGAGCAGAGCCCTTGACCGCGCCGCAGACCTTGCAGGTTCGGGGCTTTTCGCAGGTGGCAGGCTGATAATTATGACCCAAGGCGGCGCCGGTCTGGTAGCCGCAGGTCTTACAGGTTGCGGGCTTGGAGCAAGCAGCTGCGTCAAAGTTGTGACCCAGGGCCTCCCCAGCCTTATGGCCGCAGGTTTTGCAGGTCTTGGGGGCGGTACAGGTGGCGGCGGCATAGTCATGGCCCAGAGCCTCACCCTTTACATCGCCGCAACCCTGGCAGACGCTGGGCTCGGTGCAGGTAGCGGCCTGATAGTTGTGGCCCAAAGGCTCCCCGGAGGTCTTGCCGCAGCCGGTGCAGGTGGCAGGAGTGGTACAAGTTGCGGGGGAATACTTATGGCTCAGGGCGCTGCCAGAGGTAAAACCGCAATTTTTGCAGGTCTGGGGTTTGGTACAGGTGGCAGGCTCGAAGCTGTGGCCCAGGGCCTCGCCGCTGGTTTCGCCGCAGATCTTGCAGACCTGGGATTTGGTGCAGGTGGGGTCCTCGTAGCTGTGGCCCTTAGCATAGCCGCTGGTCTCACCACAGGTTTTGCAGGTCTTGGGGGCGGTACAGGTGGCAGGGGCATAGTCGTGGCCCGTGGCGCCGAAATAGCTGGTGTAGCTATGGCCGCACAGGTCGCAGGTATAGGTCGTTCTGCCGCCCACGGCACAGCTGGGCTCCTTTTTATTGGTCACGGAGTAAGAATGCTCGCAGGGCATGGGCCCCGTGGGTGCATCAGAAGGCTCGGTGGGTTCAACGGTAGGTTCGGTGGGTGCTGCGGTGGGCTCGGTGGGCTCCGT
>JAZQHH010000208.1:0-3798 GCA_045540495.1 Faecousia sp.
GGTCTACGAGGCGGACGGAGTTACCTACACCACCGGCGTGAAGGCCTACAGCCTGGCGGCTTACTGCAAGAGCATCGCCGCAAAGGACGGCTCTGCCATGCAGTCCCTGGCCCGGGCCACCGCAGTTTATGGCAGCTATGCTAAAGCATATTTCAGCTAAGGAGCAAGAAACTATGAAAAAGACATATGTAAAGCCCGATATTGCCTTCGAGAGTTTCTCCCTGTGCGTGAACATTGCTGCCACCAACTGTGCGAAGATCGTCAAGACATTTGCTGATGGCGACTGCGGCGTTGACTTCGGCGGGAGATGGGTGTTCATGACCAACGTGGATGGTTGCCAGTGGAGGGTTACGGATGGCAGCCCTGAGGCGAACTATCTGTGCTACCATGTCCCCACCGATGGCATGACTGTGTTCAATTCCAAAACAACAAATCCCCCCCCTCTGCGGAGGTGCGGATTTTTTGCGGGCCATTTCGGCGACAAATGATCCTATGGGGCGGAAAAGGGTTGAAAAAATGGGAATCATCTGCTAATATGTATTTTATCTTTTACAAGCGGAGGCGCGCTGATGGAGACTTGTTTTCAGATCACCAGTGGGGAGCTGAAGGTGGCTTGCCGGCTGTCGGAGCCGGCCCAGGTGAATCGGGTGGTGCTGGGAGTCCATGGGTTTGCAGGCAGCGCCCAGGATCAGATTCAGTCCGGCATTGCTGAGGAAATGGTCCTGTTTCGCTCCGCCGTTTTGCGGTTCGATTTTCCCGGCCATGGCCAAAGTCCCGAGGAGAAGCTGACCCTGAAGGGCTGCGTGGATTCCTTGCTGGCGGTGGCCCGGTTCGCCCGGGAAAAATATCCCCTGGTGGAGGATCTGTGCATTTTCGCCACCGGCATGGGCGCCTATGTGACGATGCTGGCGCTGGATGCGCTGGTGGCTATGCCCGGCCGGGTGAAGCTGGTGGTTCAGACCCCCTCGGTGCAGATGAGCGATACGGTGTCCGCAATGCTGCGCGTCACCCCGGAGCAGCTGAAAGCGGTGGGGAAGGTGACCATTCCCGTGGCACGGCCTCTGGATGTGACCTACGAATTTTATCAGGAGTTGGCGGCGCACACGGGGTTGGCGGTCAGCCAGATTCCGTTTCTGATTCTGCATGGGGAGGATGACGACTATATCCCCATGGCGGATATTCAGCACCTGCGGCACATCAACGACCGGGCGAAGCTGGTGATTATTCCCGGCACCAGCCACCGGTTCCTGGAGGATGGGGCCTGGGATATGGTGCTGGATTTGACCCGGGATTGGTTTGAATTTGAGCAGGTTTTGCTTGCGGATTGGGAATAAAAATATCAAACAGCACGCTGCGGCGTGCCGGGTGTTGTTTGTAAAAGGGTAAATGAATGTTTAGCGCACCAACGCGCCTCTTGCCCCCCTCATTTATGAGGGGGGTGGCCGAGCGAAGCGAAGGTCGGGGGGGTCCGTAAGATGTTACGAATTCGCCGAAAATGTACACAAAATCATAACATTCTAACGCATGCTCCCCCAGTCACGGCTTGCGCCGTGCCAGCCCCCTCATAAATGAGGGGGCCAAGGTGCTGGTGCATAGCCAGGATGCTAAACAATCATTTACGCTGCGCAGATATTTCCCCGATTTTTTGGGCGATGGGGCAGGATTGGGTGTGGGGGCAGGTTTCGTATTGGCAGTCGGCTTCCAGCAGGCGGCCGTCTTCGGTGATGACAGCTACCATGCGGCTCTGGTCGATGCTCCGGCAGTAGCCGGTGATAAAATCTTCCCGCTCCATGTTACCAGTCCATGGTGACGCAGAAGCCCTTGGGGCCAAGGGTCATCTGATCCGGGGCGATGGTCTTCATGTTGTGGCCCAGCAGGATTTTGCCGGGGGAGATCTCCCAATCGTCGCCGCTGCGGTTCAGATAGACCCGGATGGTCTGGTCCTCATAGGTTCGGCTGAAGCCAATCATCTGGTGGTCGGCCTTGAAGAACTGGATGTCACCCAGCCGCAGGGCGGGGCAGAGGCTCCGGAGCTTGCCCAGCCGCTTGAAGTGGGCCAGCAGCTCGTGGTCCTCCCGGCCCCAGGGGTAGGGGCGGCGGTTGAAGGGGTCCTTGTGGCCCTCCATGCCCGCTTCGTCGGCGTAGTACAGGCTGGGGCTGCCGGGGAGGGTGTACTGCAGGAAGGAGGCCAGAATCAGCCGCTCCTGAGCCTGGAGATACTGGCTCCGGGACAGGAACCGCTTGGCCTGCTCCTCCCGGTTGCCGTCGAAATTGTCAACCAGGGCAGTCAGAATCCGCTGGGTATCGTGGGTGCCAAGCAGATTCATGTTGGCGTTGAAGACTTGGGGCGGATAGTTCTCTGCAATGGCCATGATGGCGTTTTTCAGGCCGGGGCCACCGTCCCAACCCCGGATGAAGTTGATGATGGCGGTGCGGAAGGGGTAGTTCATCACGGAATCCAGCTCTCCGTCGATGAAATACCGGCGGCGGCAGCCGTAGGCGCATTTGTTGGAGGCATCCTCCCAGACTTCGCCGATGAGCAGGGAGTCGGGCTTGATTTCCCGCATCCGGTTTTTCAGCAGCAGCACAAATTCGTCCGGCAGCTCGTCCACCACGCCCAGCCGGAAGCCGTCGGCACCGGCTTGCAGCCAGTGGGCGATGACGGAGTCCTCGTCCCGGATGATATAGTCCAGGAAGGCGGGGTCCAGCTTGTTCACCGTGGGCAGGGTGTCGAAATTCCACCAGGAGCTGTAATTATCCGGGTACTGGTGGAAAGTGTACCAGGAGTAGAAGGGGGATTCCTTGGAATTGTAGGCACCGACGGTGTCGAAATGCTTGAATTTGTTGAAATAGATGCTGTCGGAGCCGGTGTGGGAGTAGACACCGTCCAGAATCACCCGGATGCCCCGCTTGTGGGCGGCGTCGCACAGGGCGGTGAACTCCGCCTCGGTGCCCAGCATGGGATCGGGGGTTTTGTAGTCGGCGGTGTCGTAGCGGTGGCTGGAGAAGGCTTTGCTGATGGGGTTCAGGTAGAGAATCGTCACACCCAGGGAGGCGATGTAGTCCAGCTTTTCCATGATGCCCCGGAAATTGCCGCCGTAGAAATCGTTGTTGAGGATGAGCCCGTCGTCGTTGGGCCGCCAGTCCACCTCTTCGTTCCATTCGTTGTGGAGGGTGTAGGGCTCCAGCTTGCCGGTGAGGGGGCATTTGCCGGATTTATAGAACCGGTCGGGGAAAATCTGGTAAATCAGAGCGCCCTTGGCCCAGTCCGGGGTGGTGAAGTCCGCCGGGACGCAGCTGACCTGCCACCAGTCGCCGGCTTCCATGTTGGTATCGTCCCCCTGTTTGAACAGGCGGAAGGTGCCGAAGCGATTGGTGATGCGGAAATAGTAGAAGTAAAGGCCCCGCTCCGGGAAGCTGAATTTGCCGGTGAAGATGTCGTAAGCGTTTTGCTTCATCCGGTAGTCCATGGCGATGGTCTGGTTGGGAGTGCCGTTTTCGTTGAGGAGCAGGATTTCCACCAGGGTGGCGCCGACGGAGGCGGGGTTATGGATGGTCAGGGTGGAGATTTCGTTGGGGGTCAGGGTGCCGAAGGGGGTTTTGTATTGGGTCTGCTTGCTGTCGAACAGGATTCGCATAACGGTCTCCTTGGTGTGTAATGTCAACGGATATTATAACCGATTTTGGTGGAAAAGGGAAGAGGTATTTTGAAACGTTTTAGTGGGGATTGGTAAATGATTGTTTAGCGGTGTAGTTAATTTGCGGCGGCCTACGGCCGCCGAGCGCCCCGAAGGGGCG
>JAZQHH010000209.1:0-7881 GCA_045540495.1 Faecousia sp.
CCTTATTGCGCCCCTTCGGGGCGCCGGGTGGCCGTAGGCCACCGCAATTCAAACGCACCGCTAAACAATCATTCACACAGGCTAAAACCCAATTGGCCAGTCTGACGGCCTGCGGTAAAAATCCCGCAGGCCGTAATATTCACAGTTTTTTTAGTTTACTAACCGCCCAAACCGTGCTATAATATACCCCACGAAAGGAGGCGATGTCCCATGCGGCGTCTGATGCGGCGGATCTGGAATGTATTCCGCCAGGGCGACCTGTTTCTATTGACGCTTTGTCTGCTCACATCTATATACGGCTGCGTGGTCATCGCCAGCGCCACGGCCCACTCTGATTCCGGCCGATACCTGGTGATCCAGATCGGTGCCATCGTCCTGGGCGTGATTTCCTATGTGGCCCTGTCCGCGGTGGACCTGGACACCATTGCCGAGCATCGCTTCATACTGGCGCTGTTCAACGTGGGCTTGCTGTTGCTGCTGATCCCCTTCGGCGTGGACTTCAAATCCGGCAACAAGAGCTGGATTCAGCTCCCACTGGTCCCCTTCAGCATCCAACCTGCGGAGCTGTGTAAGATCACCTTCGTCCTCATCATGGCCTCGGTGATGTCCTCTTATCAGCAGCGCATCTCTTCCTTCAAATCCGTTTTCACCATGCTGTTCCATTTCGTTTTACTTTTCGGCCTGAACATGGTGCTGTCCGACGATTTGGGTGTGTCTTTGATTTACGCCTTCATCTTTGCAGGAATGGCCCTGGCCGGCGGCGTCAACTGGCTGTGGATCGGTTCCGGCATCGCCCTGATCGTAGGCGGCGCCCCCATCATCTGGAGCTTCCTCAGCACCAACCAGCAGAACCGGATCCGGGTGCTTTTCGATCCCACCATCGACCCCATGGGCCTGAAAGAGCGTTACCACAGCAAACGCAGCCTGCTGTCCCTCACCGGCGGCGGTCTGACGGGCCAGGGTCTGTTCAACGGCAACCGGACCCAAATCGGCGCCCTCCCCGCTCAGCATACCGACTATATTTTCTCCGCCATCGGCGAAGAGCTGGGCTTCATCGGATGCTTCCTGGTGCTGGCCCTTCTGGTGGCCATCATTCTCCGGATCATCGCTGTGGGTTCCCGCAGCCAGAATTACCTGCGCCGCATGGTCTGCTTCGGCTCTGCCATCGCCCTGATCTTCCAGGTATGCAGCAATGTGGGTATGTGCATCGGCATTACCCCGGTCATCGGTTTGACCCTTCCCTTTATCAGCTACGGCGGCAGCTCCATCGTCTCCCTGTACGCCATGCTGGGCCTTGTCTCCGGTGTCCATGCCCGCCCCGCCCCCAAAAAGCACGAACTTTATGTAAGACCCTACTAAGTCACAAAGGGCACTGCCAATCCGGCAGTGCCCTTTTGCGTTATTCCATTACAGACCCATCCGGATTAAACAGGGGCAGCTTCTCCAGATAAACCAGATCCTCCCGATCCTGGGCATCGCCCTCGGCAAGGATCGCCATCCGGCCACAGATAATGCCACCGGCCTTCTCAACCAGGGCCTCCAGCGCGGCAAGACTCTCGCCGGTGGAGATCACATCGTCCACGATCAGAATCCGCTTCCCCTTCATCAGCGCCGCATCGGCACCGTCTAAGTACAGCTTCTGCTCTCTGGCCGTGGTGATGGAGCGGACATTGACCTCAAACACATCCCGCATATACAGCTTCGGCGCCTTCCGGGCCAGAATATACTTCTGATCTCCGGCCTGCCGGGCCATCTCATGGGCCAGGGGGATACCCTTGGCTTCGGCGGTGATGATGTAGTCATACTCCGGCGCCCGGGCCAGCAGCTCTCTGGCGCAAGCCACCGACAGCTCCTGATCCCCAAAGATCACGAACCCCGCAATATACAGCTTATCCGTCACCGGGCAAATGGGCAACTGCCGTTGCAGGCCTGCCACCGTCATGGTATAGTACATGGTTACAGCTCCTTATGTTTATTTACACTCGCCATAATCATACAAATTAACAGCACAATTGTCAAGATTGAAACTCCTTTCGATCCACCGTGGGCTTGGGCCGGATATCACCGGCCGCCGTCAGCGCCATCTTGGTCAGCATGGGGCCGACAAGCTCGTAGATCAGCACGGAAAACAGCACGATATTGCGCATCATGGCACCCTCAGCGCCAAATTCTGCCGCCACGGTGACGGACATACCCAACGCCACACCCGCCTGGGGCAGCAGAGTAATGCCCAGATATTTACAAACACTCTTCTCACACTTCATAAACCGGGCGCTGACCGTCGCGCCCAGGATCTTACCGGCAGACCGGGTGGCAATATAAGCAATGCCGATTCCGACCACCGCCAAATCCGCAAAGACCCGCAGATCCAGCTCCGCACCGGAAATCACGAAGAACAGCACATACACCGGGCCGGTCCACCGCTCGGTCTTGTGCATGATCTCCTCGGAAAAATCGCACAGGTTGCAGAAAATCGTGCCGCACATCATGCACACCAGCAGAGAGGAAAATCCGATCCGCAGCCCATTGTCAAACTCAAAATGCAGCTTGGACAGACCGGCGCACAGCGCCACAAAGGCCACCGCCAGACTCAGTCGCTTGGAATTGGAGTTGAAATACTTCTCCACCAGGCTGAACACCCAGCCCAGCGCCGCACCCAGAGCCAGAGAGGCCACAATTTCCACCATAGGATTGACCAGCACGGAGATGACGCTCAGAGAGCCGCCGATCAGCGCCTTGGCCACGCCCTTGGACACGGCAAACACCACCAGACCCACCGCATCATCCAGGGCCACGATGGGCATCAGGATATCGGTCAGGGGGCCCTTGGCCTTGTACTGGTTAACCACCATCAGGGTCGCCGCAGGAGCGGTGGCGGTGGCGATGGCGCCCAGAATCAGGCAAGTAGAAATGGGCAGCTTGTCGCCCAGCACAAAATGCAGTCCAATCAGGCCCACATCCACCAGCACCGTGGCAGTCAGCGCCTGAAAAATCGCAATAACGGTAGCCTGCCGCCCGGTCTTACGCAGAGCGGAGACCCGGAACTCGCTGCCGATGGAGAAGGCAATGAAACCCAGTGCCGCATCGCAGACCAAGCCCATTTCCTCAACAAAGTGGAAACTGGAGAAGCCAAGCCCGGGAACACCCAATTGCCCCAGCACCAGCGGCCCAACCAGCACGCCGGCCACCAGATAGCTGGTCACGTCCGGCAGGTTCAGCCGGGAGGTCAGCCGGGACAGCAGAAGTCCGGCAAACATCGCAACACCGATTGCCAACAAAAATTCCATAACAACGGCCTTCTTTCCAAATGCTCAATCGCCCCTTATTATAGCGATTTCGCCGCAGGATTCAAGCCGTTTTTTGCACAAAAAAATCCCTAAAAACCCGGCTTTTTGTGGGCAAAAAGAAAACACACCGGCGAAAAACTCGTCGGTGTGCTTCCTTGCGAAAGGGTTTTGGAAAGAAGAGAGGTAGAAAAGAGGATTCTACGGAGGTGAAAGGCAGCGGCTCACGGCTTCCGCAACCTTTCTGCTGTTAAGATACTTTTCCCATTTGAACGCCCAATGACAGGTTTGAAAACAAAATTCGACAAAAATGTGAACGAATAAACAGTTGATATTTGGGTTCACCGTGTTATAATGGTTTTGCAAAACTAAAAAAGGAGGCATACCCATGCTGAACCATCTGAAAAGCTGGATGCTGAGCCTGCTGGGCACCACCACCATCCGGTTCATTCCCTTCCTCATCATCCTGCTGGGCGGTGCGGTCATCATCAAGATCATCCTGCGCATCGTCAAAAAAGCCCTGAGCAAATCCAATCTGGAAAAAGCTGCCCACAGCCTCATCACCTCCGTACTCCGCGCGGTGCTGTACCTGCTGCTGGGCCTGATCGCCGCATCCACCCTGGGCATCGACGTCACCGGCGTCATCGCCCTGGCCAGTGTCCTGTCCCTGGCGGTTTCCCTGTCGGTTCAGAACCTGCTGACCAACATCATCGGCGGCTTCACCCTGCTCTACACCAAGCCCTTCAAGTCCGGAGATTTCGTGGAGATCGCCGCCGAATCCGGCACCGTCAAGGAAATCGGCATGACCTACACCAAGCTCCTCACCGGCGACAATAAGCTGATCTACATCCCCAACAGCGCCGTGGTGGCGGCGGATATCGTCAACTACACCGTCACCGGTACCCGCCGGGTGGACGTGTCCATCTCCGCCTCCTACGATGCGGACACCGACACCGTCATCGCCGCCCTCTACGAAGCCGGCCAGGTGGATGGGGCCCTGTCCGACCCTGCCCCCTTCGCCACCGTCACCAAGTACGGCGACCACGCCGTCGAGTACATCCTGCGGGTCTGGTGCAAGACCGATGACTACTGGAACGTCAACTTCGCCATCCACAAAAACATCCGTCAGACCTTCAACGCACACGGCATCTCCATGACCTACCCCCACCTGAACGTCCACCTGGACAAGTAAAAAAATCACACGGGCCACTTCAAAGTGGCCCGTGATTTTTGGGCGATACATTCATTCAACGCCGAATATCTTCTCCGGCGAAATACTTCTTCATCGGCACATACAGCACCGCCGCCACCGCCAGCGCGATGATGGTATTGGGCACCATGTACACCCCGTTATACACCAGCGAATACAGGTGGGGATTGCTGAACACCCCAAATCCCGGCACCTCGGTGGGCACCAAAATCTTGTAAATGGTGATACCGCTGAGATGATGCACCGCAAACCGCCCCAGGCAGCCAACCGCCACACAGGGGAAAATCCCCCAAGCCTTGCCCTTGAACAGGCCGCCCAAACCCAAAGCGGTGTAGGCCACCAGGTAGTCAAGCAGAATGGACTGCCAGCCCCAAGCATAGCCGCCATCCAGCAGCATATCCAGCAGACCATAGGCAAAGCCCACCAGCAGTCCGCTGCCCAAACCCCATCGATGGGCGCACAGCAGCAGGGGGAACATGGCCAGGCTCACAGAGCCGCCGTTGGGCATCTTGGCGAAGATGGGCCCTGAGACCAGGTTCAAAACGAAGGCCAGTGCCAGCATAATCGCGCATTCGCACAAAGCCCGCACCCGAAGGTGACTTTTGTTAGTGTTTGCCATTTTTGCAAACCTCCGAAATAAAAAATACCGCATTGCAAACCCGTCAAAAGCTGCAATGCGATACTTCTATCTCATCTATGCATCTTTCCCTACGACGGTGCTAACCGTATCAGGTTCGCGGGTCAGGGCACGAATTAGCCCAATCTCAGCCGGAACGTCCGGCACCCCGAAGATTGATTTGTTATGCGATTCGCGGTTATTATAGCACGGTTTCTGAAAATGTCAAGCCATTTCCAGAGCCAATTTCTTGCCGCCGAGAATGTGGAAGTGGAGATGGTGGACCGTCTGTCCCGCATCATCGCCGCAGTTGGAAACCACACGGTAGCCGCCATCCAGACCTTCGGCCTTGGCGATTTGAGGAATCACCTCAAAAATATGGGCCACCACCGGGCTGTTTTCAGCGGAAATCTCCGCCACGGAACCAATGTGGGCCTTGGGAATCACCAGAATGTGGGTAGGAGCCTGGGGCGCAATATCCCGAAAGGCCAGAACGGAATCGTCCTCATAAACCTTGGTGGAGGGGATCTCCCCGGCAATAATTTTACAAAACAGACAGTTGGACATAACAATACCTCCTAATTACAGCCCAAAAATATGCAGTCCCAAAGCACTGACAACGCCCATAATGATACCGGCAATGACAACGCCCAGGGAAACGGATGCCACCGTGGACTTGAAGCCCATATTCAGGAAGCTGGCCGCCAGCGTCCCGGTCCAGGCACCGGTACCGGGCAGTGGAATGCCCACGAACAGCATCAGCGCCACAAACAGGCCGCCCCGGCCGGCAGTCTCGGTCAGCTTCCGGCCGCCCTTCTCGCCTTTTTCGATACAAAAAGTAAAGAATTTTCCAATATACTTCTTGTCGCAGCCCCAAAGCAGAACTTTTCTGGCAAAAAAGTAAATCACCGGCACCGGCAGCATATTGCCAACCACCGCAATAATATATGAGGTCACCAGATTCAAATTCATTCCCGCCGCAATGGGGATCGCCCCCCGCAGCTCAATCAGCGGCACCATGGAAACGAGAAATACAATCAAATATTTAATAAGCATGACATCACCTTTGCGCAGATTTTTTATATTATACCACACATTCCAAACAAACGCAATGAAATTTCGATAAAAAATCAACATCCCCCGGCAGCGGCCGGGGGATGTTGTATTACATCAGGGCTTCCACAGCGAAACTCAGAATCTCGCCGGTCTTTTCATTTTTCGTCACGGTGGCCGTGCCAACCTTGACCAGGGACTTAAACTTATCCTTCTTGGGCCCGCTCTTGGAGAAAGCCCAGAGGGTATCCATATCATACCCGCTGTCCGCAGCCTGACCGGCGGCAAAAGCCTCCTCGTCGAGGATATACACAGAAACCGTATAGTCCGTCTCGGACTCAAACAGCCCCCGATAAGCGCTGTCCACAATGCAGACCACAGTCTGGTCATCCCAATCCTCAGTCCGCTCCAGCACCAGCTCCGCCATGGCGTGGTTGGCCTCCACCCGCTCTTCGCTGGTATAGTCCGCCGACCGGGAAGAAGTGCTGTACCGGTGCGCCAGATACCCGGTAGCGCTGACAACGCCCACCAGAACCAGGCAAACCAGGGTAATCACCTGCTTCTTATTGAAGGACAAATCCGCATCCTCCCCGTAAGTCAGCTTCATCCGACGGATGACCGGCACCAAAAACTTCAAAAACAGGGTCAAAACCACGGATTCAATGGGGAACATACAAACATTTTTCAGAATCCGTGTCAGGGTCATAATGCCCAAAACCGTCTCCTTGGCTTCCTCAGGGTTGCCGATGTAGACATACCACCAGGCATAAATAAACTGCTGCAGCACCACATTCACAAAGAAGCAAATGCAGAACCGGCTCAGCATCACCCGGGTGGGGTTCACCTTCGCCCGATACAGGAAAATGGCATAGAACATGGTGCTGGCAATCTCAGTCAGCACGAAGGGCAGGAAATACTCGCCGGTGGGATAAATCATAAAGCCCACGGTATCGGAAATAATGGCCGCAGGAATGGCCATCACCGGGCCGTAAATCATAGCGCCCAATGCGGTAGCAAGCATTGCGGTCTGGATGCTCAACTGGGGTCCCAGCGGAATGGCCAGCGGCTTCAGGACGATTCGCAGCGCGATCATCAAAGCGGTGACAACCAGCATTTTGGTGTCCTTCAGCTCGGAAGCCGCATCCTTCCAGTAGGCTTTCGAGAAGGGGTTGGGGTAAGTAGCAGTGGATCTGACGCGTGTGGACATAAAAAATACCTCCTTTTTGTATGGAGCGACGGCGGCAGCTCCTGTAACGAAAAAATCCCCCACGGCAAGCCGTCAGGGGAGCATCGCAAAACAGGCAGCAAAATTCAGCCGACCAAATCGCCCGACCGAGTATCGTTGCTACATAAAGGAAGCATTTCCATTATGGCGCAGCGGGTGCGGAGTCCCCATCGCGGGCGGAACGCCCTTCGTCTGCCAGACAACTCCCCATTTTGGCAGCACTTCACGCGAGGTCTCCTACTCTGTTCAGGCCTATCATACACGAAAAAAGGTGAAATGTAAATAGCAATTTTCTTTTTTGTGGGGATATATCGGTAAATGATTGTTTAGCGGCCTAAAACGGCGCACCCAGCTACAACAACCATGTCATTGCGAGGCCGAAGGCCGTGGCAATCTCCTGGTACAACTTTGGTCCTAATCCGCACCAAAATCTATGGATAATCCCATTCTACATTGTACGTTCATCGAACTTTTTCCTTATCGTAGATGATAC
>JAZQHH010000210.1:0-9329 GCA_045540495.1 Faecousia sp.
ACCAAGGTTCAGGCTCTGAGAGAGCAGGGCAAGCTGTAATTACATCATCCATTTCGGGAGGGGCACTGCCCCTCCCAAACGGGTTTTCTAAAGGAGAATTCACCATGGCAAAAATGTGGGCCGGACGAACCGACGGCACGACTGAAAAGATCGCGGACGATTTCAATTCCTCCATCCGCTTTGACAGCCGGATGTATCGGCAGGATATCACCGGCAGCATGACCCATGCTGCCATGCTTGCGTATAAGGGCATTATTTCCCAGGAGGACGCCGATCAGCTGATCGCCGGTTTGGAGGACATTCTGGCGGATATCGACAGCGGAAAGCTCCCCATCGACATGGAGTGCGAGGACATCCATATGTTTGTCGAGCAGGTGCTGACCCAGCGTTTGGGCGACGTGGGCAAGAAGCTCCACACCGCCCGCTCCCGAAACGATCAGGTGGCTCTCGACATCCGGATGTACCTCCGGACCGAGATTGATGAGATCACAGCCCTTGTCCGGCAGCTCACCGCCGCCGTCACCGACAAGGCCGAGGAATACAAATCCGCCATTATGCCCGGCTACACCCATCTGCAGCGGGCCCAGCCCATCACCTTCGGCCACCACCTGATGGCCTACGCCATGATGCTGCTGCGGGATCTGGACCGTCTGGCGGACTGCCGCAAGCGGATGAACCGGTCCCCCATCGGCTGCTGCGCCCTGGCGGGCACCACCTACGACACCGACCGCTATTTTGAAGCAGAAAAATTGGGCTTCGATGGCATCTGTCTGAACAGCCTGGACGGTGTATCCGACCGGGATTTCTGCGCCGAGCTGATGAGTGCCATTTCCATTTTGATGATGCACCTGTCCCGTTTCTCTGAGGAAATCATCCTGTGGAGCAGCTGGGAATTCAAATTCGTGGAGCTGAGCGATGCCTACACCACCGGCTCCTCCATCATGCCCCAGAAGAAGAACCCCGATATGGCAGAGCTGGTCCGGGGCAAGACCGGCCGGGTCTACGGCGACCTGATGGCGCTGCTGACCACCCTGAAGGGCCTCCCCCTGGCCTACAACAAGGATATGCAGGAGGATAAGGAAAGCGTCTTCGACGCGGTGGACACCGTGAAGATGTGCCTGCAGGTGTTCATCGGCATGATTGACACCCTGAAAGCCAACACCGCCAATATGCTTTTGGCGGCCCAGAAGGGCTTCATCAACGCCACCGATCTGGCGGATTACCTGGTGAAGAAGGGCCTGCCCTTCCGCAGCGCCTACAAAATTTCCGGCCAGCTGGTGGCCCTGTGCATTCGGGAGAACACCGTCCTGGAGCAGCTGCCCCTGGACACTTATAAGCAGTTCAGCAACCTGTTCGATGAGGAGCTGTACACCGCCATCGATCTGATGGTCTGCGTGGAAAAGCGAATCTCCAAGGGCGGCACCAGTGTGGCCTCCGTGGAAGAACAGATCAACTATGTGAAAGAGATTTTGAGCCATGACTAAGGTTTTTATTGACGGCAGCGCCGGCACCACCGGCCTGCGGATTGCCGACCGGCTGGCCGGACGGCAGGACATCGAGCTGCTGAAGCTCCCCGAGGCCCTTCGCAAGGATGTTTCCGCCCGGAAGGAAGCCCTGTTCGAAGCGGATATCGCTTTCCTGTGCCTGCCGGACGGGGCAGCCATCGAGGCGGTGGCCCTGGCAGAAGGCTCCAATGTAAAAATTATCGACACCTCCACCGCCCACCGAACCAATGATGCCTGGGCCTACGGCTTTGCGGAGCTTTCTCCCGCCCACCGGGAGGCCATCCGAAATTCCAGCCGTGTGGCAAACCCCGGCTGTCACGCCAGCGGCTTCATCGCCTCGGTGTATCCCCTGGTGGCCAAGGGCATCATTCCGGCGGACTTCCCTCTGACGGCTTACTCCCTCACCGGCTACTCCGGCGGTGGCAAGAGCCTGATTGCGGAATACGAAGACCCCGCCCGTGACCCCCGCCACGACAGCCACCGGATCTACGGAACCACCTTAAAACACAAGCACCTGCCGGAAATGCAGAAAATCTGCGGTCTGGCCCAGCCCCCGGTGTTCTCCCCCATTCTGGGCGACTTCTACGAGGGCATGGCCACCAGCATCCTGCTCCCCGGCTTCAACGCTGAGAAGGTTTGGGAAAGCCTGGCTTCTCACTACGAAAACGAAAAAATCGTCACCGTTGCCCCCCTGGGCGGCGACGAAAGCGTCATCTACGCCAGCACCCTGGACGGTAAGGACAGTATGCGCCTAATCGTCACCGGCCACGAAACCCAGACCATGGTCACCGCCCTCTTCGACAACCTGGGTAAGGGTGCCTCCGGCGCCGCCATCCAGAACATGAACATCCTGCTGGGCGCAGACGAAACTACCGGACTCAACGTTTAAGTAATAGATACGAGATATGAGATAGGAGATATCCTGCATCTTGTCATATCTCGTATCTCCTATCTCGCATCTCGTATCTTATACATTCAGGAGATAAACAATATGAAGCTGATCTCTGGCGGCGTATGTGCCGCGAAGGGCTTTAAGGCCAACGGTGTCCACTGCGGCATCCGGAAAAATCATACCAAGAAGGATCTGGCGCTGATCGTCAGCGACGTTCCTGCCGCCGCCGCGGCGGTTTATACCACGAATCTTGTAAAGGGCGCCCCCCTGCTGGTGACCAAGGAGAACATCGCCAACGGCACCGCCCAGGCCGTTATCTGCAACAGCGGCAACGCCAACACCTGCAACTGGAACGGCATCCAGATCGCCCAGGATATGTGCGGCCTGGTGGAAAAGGCCACGGGCATCGCCGCTTCCGACGTGGTGGTGGCCTCCACCGGCGTCATCGGCCAGGTGCTGGACATCACCCCCATCGCCGAGCATATGGCGGAGCTGACCGAGGGTCTTTCCTACGAGGGCAGCCTCAACGCCGCCCAGGCCATTATGACCACCGACACCATCTCCAAGGAGATCGCGGTGGAGTTCACCGTGGGAGGCAAAACCTGCCGCATGGGCGGCATCGCCAAAGGCAGCGGCATGATTCACCCCAACATGGCCACCATGCTGGTGTTCATCACCACCGACTGCGCCATCAGCCCCGCCATGCTCCAAAAGGCCCTGTCCCACGACATTACCAACACCTTCAACATGCTCTCCATCGACGGCGACACCTCCACCAACGACATGGTGACGGTGCTGGCCAACGGCATGGCGGGCAACGCCGAAATCACCTGCGAGGGTGACGATTTCGCCGTCTTTATGAAGGCCCTGAACACCCTGACCATCTCCCTGTGCCGGACCATCGCCGGCGACGGCGAGGGTGCCACGAAGCTGCTGGAATGCACCGTCACCGGTGCGGATACCCTGGAGGCCGCTAAAACCGCCGCCAAGAGCGTCATCTGCTCCAGCCTGCTCAAAGCCGCCATGTTTGGCGCCGATGCCAACTGGGGCCGGGTGCTGTGCGCCATCGGCTACAGCGGCGCGGACGTGGACGTAAGCAAGGTGGATGTATCCTTCCGCTCTGCCAAGGGCGAAATTGCCGTCTGCAAGGACGGCGCCGGCATCCCCTTCTCCGAGGAAATCGCCAAGGAAATTCTGCTGGAGAAGGAAATCGACATTCTGATTTCTGTGGGCAACGGCCCCTACAGCGCCTCCGCCTGGGGCTGCGATCTGACCTACGACTACGTCAAAATCAACGGCGACTACAGAACCTGATAAAGGCTCCCCTGGGAGGGGAGCTGTCAGCGAAGCTGACTGAGGGGTAATCAAAAAGCGTGTTATGCACGCTTTTTGGTGATTTGCCTTGCAAATCACACACCCTTCCGACTCGCCTGCCGGCGAGCCACCTCCCCTCAAGGGGAGGCTTTGGTACAGTCTAACAAAGGAGTCGATACATATGGAATCCCATTTCTCCAATGCCCAGCGGGCAGAGGTGCTGACCGCTGCCCTGCCCTACATTAAAAAGTACAGCGGCAAGACCATCGTCATCAAGTACGGCGGCAACGCCATGATCAACGAGCAGCTGAAGCAGCAGGTCATGGAGGACATCGCCCTGCTGTGGCTCATCGGCGTGAAGGTGGTGCTGGTTCACGGCGGCGGCCCTGAAATCAGCGAGACCATGATGCGCCTGGGCAAGGAAGCCAAATTCGTGGACGGCCTCCGGGTCACCGACAAGGAGACTGTGGACATCGTTCAAATGGTGCTGGCCGGTAAAATCAACAAGACCCTGGTGAACCTGATTCAGATGAAGGGCGGCCACGCCGTGGGCCTGAGCGGCATCGACGGCGGCATCATCGAAGCCAAAATGAAGAACGAAGCCCTGGGCTTCGTGGGCGAAATTACGAAAATCCGCCCCCAGCCCATCAACGACCTGCTGGAGAAGAACTACATCCCGGTCATTTCCACCGTGGCCAGCGACCGTCAGGGCAACACCTACAACATCAACGGCGACACCGCCGCCGCCTGGATTGCCGGGGCTCTGAACGCCGAGCGTCTGATTATGATGACCGACATCGCCGGTATCCTGATGGATAAGGACGACCCCAACACCCTGCTCCCGGCGGTCACCGTGTCCGAGGCCAAGAAGCTGTACGACAGCGGCGTCATCTCCGGCGGTATGATTCCCAAGGTGGACTGCTGCATCGACGCCCTGGCCCAGGGTGTGGAAAATGTTACCATCATGGACGGCCGTATCCCCCACTCCATCCTCATGGAGCTGCTGACCGACGAAGGCGCCGGTACCATGGTCATGAAAGGCTGATTTTATGAGCATCACTTCGATTGATAAAGAATACGTGGCCGGCACTTACGGCCGGTTCCCGGTGGAGCTGCTGTGCGGCAAGGGGAGCCTCCTCACCGGCACCGATGGCAAGCGGTATATCGACATGGGCTCCGGCATCGGCGTGACCTGCTTCGGCACCGCCGACGAGGAATGGCTGGCCGCCGTCACCGAGCAGCTGAATAAGCTCCAGCACACCTCCAACCTCTACTACACCGAGCCCTGCGCCCTGCTGGCCAAGGCCCTGTGCGAAAAAACCGGCATGAAAAAGGTTTTCTTCTCCAATTCCGGCGCAGAGGCCAATGAATGTGCCATTAAAGTTGCCAGAAAATACTCCGCCGAGAAAAAGGGCGACGACCACTACACCATCATCACCCTGGTCAACTCCTTCCATGGCCGGACTCTGACCACCCTGGCCGCCACCGGACAGGACCATTTCCACCAGCTCTTCAATCCCCTGACCCCCGGCTTTCTCAGCATCCCCGCCAACGATGTGGCGGCGCTGGAAGCGGCCGTGGCAGATTGCAAGCCCGCCGGTATCATGATGGAAATCGTCCAGGGCGAAGGCGGCGTGCTGCCCCTGACCGCCGAATTTGTCCAGGCCGCCGCCAAGCTGGCCAAAGAACAGGACATCCCTCTCATCATCGACGAAGTCCAGACCGGCAACGGCCGCACCGGCAAGCTCTATGGCTATATGCACTTCGGCATCCAGCCGGATATCGTTTCCACTGCCAAGGGCCTGGGCGGCGGCCTGCCCATCGGTGCCACGCTGATGAGCGAGAAGGTCCAGAACGTCCTGGGCCCCGGCGACCACGGCTCCACCTACGGCGGCAACCCGGTTTGCTGCGCCGGTGCCCTGAGCGTGATCCGGCGGCTGGATGACCGGTTCCTTGCCGAAGTCCAGGCGAAAAGCGACTATATTTTCTCCCAGCTGGAGGGGGCCGAGGGCGTCCTGTCCGTCTCCGGCATGGGCCTGATGATTGGCATCGAAACGGTCCGCCCCGCCAAGGAAGTTTTGGCGCAATGCATGGAACAGGGCGTCCTGTGCCTCACCGCCAAGACCAAAGTGCGGCTCCTGCCCCCCCTGAACATCCCCATGGACGTGCTGAAAGAGGCCATCGGCATCATCAAAGCCGCTTGTAAGAACTGAAATACCATGTCATTGTAATCAAAAAGAACGGATTGCCACGGGCTCAACGGCCCTCGCAATGACAGTACGATTTTGAAAGGAGCATTCATCATGTCCCTGAAAAATAAGCATTTTCTGAAGCTGCTGGATTTCACGCCCGAGGAGATTGGGTATCTGATCGATCTGGCCGCCGATTTGAAGGCAAAGAAAAAGGCCGGTATCCCCCACCGGCTTTGCGAGGGCAAGAATATCGCCCTGATTTTCGAAAAAACCTCCACCCGGACCCGGTGCGCCTTTGAGGTCGCCGCCACGGACCTGGGTATGCACCCCACCTACCTGGACCCCTCCGGCTCCCAGCTGGGCAAGAAGGAGTCCATCGCCGACACCGCCCGGGTCCTGGGCCGGATGTATGACGGCATCGAGTACCGGGGTTTCGGCCAGACGATTGTGGAAGATTTGGCGAAATACGCCGGTGTTCCCGTGTGGAACGGCCTGACCAACGAGTTCCACCCCACCCAGATTCTGGCGGACTTCCTGACCATCCGGGAGCACTGCGGCGGGCTGAAGGGCAAGAAGCTGGTGTACATGGGCGACGCCCGGTACAACATGGGCAACTCCCTGATGGTGGGCTGCGCCAAGATGGGGATGCACTTCGTGGCCTGCGCCCCGGAGAAGTATTTCCCCAACGCCGAGCTGGTGGCTACCTGCCAGCAAATCGCCGCCGAAACCGGCGCGGTGCTGGAATTTAATTCCGACGTGGCCGCCGCTGTCAAGGGCGCCGATGTGATCTACACCGATGTGTGGGTGTCCATGGGCGAGCCGGACGAGGTCTGGAAGGAGCGGATCGAAGACCTGCTGCCCTACCAGGTGAACAAGGCCGCCATGGACATGGCAGGTTCTCAGTGCCGCTTTATGCACTGCCTGCCCGCATTCCACGACCTGAACACCACCATCGGCAAGCAGATCCACGAAAAATTCGGTCTCACCGCCATGGAAGTCACCGACGAGGTCTTTGAAAGCCAGCAGTCCATCGTTTTCGACGAAGCCGAAAACCGGATGCACACCATCAAAGCCGTCATGGCCGCCACCCTGGCATAATTTATCCGGGACTGTTATAAAACGAATGTAGACATCGTATTAGGGCGTGTTGCTTTATTTTGCAACACGCCCTTTACCAATATCACCCGTCTTTTTGATCCTCGAAATAGGCTTCTAAGCCCCAAACCTCCAGGGCGCAGACATAAGTTATGTTGTAGCTGGTCACCCCGCCATCCGATTCTCCGGTCTTTTTGTAGAATGCATAGACGGGAATCACCAAATTCAGGCCCTTGCGATCTCTGTCTCCAAAATAGTCGAAGCTCACATAATCATAATGGGTGCAGCCCTCTTCCGAATCGGCCGCTTCGCACAGGGAACATTTTTTACCAAAAACATAGCCCTTGGCCAACATTTTCTCCGCCTCTTCCAGAGAGAGCAGCTTTCCGTTGCCGATGATCTGATACAGGTTTCTGCGATAGTGAATATACCGGATCTTTGCCGTGATGCGCTCGTCCGCACTACTGACGACTCCCTGGTAATCTTCACGGTTAAAAGACAGCTCAATACAATCTGTAACCGGCCTTTGCTTAATCCGATTCAGCGGATGGGCGTATTCATCAAAAAACAGCACATCCACATATTCTTCGCCGTATCGGATCACTCTGGCGTCAGAAAAATCCACATCAAAGATATCCCACAGCTTTTGCTGAATGGATTCCAGGGAAGCAAGGATTTCCGCGTCGCTTTGGCGGGGATCGACGGTGACCAGTTCTCCCCCCAGCCTCAGCTCCGGCTGCCCCTGCTGCCGCCGGGATGGCTCCACGCAAACATAATAGTACAGCCCCAAGGCGCCATCACAGCCCGCACTCACATCGTACCCTTCAACGCCGCCACCCAAATTTTGGCGCAGCCGATCCAGGATCGGGCCCGACCATTTCCGCTCCTGCGCCTCACTCTCCAGAATTTTCCTATCATTGCGGTGATAGATCAGGGCGGTACCCGAATCCGGCAGCGGATTCAACCAAAGCGGCTGTCCCTGCCGGACCGTCATTCCATAGGATTCCTCTTCGTCACACAACGTGTTTTCCTGGACAAAAATCTCCCCAATCGACTCGGCAAACAGAGGAAGCCGGACATACCGCTTCGGGAAAACGATGCCGATTCCAACCAAAATCGCCAGGCAGGCAGCAACCGCCGTAACCCGCCTCCAGACTTTCTTCTCCAGGGGCATAGGCGTCTCCGCACTTTCCACCAGTTTCGAATCCACAAATTCCATGCTGTCGATCAAATCTTCACCGGTCATAGGCAGTATCCCTCCTTTTCCAGCCAGGCCCGCAGTTCCTTGCGGCAGCGAAACAGGGTGGTTTTTACCTTGCTTTCGCCGATACCCAATTTCTGTGCAATGTCCGCCACCGTATCCATATACCAATACCTCCGCAGAAAAATAAGCCGTTTTTCTGGTGGCAGGGTCTGCAAATACCGGCTGATCTGGGCTCCAAGCATCTTTCTATCCACCTCTGCCGCCGGATCGTCCGATGCAGGCACGCACTGTGCCAGTTCTTCGGTCAATTCCACCATCCGTCCGCCACGTTTCAATGCGCTGCGGCCACGGCACCAGTCGATGGAGAGATGCCGGATGATCCGGGCCAGAAACTGGAAGAAATGGTCATAGGGTTCGCTGGGGGGAATGCGCTGCCAGGCCTGCAGATAGGTATCGTTTTCGCATTCCTCCGCAGCCTGGGCATCCTCCACGATCCCCACCGCGATCCGCCTTAACCGGTGGCCATATTTATCCGCTGTGTGACGAATGGCCTCCTCCTGCCGTTTCAAAAACATCTCCACAATGAAAGTATCCTCCATAGCTCCCCCCTCCTTCACCCTTAAAAGCGAAAAACACCGCCACGAGGTTACACAGCGCCGCTTGCTGCGTCACTATTCTGTGTATCCATCCCCTGTTTTCTCCATCATACCACACCGGAGCTAAGGCTGTAAAGTGTTTGCACTCCACGATAAACGAAAGGGACACCCGTGGGTCCCTCAACGTGTCGACAAAGCTTTATATGATTGTTTCGTGTAGGACGAATAATGATGTGGCCTTCGGGGCCAGAAAACAACTGTCATTGCGGGGGCGAAGCCCGTGGCAATCCGTTTCCTTTCCCCTGGAATTGGAAAGCCGAAAAATGCAAAGTTATTGTCATCCTGAGCAAGCAAAAAATAAATGTCATTGCGAGGGCCGTCAGGCCCTCCCAATGACATTGTTGCTTTAGATTATGCGAAATACTGTTTTGCGTAGTAGCCGTAGACTGCGGTAGCGGCGGCCAGGTCGCCCATGGTGGTGGCTTCGGCGGCCTTGGTCTTGCAGTAGTGGCCGATGGAGTAGGCCACAAC
>JAZQHH010000211.1:0-13665 GCA_045540495.1 Faecousia sp.
AGGACGCCAAGGATCTGGTCGACAACTGCCCCAAGACCCTGAAGGAAGCCATCTCCAAGGAAGATGCCGAGAAGCTGGTCGCCGAGCTGAAGGAAGCCGGTGCCGAGGCCGAGCTGAAGTAATTCAGTTTTTTCAAGCACATAAAACAGCCGCCGACCTCGGCGGCTGTTTTCTACCCTAAAGGAGGTTTTTATGGAAAAGGTTTACGACTTCATAAGCTCCATCACTCCCGAAGGCTTTGACCCCTACCGCTATGTGCAGTTTTTGGTCATTTTAATTTTGGGAATGCTGGCGTTTGCCTTCATTGCCCGGATTTTGTTTGGCAAAAAGTCAGTTTTGAACCATGCTGTCTCCGCCTCTATCGCCATTTTGTGCATTTATGTGGTGAATGTAGTTGTCTATTCCACCGGGACAAAGCTGGATGTGATTCTCTCTCCCCTGCCCTTTGTCAGCATTTCCGGGGATCACCTGTATATCTTTGACCTGCTGAACGCAAGTTTCAATACGGTTTGCGAAAAAGTGCTGGATATGGTGATCCTGGCCTTTTTGATGAACCTGCTGGACAGCTGGCTGCCCCAGGGCAAGAAGCTGCTTGGTTGGTTCTTCTTCCGGATCATGTCGGTTGTGTTGGCGATCTGCCTGCAGTATGTGGTAAATATGATCCTTGGCATTCTGGTTCCTGCCGGTTTTGCTGAGTTTGCTCCGGCAATTCTGGTGATCGTGTTGATCGCTTCGGTGCTGCTGGGTGCCCTGAAACTGGTGGTTGGCGGCGCGCTGGCCTTTATTGACCCGCTGCTGGGTATTTTGTACACCTTCTTCTTCTCCAATTTGGTGGGCAAACAGCTTTACAAAGCCATCCTGACCACCGCTATTTTATCCGGACTTGTGTGCCTGATGAATTATGTGGGCATTTCCGCGGTGTATATCGCCTCGGCGGCCCTGGCTGCCTATATTCCCCTGCTGGTTATCGTGCTGGTCATGTGGTATGTAGTCGCCCATTTGCTGTAACATTCTGAGCCTGCTTCGGCAGGCTCTTTTTTTGCGCAACTTTTACCCGGTCGGTGCATATCCTTGTATGAAACCATGAAAGGAGTGGATTCCCCTGCCAGCTACCGGCTACATACAGGTAAGCGCCTTCAGCAGCAAGGCCAGATTCCCACTGAAGGATGTGGCGGTCACCGTTACCGCCACCGACGGCACCGTCATTGCCATGCGATTGACCGACAGAAACGGCAAAATCGACCCCATCGCCGTTCCGGTTCCGGAACTTGCCGAAAGTCAAAGTCCTAACCCCGGAGAATTGCCCTTTGCCCGTGTCAATCTGTTTGCCCGGCTGAAGGACTATGTTCAAATCGAAAACGAGGACCTTCAGGTCTTTGCCGGCACCACCACAAACCAGAATCTTGAAATGATTCCACTGTCGGAGCTTCCGGAATCCTGGGGTGAGAAGGAAATATTCTTCACCCCGGTACAGAATTTGTAAGGAGGTCTCCATGCCAACTGTTCTTCCATTTGTACCCCAGAATATCACAGTCCATCTTGGCGCCCCCAGCGCCAACGCGGCCAATGTGACGGTCCCCTTTTCGGACTATGTCAAAAATGTAGCCTCCAGCGAGATCTATCCCACCTGGGACGAAGCAGCACTCCGGGCAAACATTTACGCCATCGTCTCCTTCGCCCTGAATCGGGTCTACACGGAGTTTTACCGCAGCCGGGGCTACGACTTCGATATCACCAACAACACCGCCTTCGACCAGGCCTTTGTCAACGGACGAAGCTTTTTCGAAAATGTCTCCCGGATCGTTGACGAGCTGTTTAACGATTATTTGCGCCGTCCCGGCTTTGTGGAGCCACTGGCAGCGAAATTCTGCAACGGAACCACCGTTACCTGCGAAGGGCTGAGCCAATGGGGCAGCCAAAATCTGGCCCGGCAGGGGTATAGCTCCACGGAGATCATACAAAGCTATTACGGCAATGTGGAGATCGTGACCAACGCCCCCATTCGCGGTATCACCTCCTCCTACCCCGGCACGCCTCTGCGGCGGGGCTCCTCCGGGCCAAATGTGGTGGTTATCCAAGTAGAATTGAATCGAATTTCGCAGAATTACCCCGCCATTCCAAAACTGGCAACCGTTGATGGCATCTTCGGAAGCCGGACGGAAGCTGCCGTTCGGCGTTTTCAGGAGATATTCAACCTCACCGCAGACGGAATCGTCGGGAAAGCCACCTGGTATGCCCTTGTGCGGCTCTATACTGCCGTTACCCGATTGTCGGAGCTGCGCAGCCAGGGGCAGAGATTTTACAGCATTTCCTGGGAATATCCCAACTCCCCGCAGCTGGGCAGCACCGGCGAGAAAGTGCGCCATCTGCAGTATATGCTGGCAATTTTGGCGGCCTATATTCCGGCCATTCCCAGTGTTGATGTGGATGGAATCTTTGGGATTCGCACCCAGGAGGCGGTTTTGGCGGCCCAGGAATATTTCGGATTGCCGCAAACCGGCATCGTCAACGCCCAAACCTGGGAGGAAATCTACGACCAATTTTCCGGGATTGAAACCATATCCCTGCGCAACGAAGAATTGTTCCCCGCCAATCCAAACACCGCCCTGCGGCAACGGTACGCCCGAACCTCTACCATGACCCAATTCCCCGGCCGAAACCTGTCCACCGGGAATCAGGACCCCATCAGTCAGGAGGTGATTCGATGAGACCGACGGAATCCTTTATCGGTCAGCCCATTCGCAGCTTGCAGACCATGATCCGGGTTATCGCTCAGGAGGACGAAAATCAGCCCAGCTTGATCCCGGATGGGATCTACGGCGGTCAAACCATGCAGGCGGTCTCCGCCTTCCAGCGCAACCACGGATTACCTGTCACCGGGATCACCGACCAGGAAACCTGGGAGGCCATCGTTTTCGCTTACGAACCGGCTCTGACCCGAGTAGGCGTAGCCCAGCCTCTGGAAATCATTCTGCATCCCGGTCAAATCCTGAAAAAAGGCACCCGCCAGCCGAATATTTATGTAATCCAGGCCATTTTGCAGGTACTTTCCGAAGTATACGCCAGCATTTCTGCTCCAAGCATGAATGGCATTCTGGATGATGCCACCTCCATTTCCGTGGCGGATTTCCAGGCATTAAGCGGTTTGCCCACAACCGGTGAAGTGGATAAAGTCACATGGAAACACCTGGCCCTTCATTACCCTTTGGCCGCTAACCGGGATTATATGGATTAGTCTTTCAATTTTGTAAACTTTTTGAAACGAATACTGTTTTAGCCTTGATTCAACAAAACATCTGCGCTATAATAGTGTATTATGTTTGGCGAATCGTCGCCCCCGGAGGAAAAACAAATGATAATCAAGGATTGGAAAAAGGAAGTCCTGACCATTCCGAACCTGCTGAGCTTGTTCCGACTGGTTTTGATTCCGGTATATATGATTATTTATCTCAACGCATCCACGCCGAAGGATTACTACATCGCTGGCGGCATTTTGGCTGCGTCCTGTCTGACCGACCTGATCGATGGCAAAATCGCCCGGCACTTTAATATGATCTCCACAGTGGGCAAGGTACTTGACCCGGTGGCGGATAAGATGACCCAGTTCACCTTGATCCTGTGCCTTGCCAAATCCTACCCCGTTCTCTGGTTGATCGTGATGCTGTTTGTTCTGAAAGAAAGCTTCCAGCTCATCGCCATGTTGGTTTTCTACCGGAAGGGAAAAATGCTGGACGGGGCTCTGATGTCGGGCAAAATCTGCACCACTATCCTGTTTGTAAGCCTGATTTTAATGGTTCTGATGCCCAATCTCAGCGAAACCGCTATACACGTTATGGCAATCATTGACGGCATTTTCCTGATGATCGCCTTTATTGACTATATTTTTACCTACTTCCGCCAAGGTTCCAAGCTGACGGATGTTCCAACTGACGAATAAAATCATCCCGGAGCTTTGGCTCCGGGATGATTTTATTGAGTTTTGAAACAACACAGAAGCAACTTTCAAAAGTTACTGCCGTATCTTCCTTCATCGTGGCGCAGTCTGTCACGGACCGCAACGTCGGCTTATCCGGGAATATTTCCCCGGCATCGTCGGGCCCTACTGCCGCCTGCCGTGTGTATATATTGTATCATAAATCAAAGGAAAATCATGGCGTTTCTGTGAATATAATATAAAATATTCCAAACCATTCTTTTCTTGACAATACGCAATAAATCCTGTATAATTGTATAACAAGTATAACTTGTAGGAGTTTTTATATGAGTAAAGGTTTTCTTGCAACTGTCAGGCTTGGCCCCAAGGGGCAAATTGTGATTCCCAAGGAAGTACGGGAGATGTTCGGCGTTGGACCTGGGGATAGTTTGATTTTGATGGCTGACCCCACCAGAGGTATTGCGCTTCAGAAGCATGATTTTATGATGAAAATTGCCAAAACAATCCTTGATGGCAACGGGCAGACCCTTTATCCGGAAGAAAGCAACTCGAATTTGGAAGCGTTTGCTGAAGCTATCAACCATGCGGAGGAATTACCATGAACGCCATTGAAACCAAAGGCCTCACCAAAAAATACGGCACAAAAACAGCTTTAGATGGGCTGGACTTGACCGTTTCCCAGGGAGAACTATTCGCCCTGCTTGGGGTAAATGGCGCCGGTAAGACAACCACCATCAAGCTCCTGTCCTGTCTGATGTCCCCAACAGACGGAACGGCCCTGATTTTTGGACACGATATCCAAACCGCGCCCAACAAAGCAAAAGCCCTGCTCTCTACCAGTCCCCAGGAAACCGCCGTGGCCCCCAATTTGAACGTCCGGGAAAATCTGGAGCTGATGGCCGGTATTTATGGCGCATCCTGTAAGGATGCAAAGGAAAAAGCCACCGAGATTATTGAACAATTTCATATGGAGGAAATCGAATACACGAAGGCCAAAAAGCTATCCGGCGGCTGGCAGCGACGGCTGTCCATTGCCATGGCCCTTATTTCGCAGCCGAGGCTGCTGTTTCTAGATGAGCCCACATTGGGGCTGGATGTTCTTGCCCGACGGGAGCTGTGGACCATGATTCGGGCGCTAAAAGCGAAAACCACCATCATTCTCACCACCCACTATCTGGAGGAGGCAGAGGCACTTTCTGACCGTATCGGCATTCTTTCCGGCGGCAAACTGACGGCCCTCGGCACCCCCCAGGAACTGATTCATCTGGCAAAGGCCAAGAATTTTGAGGACGCCTTCATCACGCTGGCAGGAGGTGCCCTATGAGTCGCACGCTGTTTTTCGCCAAACGCAACACCCTGGAAATTATCCGGGACCCTATCAGTCTCTTTTTTGGAGTCTTGTTCCCGGTTTTACTGCTTGGACTTCTGTCGCTGATCAACAGCGCAATCCCGGCTGAGTCAAATATGACCCTGTACCAAATCGATACCTTGGCCCCCGGCATTGCAGCTTTCGGTCTTTGTTTCCTGTCCCTGTTTGCGTCCATGCTGATTTCCAAGGACCGGGGCAGCAGTTTCATGCTGCGGCTACGCACCTCTCCCCTGCGGCCCTGGGAATACATCGCCGGTTATTGTCTGCCCATGATTCCCATGGCAATGGTCCAGGTACTGATTTGCACCCTGGCCGCCATTGCTATGGGTCTGAAACCGACCATTCATATTCTGTCCGTTATCCTCGGCCTGGTGCCCACCGCCTGCCTGTATATTGCCCTGGGACTGCTGCTTGGCTGCGTTCTGTCCGAAAAGGCCGTGGGCGGAATCTGCGGCGCATTGATGACGAATCTGGCAGGCTGGCTCTCCGGCACCTGGTTCAGCATCGAAATGATTGGTGGTGTCTTTGAGAAGATTTGCAAAATCCTCCCCTTCTACCCCAGCAGCCAGGCCGCCCAAGCCCTGCTTCAGGGTGATTGGATGCTGGCTCTTCCCAACATTGGATTGGTTACCCTCTGGGCAATCGGAGCCTCCACTACAGCGATCCTTGTGTTCATACACCATCATTAACAAGACAAATAAAAAGCCTAACTACTCTCGTTTGGTAGTTAGGCTTTTGACATTGGATTAATTATTATAGATGTTTTTCTTACTGGGGAAAAACTATCTTCAATGGAACAAATATATTTTCATTATTCTGCCCATTTTCAAACAAAAAAATCCTGCCGAGAATTCGACAGGATTTTCTTTTGGCGGAGAAGGAGGGATTTGAACCCTCGATACCCTTTTGGGGTATACACGATTTCCAATCGTGCGCGCTCGGCCAGCTACGCGACTTCTCCATGTTCGGGGCTCGCCGCCGACCTACTTATAATACAACATGGAGCCCCGTTTGTCAAGCATTATTTTTCTTTTTTCGCAAATTTAATGGGCGAACTGACTTTGGTAAAGCTGGGCATAGAATCCGTTTCGCTTCAGCAATTCCTCATGGCTCCCCTGCTCCACGATTTGGCCGGAACGCATGACGAGGATTACATCCGCCTCCTGAATGGTTGACAGCCGATGGGCCACGATAAAGGAGGTTCTGCCTTCCATCATGGTATCGAACGCCTTCTGGATCCTTGCCTCCGTGCGGGTATCGATAGAAGAGGTCGCCTCGTCCAAAAACAGCATGGGCGGTAGGCACAGCATCACCCGGGCGATGCACAGCAGCTGCTTCTGGCCCTGGGACAGATTGCCGCCGGATTCGCTGATGATCGTGTCATACCCCTTGGGAAGCCGCTTGATGAAGCTGTGGGCATGAGCCTGCATTGCGGCATTGATGATTTCTTCCTCGGTTGCATCGGGCTTGCCCATGGCGATATTCTCCCGAATCGTGCCGGAGCGAAGCCAGGTATCCTGCAGCACCATGCCCACACTGCGGCGCAGGACGCTGCGGGGCATCTGCTGGGTATCCACCCCATCCAGGAAAATTTCACCGCCCTGGGGGTCGTAAAAGCGCATCAGAAGATTGATGAACGTGGTTTTACCGCACCCCGTGGGACCCACAATGGCAACCCGCTGACCGGGCTGAACAGAGAGATTAAAATCACGGATGAGGGGCTTTTCAGGCCGGTAGGAGAAGGTCAAATCCCGAATTTCCACACCGCCCCGCACCACAGGAGCCTCCGCTGCGGTGGCATCCGGGGTTTGGGCAGGAGCCTCAATCAATTCAAACACCCGCCCGGCGCAGGCCAGCGCATTTTGCAGCTCCGTAATGACACCGGAAATTTCATTGAAGGGCTTGGTATACTGGTTGGCATAGCTCAAAAAGCTGGACAGATTGCCAACGGAAAACCCACCGCCGCCAATGACCATCAAAGCTCCCACCAGTGCCACACCGGCATACACCAGCGAATTGACAAAGCGGGTGGAAGGATTAACCAACGAAGAGAAGAAAATCGCCCGCAAAGAGCATTTTTCCAGCCGATCATTGACTTCGTTGAAGGCTTCCAGAGATTCATCCTCATGTCCAAAGGCCTTGACCACCTTTAGCTGACCCAGGGTTTCGTTGATCAGGCCGGTCTGTTCGCCACGGGTCTCGGTTTGGAGCTTAAACATGGAGTAAGTCTTTCGGGCAATAAAATTCGCCACCACCAGTGACAGGGGTGTTACGCAAATAACCACCAGGGCGATCTGCCAGCGGATGGCCAGCATCAGAATCAGAGTTCCCAAAATGGTCATAATGCCGGTAAACAGCTGGGTAAAGCCCATCAGCAGACCGTCGGCAAAGGTATCCACATCGGACACCACACGGCTGACCAAATCGCCGTGAGGGTGTCTGTCCAGATAGCTTAAGGGCAGCGACTGGATATGCCGAAAGGCCTCGTTGCGGATATCCCGGGTCACCCGGTAGGTCACCCGGTTATTCAGGAGGCTCATAATCCATTGGGCGCATCCGCCTCCAAGGGCGCAAATCGCAACCCCCAGCAGCTTCTCCCCTACCGCAGTAAAATCTACATTTCCCTTGCTGACCATACAGTCGATGGCCTGGCCCACCAGGATGGGAATGTACAGCGACAGCAGCACATTCACCGTAGCCAGCACCAGCGAACCGATCAGCATGGGCCAATAGGGGCGCAGCCGCCGCAGCACCTCGCGAAGGGCCTGGGTATTATTTTTCGCCATGGCGGGTCACCTCCTTGGGGAACTGGGAGTAATAAATCTCCTGATACACAGGGCATTCCGCCAACAGCGCATCGTGCGTACCTTTTCCCACGAGCATACCGTCGTCCAGCACCAGAATCTGGTCCGCATAACGAACAGAGGCAGCCCGCTGGGATACAATAAACGTGGTGGGCGGCTGCTTCATGCCCCGAATGGCCAGCCGAAGCCGGGCATCCGTGGCATAGTCCAGGGCCGATGCGCTGTCGTCCAGAATCAAAATCTTTGGTTTCCTGACCAGCGCCCGGGCTATGGTCAGACGCTGCCGCTGACCGCCGGAGAAATTGGCGCCCCCCTGCTCCACTCTGGCATCCAGCTCCCCTTCCTTATCCTTGACAACCTCCCGGGCCTGGGCCGTATCCAGCGCCTGCCACAGCTCCTCGTCGGAGGCATTCTCATTACCCCACAGCAGATTCTCCCGGATGGTTCCGCTGAACAGCACCGCCTTTTGAGGAACGATGCCGATCTGCTCCCGGAGGGCCGTTTTATCCAGGGCAAAAATATCCTGGCCATCAATGAAAATATTGCCACGGCTGACATCATACAACCGGGGAATCAAGTTCACAAGGCTGGTCTTGCCGGCACCGGTGCCTCCAATGATGCCGATGGTCTGGCCAGGGGCGGCGGTAAATGTAATATCCTCCAGGGATTCGCCGGCTGCACCGGCATATTTGGCGTAGACGTTGCGAAATTCCACACCGCCGGAAAGAGAAATGGTCTCCCCTTCCCACTTTTCGCCGGAGATATCCAGGGAAAGCATATCGCCGATACGATTGCCGCAGGCCACCGCCTTGGTAATGGTGATAATCAGATTTGCCATCTTCACCAGCTCCACAAGGATCTGGGACATATAGTTGTAAAGGGCGATGACCATGCCCTGGGACAGTTCTCCGGAATCCACCTTCAGACCGCCCAGTTGAATCAGTAAAACCACAGCCAGGTTGATCAGCGCAAAGGTCAGCGGATTCATCAGGGACGAAATTCGACCGGCGGAAAGCTGGCTCCGGGTCAGAGAATGGGTGCTGTTTTCGAAGGAACGAATTTCATCCTCTTCTTTGCAAAAAGCCCGCAGAACACGAACGCCGGTCAAATTCTGCCGGGTGGCAGAGGTCACGCCGTCCAGTCGGGACTGGACTTTTTTGTACATGGGCATGGTAATCAGCATGATTCCAAATACCACGACACACAGCACCGGAATGATACCGGCAAAAATCAGCGCCGATTCCACATCGATGGTAAAAGCCATGACCATGGCGCCGAATACCACAAAGGGTGAGCGGAGCAGCAGACGGAGGGTCAAATTCACGCCGTTTTGCACCTGGTTCACATCGGAAGTCATTCGGGTGACCATGGTGGAGGCACCTAAAGTATCGATTTGAGTATAGCTGAGCCCCAGCATATGCGCCATCAGGGCGCTGCGAAGCAGGGCCGCAAAGCCAACCGCCGCTTTGGCAGAATAATACTGGGCAACCACTGCGGAAATAAAGCCCACAACGCCCAGCGCCACCATCACAAGGCACATCCGAACCACATAGCCGGTATCCCCATTGGCGATGCCCACGTCAACGATCCGGGCCACCACCAGCGGAATCATCAGCTCAAAGGACGCCTCCAGCAGCTTAAACAGCGGCCCCAGGACGCATTCCTTGCCGAAGCCCTTCATGTATTTGAGTATTTTTTTCAATATTGTCACCTCTTTGGGGCTATTATAGCATTCATCATCGCATCAGGCAACCCAAAATCGTAAAAAGCAGTTGACAATCGGCCAGAAAAAAGATATAATATTCAGGCTGAAAGTATGCTAGTGTAGCACAGTCGGTAGTGCATCTCACTCGTAATGAGAAGGTCGCCTGTTCGAGTCAGGTCACTAGCTCCAAAAAGTCCTGTCGAATTTTCGGCAGGATTTTTTCATGAATATCATTATTAATTTGGTTCCTTGCGATAACAATACATTTTCAAGCTGGGAGTTGTATTCGTGTGAAAATATCATCTTTATACACCAAGAACCACGCTTTCCCGTGGATAACCTTGGCTGTAACCATATGTTGTTTGCTTGTAACCACTCTATTTATTCTTTTTCCACACTTGTATACCGAACTGGCCTGGAGTAATCAGCCAAAGCATTTCTGGCAGTATGTCAGCGGTGCATTTTTGCACGGTGATGAAACCGGATTCGGTATGGCGGTGGCACACCTTGTCGCAAATTGTTTAATGTTTATCCCCTATGCCATTATGATTGAGAAATTAATCGGACACCAAAAATTTGGTATTGTTTTTTTGACCACTTGGATTTGTATCAGTATTGTCTTCCAAATTATCACGCACACAATTATACCCGCAGGCAAGCTCGCATACGGCAACGGGCTATCCGGAAGTTCATTTGCAGTAACGATCATGGGCGTATACATATTATTTCGTGTATTTTCACTTAATAAGAAATACTTCTTTAGACAACCACTCGGATATATCTTCATAAGTGGATTACTTGGTGAACTGATTTCGCTCCATCCTGGAGTCGCAGGAATTCACTCCATGATGATTCATTTAGCTGGAATCGTGTTAGGCATTCTGCTTGTGTTGATATATAAAAAATCAATTGATTCTGCCATAACTGCTTTAGAAAACACCTCAGCCATTGATGCTCTATGACAAAATGACACCACCAAAATTGGTGGTGTCATTCATTAATATCGATCAATTATAGGCCCAAATCTTCGCCCACCAAAATAAACTTTATCCTACCCACTGGACGGCAGTGGCGGGTGATGAGGATTTGGTTGCAAATGCAGGTCTCGCTCTTGCAGTCGGCGCAGGTACCGGTGGCGGTGCAGGGGTTATTCAGGAGAAAACGCTGCTGATTCAGGGGCGCAGCAACGGTTCTGGCCCGGGTGATGGCATCTTCCAGGGTATCGCATACCTTATTCATGCCCGCAATGACCAGAACCTCCTTGGGGCCGTAGACGATAGCGGCAACCCGATTACCAGTGCCATCAATATTGACCATTTCTCCATCCAGGCTCAGACCGTTGGCGCCGGTGAGGAACACGTCGGCAAACATGGAATCCTTGGCAGCCTGGAGCTTTTCCTCCGCAGTGGCGCACCGGTCCCGGTCGATGGCATTGTAGTTTCCGGCATTCAGCGCCTTCACAAGGCCAATTTCATGGGCAGACATGGCACCGCCCCAACCGATAGTTGCTTCCTCGGGAATCAGTTCCAGGGCTTTGGCCAGAGCCTCTTCCTTGGTGGCGCAATAATAGGCATCAAAATGGCGGCTTTTCAGATTCTTCACCAGGATAGCCCCGCGCTTTTCATAATACTTTTTATGCATTTCAGTCATGGGAAACACTCCTTTTTGTTTTTATCATACCGCAAAATGATTCGGTTGTAAAGTAAAATGAAAAGAGATGGCCAATGAATATTTATACTGCTAAAACAATCATTTACTTCAAAAGCAAAACCGGAGGAATCCATCCCGATTCCTCCGGTTTTGTATTATTCGATGATTTCCAGGCCCAGATATTTTTCCAGGGCGGCGATCTTCAGGCAGGTGCAGAACACCATCATAGCCTTTTCCAGCTCCTCGATGGGGGGCAGGCTGGGGGCGATGCGGATCATGGAATCGTGGGGATCATGGCCGTAGGGATAAGTGCCGCCGGCCTCAGTGAAAGTGACACCGGCCTTCTTGCACAGTTCCAGCGTCCGCTTTGCGGTGCCGGGCATAGCGGCAACGCAAATAAAGTAGCCGCCCTTGGGCAGGTGCCAATGGGCAATGCCCTTATTCGTCAGCTCAGCACGAAGCAATTTCAGCACCATGTGGAACTTGGGGCCCAGAATCTCGGCGTGCTTCTTCATCAGCTCCAGGGTATGGGCCCGGTCCTTCAGATACAGAACATGGCGCAGCTGATTGACCTTGTCGTAAGAAATGGTCTGGACGCCGATGAGCTTGGTATGGTACTTGATATTCTCCTCGGAAGATGCCATGACGGAGATGCCAGCACCGGGGAAGGTAATCTTGGAGGTGGAGGCGAACTCATAGACCATATTAGGCCGACCAGCCTCGGCACACAGGGAGATAATATCCCGGAAAGGCTCAAACTCCCCTTCGAACTCGTGGACACAGTAGGCGTTATCCCACATGATGGCGAAGTCGGGGGCCGCAGGCTTCAGATTGGCGAAGCGGTCGATGACCTCATCGGAATAAATGTAGCCCTGGGGGTTGGAATACTTGGGGACGCACCAAATACCCTTGACCTGGGGGTCCTTCACCAGTTCCTCGATGGTATCCATATCGGGGCCATCGGGGTGCATGGCGACAGTAATCAGTTCGAAACCAAAATGCTCAGTGATGCGAAAATGCCGGTCGTAGCCGGGAGAGGGGCACAGAAACTTGATCCGCTCCTCCTTGCACCAGGGCTTGGGGCTATCCTTCAGGCCATGGGTGTAGGCACGGGCAATCAAATCGTACATCAGGCTCAGGCTGGCGTTGCCACCGACGAAGGTCTGCTCCGGCTTGCAGCCAAGCACATCGGCCCAATACTCCCGGCAGCACTTCAGGCCAGCCAGGTCGCCATAGTTACGGGCATCATTGCCATCCAGAATGCACTGGGCTTTATCAGTCAGGACAGTCATAATATCACTGACCAGGTCAAGCTGCATCTGGCTGGGCTTGCCCCGGGACATATCCAGCTTCAGGCCCTCCTGCAGGTGGGCACCGTAGCGGGCAATCATTTTCTTGGCTTCAATACGAAGTTCTTCTCTGCTTCTGCAAGAGTAGGTGGACAATTCCATCATCCTTTCCCGGAAATTATAGGCTTATTATACGCAAAATGGGCGAAAAATGCAAGTCAAATACCATCAAAAATTCATTTTCTTTTTTCTAAATGAAAGATTTGTAGGCATTGCCTAAATACTGTGCAATTTTGCGAATAAATTTATTCATTTTCACACTTGCAATTTACTTTCCTTTCACATAAAATTCTAATGGGTTACGATTGATTTCACCGGATTTTGAAAGGATGCGTCACTATGAGTCCGTTTTTAAATGTTCCTGAAATTTTTGGCAGCGATGTATTTAATGAAGCTACCATGAAACAGCGTCTTTCCCCCGATATTTATGTGGCGTGGAAAAACTGCATCCAAACCGGCTCTTCCCTGCCCCTTGATGTGGCCAATGAAATTGCCGAGGCCATGAAAAATTGGGCCACTGAGAAGGGCGCCACCCACTACACCCACTGGTTCCAGCCCATGACCGGTATCACCGCCGAGAAGCATGATTCCTTCATCACCCCCTCCGGCGACGGGCGGGTCATTATGGAATTTTCCGGCAAAGAGCTTGTCCGGGGCGAATCCGATGCCAGCTCTTTCCCCTCCGGCGGTCTGCGGGCCACCTTCGAGGCCCGGGGCTACACCGCCTGGGACCCCACCGCCTTCGCCTTCGTGAAGGAAAACAGCCTGTACATCCCCACCTGCTTCTTCTCCTACACCGGAGAGGCATTGGACAAGAAAACACCTCTGCTGCGTTCCATGGACGAGGTTTCCAG